>DIHJ01000089.1:17957-23454 GCA_002420105.1 Nitrospira sp. UBA5699
TCGAGCCCTTCCTGCTCCGCCTGCTGCTTCACGAGACCCGAGCCCGGCACCACCATCGCGTGCACGGTCTTGGCCACTTTCTTTCCCTTGGCCAGGCTCGCGGCCAGACGAAGATCTTCGATCCGTGAGTTGGTGCAGGATCCGATGAAGACTCTGTCGATCGCAATGTCGGTCATGGGTGTATTCGCGGTCAGCCCCATGTATTCCAGCGCGCGCTCCGTGGCCTTGCGCGTTTTCTCGTCGGCGATCGTGCAGGGGTCGGGAACCTTCTGATCGACGCCGGTCACCATGCCGGGACTTGTCCCCCAGCTCACTTGCGGCGCGATGTCTTCGGCCCGGAGCGCCACCGTCGCGTCGTACTTGGCGTCGGCATCCGTCTTCAACTGCTGCCAGGCCCGCGCGGCCTGGTCAAACGCCGCGCCTTGCGGCGCCATGGGACGCCCCTTGATGTAGGCGATCGTCTTCTCGTCCGGCGCAACCATCCCGGCTCTCGCTCCGCCCTCGATTGACATATTGCAGAGCGTCATGCGTCCTTCCATGCTGAGGGCGCGAATGGCCGAGCCCGTGTATTCGATGACGTAGCCGGTCCCGCCCGCCGTGCCGATCTTGCCGATGATCGCAAGGATCACGTCTTTGGCCGAACAGCGGTCGGACAGGACTCCGTCGACCCTGATCTCCATCGTCCTGGGCCGTTTCTGAACCAGGCATTGCGTGGCGAGCACATGCTCGACCTCGCTGGTGCCGATCCCGAAGGCCAGCGCGCCGAAGGCGCCATGGGTGGAGGTATGCGAATCGCCGCAGACGATCGTGGTTCCCGGAAGAGTGAAGCCCTGCTCCGGTCCGATCACATGCACGACGCCCTGGCGGATGTCGTTCATTCCGAACAGGGTGATGCCGAATTCCCGGCAGTTGTCCTCCAACGTCTGGATCTGTACGGCGCTCACCTGATCGGCAATGCCGAGCCGGCGGTCCGTGGTCGGGACGTTGTGGTCCGGGACGGCGAGGGTCGCGCCCGGCCGTCGGGGGCGACGACCGGCGAGTTTCAGCCCTTCGAACGCTTGCGGCGACGTGACTTCGTGAACCAGTTGACGATCGATGTAGAGCAGGGTCGTCCCGTCCGGTTCCGCCCGAACCACGTGGGACTCCCAGATTTTGTCGAACAATGTCTGACCTGCCATGACGACTCCTTGGTGACCGCAATGCGGGGAAGCGGTATTATACAGACTCCACCCTGGGTCTGTACAAGTATGCGCCGTACCCCTCTGCATCGCCCGGCGGGCCTGTGACCGCGGTGGCCTGTGAAGGACGAACCTACGTCATGACCTCGGTCTCTTGGATGGATCCTCTGGTCGCGCAATGGAGCCAATGGCTGCTCGACAGCCACCGTCACTGGACCGGCCGCGAGTTGATGGAGCGGGCCGGTGATCAGGAGTTTCAGTCGAGGGCGCTGTTCGAGTTGCCCGTGGTGGTCGTCTCTCACGGCACGGAAGCCGATCCGATCCTGAATTACGGCAACCGCGCGGCCCTGGAGTTGTGGGAGATGACCTGGGAACAACTGGGGAAGACGCCGTCGCGCCTGACGGCCGAACCGGTGAATCGCGCTGAACGGGAATGGATGCTGGAGCAGGCCCGGAGCCGCGGTTTCATCGATACCTACCGAGGCGTGAGGATTTCGGCGACCGGCCGGCGGTTTCTCGTGGAGAACGCGCGGATCTGGAACGTGCTTGATTCGAGCGGACAACAGGTCGGGCAGGCCGCGGCCTTTTCACACTGGACCTGGCTGCCCTGAGCGCGGTTCAGAACGGAAAATAGATCTCGAATCCGCCGTAGGCGCCGCTATGGAACGGCGTGCTGTACTGGTAGCCTCCTTTCGCCAGCAGGAACACCTTGCCCACCGGGACTTCGACGAGCGGTCCGGTCTGGAACGCACGGAAGTCGGCATTCCCCATGCCCGCGACGTCCCACCCGACGTAAGTGGAACAGCATCGCTTGTTGGCTTTATAGGCGAGGAGCTTCCCGCGCAACCGGCTCCAAAAGAAATTATCGAGATCGGCATAGGAGCCGATCACGTGCACGCTGCCCTTCTCATGCCAGTAGAGGGCCTCGACCTGGCCGAACGCACCGATCTGATGCTCGACGGAGGTGCTGGCGTTCAACCGCTGCTCCTCGATGCGGCGCAGCTGGGGACCGGCCAGCGCGGAGAGGGTCCAGCCGCCGAATTTCTGCGTGATGCCGAGAGAGGGAACGAGGAACTGCACGTTCGCGTCCAAGAGCTGCCCGTTGGTTTTGAAGTTATACCCCAGCCCTGCGGCCATGGCCTGGACAAAGAGGTCGGGGCCTCCCGCGGTCCGCAACAGCGGCGTCCGGACGCCCAGATAACCGAAATACTGGCTCTTGTTGTCGATTTGAAACCCCGTAAAGACATCGCCCGCCCGGCTAGACGCAGGAAGCAGCAGCAGGATACCGGCCGTCAGTATGAGGAACCTCTGTCGTATCATGGTTCTTGTCCTTCCTCGCAATGGGCGGTACTGATTCGGTACGAGGTATCGTGGTTTTTCCCAAACAGCACGCCCGACGTCAGGATGCCTGCCAGCGCGCATGGTGCATGGAGCGCCAGCGCTCTTCGCCCGACTCGATGCTTTCGACCTTGAACCGCACGAGCGTCTTCCTGTGCTTCCGGACCATGGCCACGGGAATGACCTTCAGTTCGACGCCGGGAAGCTGGAGAAGGCTCCCGACCAGCGAACCGGGCGGAGACCCGTTCAGGAGAGCGCTGACGCCCGAGAACGACATGTCTTCGACCCGGCCCCTTAGGACCGCCGAGGGCGCTTTGACTTGACACAGGGTCCCGCCGGAGAAGCGGAGCATGCTGCGCCGACTCGATTGAAGCGTACGCCAGGGGGCGGTGAGGGCGTGGGCGAGCGACCGGAGGCTGCTGCCGATCCCCGGCTGAAACCGGTAGGTGTGCTCCCACGGGTCTGCGTCCCCGTAAATCTTGTCCACGAGAACTTTTCTGGTCTCCTCGTCCAATTCGTGGAACTGAAGCCCGACCTTGACCCCGCCGGCCGGCAAGGGTTCCTGCCGAACGACCTCGGCGGAGATCTTGATCAGCGCGCCGCAGGAGGAGGTCAATGCCAGCTGGACGGACGGTTGCAGCGCGAGAATCGGTTCCTCCACGGTGAGGCCGGCGCCCTGCTCGTTCAAATCCGTGATGCGGGCGGGAATCCCTTCTCCGTTCACGAACAAGCCGCCCGCGAAGTCCCGCTCGAGCCGGAATCCCAGCCGGCCCTGTGTTTGTTCGCTCGCCACGAACATGGCGACGGTGAGCAAGAGCAGATTGATGCCGCCCCACCACAGGCTGACCGGCAGCCCGGGATCGCCTCCGCCCAGCCACCACTGGCGCGTGCCCAGCGTCAGCCCGACCACCAGGAGGCCGAAAGTCATCAGGTGCGGCCAGGCCAGCGACAGCTCGGTGGCGGTGCTTTTCCTCACCCGCTGGCCTTTGGGGGTAATCTCGAACGGCCGCTCTTTGCGGGGCGTGGCGAGCGCTTTCAGCGCCACAAGGCTGAGGGCGAAACACATGGCGATCTCGTAGACGTCCGACCAGAACGGATTGCGAGAGCCCCGGCTGACGGGTCTCATCACGAGGGCGGACGCCAGGAAAAACGAGAAGAAGTAGTTCGAGAGCGACAGCACATCGGCCGTGATCGGCGGAGTGCTGAACAGGAGACTCGACAACGGGGCGAGGAGGCAGATGAGCCGCGGAAGGCCGAAGAAGAAGTAGAAAATCGATCCGAAGTAATCGATCCGTTGGGCCAGGGTCAATCCGCGCTTGGTGAGCGGATTGTCCCGCAGCAGCACCTGGATACAGCCCATCGCCCAGCGTTTCCGCTGTTTCAGATAGCCTTCGAACGTTTCCGGCATCAGTCCGGCGGACAGGACTTTGTTCAGATAGCAGGACTTATAGCCCCTGGCATGCAGGTTCATGCTGGTATGAATGTCTTCCGTGATGGTCTGGGTCTGGAATCCTCCGATCTGCATGAGCGGCTTGCGGCGGAAGAGTCCTCCGCTGCCGGCGAAGAACGCGCTGTTATGACTGTCTCGACCGGCTTGCAGCGCCCGGAAGAACAGCGCCTGCTCGTTCTTCACCCGTTCCCCCACGCGCAGATTTCGCTGAAAGACGTCCGGGTTGTAGAAATGGTGAGGGGTCTGGACGATGGCGACTTTCGGATCATCGAAAAATCCAACGGTATCTTTCAGGAACGTACGGGCCGGAATGTGGTCCACGTCGAAGACCGCGACGACCTCTCCCTCCGTCAGCCGCAAGGCATGGTTCAAATTGCCCGCCTTCGCGTGGCGGGGCCGGTCCGGGCGCGCGATGTATTCGCAGCCCAGCGCGGCGGCCAGCTTTCTGGTCTCGGTCCGGTGACCGTCGTCGAGCACGAAGACCGTGAAGCGGTCCTTCGGATAGTCCTGCGAGAGACAGCCGATCAGCGTCTGCCTGAGAATCGGCGGGGGCTCATCCACGACCGTGACCATGATGTCGACGGTGGGGTACCTGGTGATCGGCGCAGGCTGCCGTTCCGTCGGCGACCAGGACTGAAACGTGAAGAAACAAAATTGACAGAGGCCGTAGAGTTCCGCCATGTAGGCGATGGAACCGACGATCAGACCGGCCGGCTCATCGGTGGGGATGGTGTAGAGCAGGCGCCAGAGCATGTAGCGGGCGTAGAGAAAGAGGCTGAGGAGCAGCACCCAGCGGCGGCCGCGGTTCTGCTTGAGGAGAATTCCGATGACGAAGAGCACGAGACCGGATAGGCCGAAGCCGACGGGCGTACTGAAGAAGGTGTCTACGTAGGTCATGGGCGCCTCTCTGCCGGATTCATATGCTGGAGGGAATTCCGCACTGGTCCACCTTGCCTCCGTGTCATGACTAAGCCTATGTCCGAATGGACTTCCTGCCTATCCCTACGGCGGAGGCCTCTCCTTCGAGGGGGGATGGTTACTAAATCATTGTAAATATGGAAGAATACGAGGCGAGACTGTGAAGGTCCTGCTCCCCTCAAAAGGGGGGAAGATTAGGGATTTTTCTCGATACGATACGGTGAAGAGCAACCGGCAGGGATGCGTGACAGACCGCCCCCGGCGTCAGCCGGGCAGACGCTGGAACCGTGGACGGGGGATTCCCTCTACCAGGACCGTTTCAAGGAACATGGCGGCGGGTCTGATCCACAGGCCACGTTCGCCGTACAGGGCGCGATAAACCACGAATTCCTCTTCCGTCTCCGAGTTGTCTCGCCACTCCGATGACTTCGTAGTCCTGCCCTTTATAGTGGCGATAGCGGCCTGGCTGGATCATCGTGTATTCTTTGGAGGTTCCCGGCGCATCCTACTATACGGCAAGGGACGAAGGCATCACAGGGCACAGGGCATGCGCAAGACACACGATGTAATCGTCATCGGCGGCGGGTCGGCCGGTTACGCCGCGGCACGGACG
>DIHJ01000089.1:23591-68549 GCA_002420105.1 Nitrospira sp. UBA5699
TGCGTTCGGCCGAGATCGCGTCGCTGTTGCGCCGCGCGAACGAGTTCGGATTTTCCGGGGTGAAGGGCCGTGCGGACCTGTCGGCGATCGTGGACCGCAAGAATCGGCTGGTCCGCGAGTTTGCCGACTACCGCATCCAGCAGTTGCATGACCCGGAGTTCACGCTCTACCAGTCGCGGGCTCTGTTCCGGTCGCCTCACGACATCGTCGCCGGCGACATCGTACTATCCGCCGGGGCCTTCATCATCGCCACCGGCTCCTCTCCCTGCGACGTGTCGGTACCGGGGCTGGCCGAGACCGGGTACCTCACGAGTGACGACATCCTGGATGTGCGTGTGCAGCCCGGCTCGCTGATCGTGCTCGGCGGCGGACCGGTGGCCGTCGAGTTCGGGCAGTTCTTTGCCAGGCTCGGCACGACCGTGACGATCATCCAGCGGGGGCGCACGCTCCTGTCGCCGATGGACGAGGATGTCGGGCTGGCGCTCGAAGCTGCCCTGCGAGGGGACGGCATCGACGTCGTGACGGACGCAGAGTTATTGCACGTCGGGATCCGGGAGGGACGGAAATCGGTTCGGGTCAGACGGGCTGGAGGGGAGCAGGTGTTCACGGGCGAGGAGATTCTCCAGGCCCTGGGCCGCCGTCCCAATATCTCCGGCCTGCACCCCGAAGCGGCCGGCGTGAGGGTGGAAGAAGGCCGCATCGTCACGGATGCAGCCATGCGGACGTCGCAGCCGCACATTTACGCGGTCGGAGACGTGAACGATCTGAGTCCGATCGTCCACCTGGCGATTCGACAAGGCGAAGTGGCCGGCTACAATGCGACGCACCCGAACGCTCCGGCCAGGGAGATCGACCACCGTCTGGATGCCGAAGTCGTGTTCACGGAGCCGCAGGTCGCGGTCGTGGGCCTGAATGAACGGACGTGCCGCGCGAACGGGATTCCGTACCTTGCCGCCTCCTACCCCTTTGCCGATCACGGGAAAGCGCTTTGTCGCGGCGACCTGCACGGCTTCGTCAAGTTGCTGGCGGCCCCTTCCAACGGGCGATTACTGGGCGCGCAGATCGTCGGGCCGGAGGCCGGCGAGCTCATCCATGAACTCATCGCCGTGATCTACTACGGGGGAACTGCCGCGGATCTGTTACGCATCCCCCATTACCATCCGACGCTGGCGGAGATCGTGACGTATCCGGCCGAATCCCTGGTCGAACAACTGGAAGCCTCATGAACAGACGCATCCTCGCCGCGATCGTCCTGCTGCTGTCTTCGCCGGCGGCCTGCCAGCAGCAGACCTGGGAGTCGGCCATGGCTGCGGGCCAGCAGGCGGTGCAGCAGGGAAACTATGCGGAGGCCGAGCGCATTTTTCTTGTCGCCGTGAAGAAGGCGGAGGAGTTCGGACGGGAGGACCGCCGGGTGGCGCTGAGCTTGTCCCAACTCGCGCAGGTCTATGCGGGGCAGGGGAAACACGTCGAAGCGGAGCCGGTGTATCTGCAGGCGCTGAAGATCTATCAGGCGGTACACGGAGAGAACCACGCCGATGTGGCGGCGACGCTGAACAATCTCGGCGTGCTTCACCGGATGTACGGCCAATATGCCGAGGCGGAACCATTGTTGACGAGAGCTCTGGACATCAAGGAGCGCCTGTTGGGGGCCGAGCATCCCGATGTGGCGCTGAGCGCCGCGAATCTGGGCCAGCTCTGGGTCGCTCAGGGCCAACCGGACAAGGCGGAACCGTTCTATCGCCGGGCATTGGCGATCAGGCAGAAGGCCCTGGGACCCTCTCATCCCGAAGTGGCCAAGACCCTGGAAGACCTGGCCAACCTCCTCCGAAAGCTCGGACGAAAGGACGAGGCGGCGGCTTTCGAGCTCCGAGCCCGGGACATCAGAGCGAAGCGCGGTTGAACCCTTCACGTCATCCGTTGTAGCGTATTCCCATGTCGGAGATCCCCCAGCCTCCTTCCACGCACTGGCGCACGAGCGCGATGATCGCCCGTTTTGCCGGGATGGTGGCGATCGCGCTGGGATTCATGCTGGGCATGTACGGGCTCGATGAGCCGGGCACGCATTGGCTGCGAACGGCACTGGGACTCCTGGTGACCGGGATGCTGGCCCAGGGCTATGCCCTGTATTGTTCGATCAAACGCATGCAGCAACTTCAGGACCGACCCAAGTCATGATGCCCTTCGGCCTGCCCCGCCGGACCGTCACGAACTCGATGGTCCTGCTCATTGCCTGCTCGCTCCTGGCCTGCGGCGGTCCGTGGCGGGACAAGTATTTCAAGAAGGGCGTCGATCGCCTGACGCAGGAGGAGATCACGGAAAAAATGGGCCCGCCGCATACGGCCAAGACCCCCGCGCTCGGGGGCGATACGGTCTGGACCTATCGTGTGCCGCTGACCGACAAGGAGCTGAATCCGATGGATTTGTCCGGTCTGACCAACGCGGCGAACCAGGCCGCGTCGCTGATCGGGAAGGCCGGAGCCGACGGTCCCAAGCCCACCCTGTATTGCTATCGCTACACCCTGACGTTCAACGAGCAGAAGATTCTCAAGCATTGGAAACGGGACGAGTGTGTCCCGGGAACCCGCGACCTGCTGACCGCAGACCACTGAGATCGATGCGGACGCGATAACCCATGCCTGCCTGGCTTCCCCACATCGACAGCTCCGTCCTCCTGGACAGCCTCAAATCGCTTCTCCTCCTGCTGTCGGTCCTCATCGCCCGCGCGCTCATCGTCCGGTCGATTGCACGGAATCAGGCGCTGACGATGGAAGCCAAGCGGCGCTGGGTGGTGTCGGTCCGCAACACGATGGTGTTCGTCTTTCTCCTCGGCCTGGTGGTGATTTGGGCGCACGAACTCCAGGCCTTCGCCGTTTCCCTGGTCGCCCTGGCGGCCGCCCTCGTCCTTGCGACGAAGGAGCTCATTCTCTGTTGGAGCGGCGCGGCGCTGCGCGTCGGCGGGAAGGTCTATTCCGTCGGCGATCGCATTCAGATCGCGGGCTACCGCGGCGTCGTGCTAGATCACGATATCTTCGCGACCAAACTCCTCGAGATCGGCCCCGGACCGGCGACGCATCTCTACACCGGTCGTGTTGCGGTGTTTCCGAACAGCCTGCTGTTTACCAATGCCCTGGTCAAAGAGAATCCCGAGCAGGAATACGGCCTCTACACGCTGACGATTCCTCTGAAAACCGAGGATGATTGGGAGGCGGCCGAACGGCGGCTCCTCGACGCGGCGAAGTCGGAATGCGCCCCGTTCATGGGGGAAGCGGCACGTCACATGAAAATGTTGGAGCAGACGAACCTGCTTGAAGCGCCGTCTCCCGAGCCCCGCGTCACCCTCCAGTTGTCCGACGCGGGACGCCTCAATCTGATCCTGCGGTTTCCGGCCCCGGACCGCGGCCGGTCCAGGGTCGAACAGGCGATTCTGCGGCGGTTTCTTGTCGCATCCCGCCGATAGCAGCTATTTCTCGCTCGGTCCGGACGGAGTTCCCCCGACTTGACAGTCAGCGAAGGTCGTGAGACCCTGAATCGGTTTTCCCAACGACACGCCGTCTACAACCACGCAGTTCTCGTCTTAAACGGAGGTGCTCTATGCAGAAGCTGGTGATTGCCGGATTTGCCGCGCTGTGCTTGGTCGGAACCGCATCGCTCACCCTGGCCGATGATGCCATGAAGAGCGAAATGGGCCAGATGAAAGAGCAGATGAAGGCGGACAAGGAAAGCATGAAGGCCGACATGAAGGCGAAGAAGGAAGAGATGAAGGCCAAGATGAAGGCCCGTAAAGAGGAGATGAAAGCCAAAAAACAGGAGATGAAAGACAAGGCGAAGGCGCGCAAGGATGAAATGAAGGGAAAG
The DNA here is from genome assembly GCA_002420105.1 of Nitrospira sp. UBA5699. Classification (GTDB taxonomy): domain Bacteria; phylum Nitrospirota; class Nitrospiria; order Nitrospirales; family Nitrospiraceae; genus Nitrospira_C. Next base: position 27,447 of record DIHJ01000089.1, read on the forward strand.
GCCGAAGAGCACAAGGAAGCCGCGCAGGCCGCCGGTCAGGAAATGAAAGCCGCCGGCCAGGAGATGAAGGCGGCGGGTCAGGAAATGAAGGGCGCCGTCGGCGCGGCAGGCCAGTAAGCGGTCCGGACCCGTCCGGTCCGTCAACGAATGATGCACGGCCCGCGGTGAGCCTGTCGCCGCGGGCCGTGCTCGTTCCGGACCCCGCCCCGCTCGAACCGATTGCCGGTCGGCTTGTCCCCGCTCGTGCCATCTGGTAGCATCGCCCCCGGCTCAGTCGCCGACCGCCATGAAAATCGCCACCTTCAACGCCAATTCGCTCCGTAAGCGCCTGCCGATCGTGCTCGATTGGTTGGAGAAGCAGAAACCCGACGTTTTGTGCATTCAGGAAACGAAAGTCCAGGACAGCGAGTTTCCGCTGACGGCCCTGGCGCCGTCCGGCTACGACGTCACGTTTCGCGGCATGAAATCCTATAACGGGGTCGCGGTCCTGAGCCGGAAGAAGCCGGACTCGGTCCGGGCCGGACTCGATGATGGAGGCGACCCGGACGAACCGAGGCTCCTGCACGTGGTGATCGACGGCATCCCCATCGTCAATACCTACGTTCCGCAGGGGTTCGAAATCGATTCGCCCAAATACGCCTACAAACTCGAATGGTTCAAGCGGCTGCGGCGGTATTTTGAGAAGCATCTTTCACCGGATCGGCCGGCGATCTGGTGCGGTGACATGAACGTGGCGCCGAGACCGATGGACGTCCACAGCCCCGAGAAGCATCTGACGCACGTCTGTTACCACGAAGATGCGCGGAAGGCCTATGAGGCGACGGTGTCGTGGGGATTTCAGGATGTCTTCGTAAAACTCTACCCGGACCGGCAGCAATTCACCTTTTGGGATTACCGGGCGCCGAGTTCCCTGGAGAATAACAAAGGCTGGCGCATCGACCATATCCTGGCGACGGCCCCGCTGGCGGAGAAATGTCGAAGGGTAGACGTGGACGTCGAGCCGCGGCGAGCGAAAGACCCCTCAGATCACACGTTTCTTTGGGCGGAGTTTTCGGTCTGACCACACGCGCAACGTCCACACCTGCCCGGTCCGGTCCGTGCGGCAAGTCGTCCGCACGAACCGGACGGGCCCTTCGACTCGACAGTCCGGATCAGGCCGCGTCCAACACCGCTTGCTTTCCGTGTGCCTTCATCGAACGGTTCTGCGCAATCAACGAATCGAGCACCAGACCGCAGTTGATGCAACGCATCACGGCGGCCTCCGGAGAGAAATCCGGTCTCCACTCTTTAATCATCAGCCCCTTGCATTTCTGACAGGTCATGTGCCCACCTCCTGCTCACCGGGTCCGATAGATGTTCCGTACGAGCGATAATTTAGCAATCCAAGATTAACGGGGTGTTAACAGTCAGTTAGAATTCTCTAATGTCGACGCAGGAAAACATGAACGATATCGCGGTGATCGGAGCCGGCGCGGCGGGACTGACCGCCGCCATATTCGCGGCTGAAACGGCGGGAACGATGGGCCGCACTCAGCGGATCGTGCTCCTCGACGGCGCGAATACGATCGGCGCCAAGATCCTCGTCTCCGGAGGCGGGCGCTGCAACGTCACACATCAGACGGTCACGCCAGCCGACTTTTTCGGCAACTGCCGGATCATCAGGAACGTGCTGGCGGCGTTCACCGTCGGGCGGACGATCGACTGGTTTGCCTCACTGGGCGTCGCACTCAAACGGGAGGAGACCGGCAAGCTGTTCCCCGTGACCGACAAGGCCCGAACCGTGCTGACGGCGCTCGTCGATCGTGGCAGAAAACTGGGCGTGGCCATTCAGCCCGACCATCGGGTGATCGCGATCGACCGGCTTCCCGGTCACGCAGCCGGATTCGTCATTCATCACGCGCGCGGAACCGTGCAAACCAGAAAGGTCGTTCTGGCGACAGGAGGCCGGTCGGTCCCGAAATCCGGGAGCGACGGGTTCGGCTACGTCCTTGCCGGCCGGCTCGGTCATGCCGTCACGCCCACCGCGCCGGCGCTCGTGCCGTTGGTACTCGACGATACCATGTTCCACCGGACGCTCTCCGGACTCTCGCAGGAGGTCGAGCTGACGACGGTCGTGGAAGGGCGTTCGGTCGACGAACGAGCCGGAAGCCTGCTGTGGACCCACTTCGGCATCAGCGGGCCGGTCGTGATGGACGCCAGCCGGTTCTGGACTCTGGGACGGGAACGCGGCGAGCAGGTCGAACTCTACGGCAATTTTCTTCCCAACCGGACGAAGGAACAGGCGCGGCAGTGGTTTCTGGGTGAGGTGGTCCGGAGTCCCCGCCGCTCGATTCTGAAAGGGTTGGCCCAACTGGTCCCGGAGCGTTTTGCCGAGTCGCTCTGTCTTCACGTCGGATGCCGATCGCAGACGGCGATGGGACAACTCCCCCGGGCGGATCGCGAACGGCTGATGACCGCGCTGACGAGGTTTCAGTTTCCCGTCACGGGAGATCGGGGCTGGAGCCATGCCGAAGTCACGGCCGGCGGCGTTCCTCTCGAAGAGATCGACTTCCGGACGATGGAATCCAAGCGGACGCCGGACCTGTATCTGGCCGGCGAGATTCTGGATTGCGACGGCCGGATCGGCGGTTTCAACTTTCAGTGGGCCTGGGCCACGGGATTTCTCGCGGGCCGGGCTGCGGCGCGCAGCTGTCGCGACGACGAGTCCGGACAACCCGGATAAGATTCCTTCCCGGTCATTCCCTGCCGCAACACCCGCCGTATCAAAGCCCATAAGACAAAGTCCTACAGAAAGATAGAGCCAAACGCGCCTATTTCATATCAGCCTGTGAACATGCGACGATGCCATAATGCCGGTGAAAGAATGTGTCGGCTCGTAGGAAGGTTGCCGGTCATGGCCCGTACTTTTCCGAGCAGGCCTGAACCGTCCAGGAAACACCGGCGCAGAAGCAAGTTGTGTCGGCTGCGCTGCGCGATCGTCCAGGCCGGAGTCGCAGCAAACGCAACCGACGCCCCCGAACAGGTACTGTGCATCGGCGGACACTGTAATGTGCTTCATCGATGGCGGACTCGTCTCCTGCGTGATGAGTGTCACGAAGGCCGGACGACGTTCAGAATTTCTCTCTTGCCTGCAAATTGAGTGATGGCGGATTCGTTCGTCTGCCCATCTTTTCCTCGAACGGCTGAGGGTCCGTTTCCGGTCGCGGTGCGGACAGCCGACCGTTGTCATCTGAGTGGACGCGCAGTATGCAGAATGACGGTGCGCAGGTAACCTGTTCCTCTGAACAGGAAGAAGGGGCCGCCTTCCGCCGGCGTCCGGTGCACGACCTCGCACGTTTTACCCTGAAGGACATGTCGGAATGCGGCGCCGCTCTGCGCCGAATGGGTGAGGGGACGTCCGCCATCGACCAACTGGCGGGACGGATCACTCGCTATCTTTATGACAGTCTGGTAGATCGGGAGACGGGAGAGAAACAGTGCGCGCTCGCCCGTTTCTTCATGACGCGGGAATACCGACAGCTGGACCCGCAGGTCAGAAGTCAGGCCGATCAGGTTTTGGGAGAGTCGCCTTCGCCGAACACCAAGTGTTTGACCCTTCTGGGGACTGCCGGTGAACTGCCGGACTGGAACACGGTCGAAAAATCGAGCCGCTATCGCGCAATCCCCCTGACCGGCGAGCAGTTCCTCGCTCGGCTCCCCATGATCTCTCTTCTCTTCCGGCAACTGGGGGTAAAGTTGCGGGAGGGTGACGCGCCCTTCTCACCCTTGCTGCTCGATGGAGACGCAACCGATTGCAACGTGTTCTATATTCCGGATGCCGTCGGCAGCCCGTTCGTGCCGGATCAGGATGAGTTCGTCAAGAGATTCGGGATCCGATCGGTGCTGGGGTTCGGAGGTCTGTTGCCATGCGGCGAACTCTTCGCGGTCATCCTGTTCTCAAGGATTCCCGTTTCGCGCCGGACGGCCGACTTATTCAGAGTGCTCGCACTGAGCGCAAAGCTGGCGATCCTTCCCGTCGCTGCGGGACCGGCGGGCACGGCTCTCCATGAACCGTACATCATCAACGTGATGAATGAGTTGCTCGCCGTGCAGGACCGTGCGGTCGGCGCCCAATCGGAGCGGCTTACGACCCTGCTCGAACAGATCCGGACGTACGCCGGCGATCTGGAGCGCAGTCACGCGCTGTTTCAGTCATTCGTCGAACACACGCCCGCAGCCGTGGCCATGCTGGATCGAGACCTCAGGTACCTCGCGGTGAGCAGACGCTGGGTGCTGGATTATCGGCTCGAAAACAGGAACCTGATCGGCTGCCACCACTACGATGTGTTCCCGGAGATCCGGCAACGCGAGGATTGGCAGGACGTACACCGGCGTTGTTTGGCTGGAGGCGTGGAACGGCGCGAGGAGGATCGACTGCTCCGCGCCGACGGGAGCGAAGATTGGCTGCGATGGGAGGTCCGCCCGTGGTACACAGCCGCCGGCGGCATCGGAGGAATCATCATTTTTACGGAAGTCATCACCGATCGGAAACGGACGGAAGTCGCGCTCGGGGAAATCCAGGAGCGCTTCAGCAAAGCGTTCGACGAAGCGCCGATCGGGATGGCCCTCGTGGCGACAGACGGACGCTGGCTGCAAGTCAATCAGGCGCTCTGCGAAATCGTCGGCTATCCGGCATCGGAATTGACGCGCTCGAGTTTCCAGGCGATCACCCATCCGGACGATCTCGAAGCCGATCTGGAGCTCGTCCACCGATTGCTGCAAGATGAGATTCCCAACTACCAGATGGAAAAGCGATACATCCACAAGCAGGGGCATGCGGTCTGGATTCTGTTGTCGGTATCCCTCGTGCGCGATACCACGGGAACGCCGCTCTATTTCATCGCCCAGATTCAGGATATCACCGAGCGGAAGCGGGCTGACGCAGCGTTGCGAGAGAACGAGGACTTCACGCGCACAGTGCTCGACTCGCTGGCCGTGGAAATTGCCGTCCTTGACCGGGCGGGAACGATCCTGGCCGTCAACGAATCCTGGAGGCGGTTCGCCCGACGCAACGGAGCATCCGCTTCGACCGCCATCGGTCCCGGCGTGAACTATCTCCAATCCTGTCAGGATGCGGTAACCCGCGGCGATCGTACCGCGGGCGAGGCTGTCAGGGGCATCGAGGCGGTGCTGAACGGCCGACAGGACGGATTCACCATGGAATATCCCTGCCGCTCCGGAGAACAGTCCCGATGGTTCTTGATGCGCGTGACCGCGTTGGCACGGGATCACGGCGGAGTCGTCATCGCGCACGAGGACATTACGGAGCGCAAACTCACCGAGGAGACGTCCAGGCGTCTCATCTCCATTCTCGATGCGACCTCCGACTTCGTCGGAACGGCCGACTTGGAAGGGCGAGCGCTGTATGTCAACGAAGCGGGCTGCCGGATGGCGGGGATCGCTCCCTCGGACGTGACGGCGATGATCGTATCGGATTTCCATCCCGACTGGGCGGCGACTATCGTGGCGCAAGAGGGGATTCCCTCCGCCATTCGGAACGGCGTGTGGGCCGGTGAGACGGCGATCCGCCGTTGCGACGGTCGCGAGATTCCGGTCTCGCAAGTGGTCATCGCCCATCGAACCTCTTCCGGCCAGGTCGAGTTTCTGTCGACCATCATGCGTGACATCACCGACCGCAAAAAGGCCGAACTGGCGCTGCAAAGCAGCGAGGCCCAGTTGCAGGCGATTCTGGACAACAGTCCGTCCCTGATCTTTAAGAAAGATCCGGAAGGTCGCTACCTGAGGGTCAACAAGCGTTTCGCGGACGTCTTCGGGATGAGCGCGCAACAGATTATCGGGAAGACCGATGAAGAACTGTTCCCGTCCCAACAGGCGAGAATGTTTCGTGACAACGACCGGCTGGTTCTTCAGAGCGGAACGACCATGGAATTCGAGGAAACGACGCTTCATAAGGACGGCCGCCGCGTCAGCCTGGTGCACAAGTTTCCGCTGTTCGATCGGCACGGACGGATCGAGGCGATCGGGGGGATCGCCACCGATATTACGGCGCGAAAACGGGAGCAGGACGCTCAGGCGAGACTGGCCGCGCTCGTCACGTCATCGCAGGACGCCATCATCAGCAAGACGTTGAACAGCGTGATCACCAGTTGGAATGAAGGAGCGGAGCGCATGTTCGGCTATTCCGCCGATGAAATCATCGGCAGGTCCGTCCTGCGGCTGATTCCCCCGGAACGTCGCGTGGAGGAACCGGAAATCCTCCGACGGGTGAAGCGACTCGAACGGATCGATCAATATGAAACCGTCCGGCTGCGAAAGGACGGTTCCCTCATCGACGTGTCTATAAGTGTTGCGCCCATCAAGGATCAGGCGGGTCGCGTGGTCGGCGTGGCGCAGACGGTGCGGGACGTCACCGAACGCAAGCGGGCCGAAGCGGTGCTGCGTGAACGAGAAGCCCGATTGAGCCGGATGCTGGATGAACGGGAGCAGCTATCCCAGAATCTCCACGACAATATTGTGCAGATGCTGGTGGCCTGCGGACTCGGGCTCGAAGGCGCACGGAGCAGCGTCAAATCCGATCCCAAACAGGCGGCACGGGGAATTTCCCGGGCGATTACCGAGCTCAATCTGGTGATAGAGGACGTTCGCCATTACATCGTGGGTCTCGACCCCGGAATCAGATTCAGCACCAAGCGGTTTGGGGGGGAGTTGCAGCGTGTGATCCAGGCCTTTCAGGCGGCGGACTCCCCGAAGTTTCTGGTGCGTCTCTCGGATGTTGCCGTGAGACGGTTGACTCCGGACCAAGCCAAGCATCTTCTATTGATCGCGCGTGAGGCCTTCAGCAACGCCGTGCGGCACGGCGACGCCTCGACGGTTACGGTGTCGCTCTCCCGTAAGGGAAGCGCCGTCCGCTTTGCGGTCACAGACGACGGCAAAGGCTTCAACGTCAGTCGCGCCCGCAACGAAGGCTACGGTCTTCGCAACATGGCGCTGCGGGCGCGCCGGGTGAAAGCGCGGTTCCAGCTGGTTTCGAAGCGGGGCAAAGGCACGCGGATCTTCGTGGACCTTCCGGCCTCGGAGAGCGCGTAAGGAGGTGATGATGCGACCGATTCGTCTCCTGCTGGTCGATGATCACGAAGTCCTGCGGATGGGGCTCTGCCGATTATTCGAAGGCTCGCAGACCGTCCATGTGGTCGGAGAAGCCGGCAGCGCCTCGGAGGCGATCGCACGGGCCGATGAACTCCGACCCGACGTCGTGCTGATGGACCTGCGTCTGCCCGATCAGTCGGGCGTCGAAGCCTGCAGGCGGATTCGCTCCGCGCATCCGACCGTGCGGGTCCTCTTTCTGACGTCCTATGCGGATCGCAATGCGCTGCTGTCGACGATCTATGCGGGAGCAAGCGGCTACCTCCTGAAGCAGATCGCCGGCAAGCAACTGCTGGGCGCTGTGGAGACGGTTGCGAAGGGCGGATCGATCATCGATCCGGTCATGTCGGATTCGATCGTGCAGAACTTGCGGACGTCGCCGGCGCCGGGCGGAATCGGGCGGCGTGTCGAACTCCCGTCCCAACAACGGCGGGTGCTGGCGTTGATCGCGGAAGGGAAAACCAATCGGGAAATCGCGTCGGCCCTGGCTCTCAGTGAGAAAACCGTGATCAATTACGTAAGAATTATCTTCCAAAAACTCAATTGTAACCGTCGCTCTCAGGCGGCCGCCTATTACTTCCGCACCGAATCGCTCGTAGAGTAATTCTGTCCTACAGACGCACATCCATTCAGTCCTACAGCACATACCGCAGAACTTGTCTACCGGCTTCCGCCGCCATCTGCTACTCGTTAACTGTGCTGCGACAGACGGGCGGGCGCGCCGAATTTCTCATCGAAGAAACGGCGGCAGCCGGGATTGTGCTTCGACATTGGTCGCAGCGCTGTGGTGATACCCGGATCATGCATCAAGGAGCCCATGCGCCGCCGGGTCGTCCCGCGCATGCGTAACGGGGGAAAAGGGTTGTGACCGTCCAGGAAACGTCTTGGCAGGAACAGGTGGAAGCGATCGCCCGCGTCAACCGCCGCCGCTATCCGCGGATGCCGGTCGCCCTTCGCTGCTCGTTCTCGGGAGCCCGTCATGATCGGGAAGGAGCGGTGGTGGATCTCTCGAAGCGAGGGGCGCGCCTGCGCGTCGATTGGCCGGTCCTTACGGGAGAATGCCTCGATCTGAACATTCACTTTTCGGACAGCCTGCAGCCGGTCAGGATCGGTCGCGCGGTCGCGCGATGGTCGAAGGGCCGTGAGTGCGGAGTGGAATTTACGGATCCTTCGCCGGAACTCGACTCGCGCATCGCGCTCTGCGGTCAGGGAGCCCGACTCGACGGCCTTGACCAAGCGGCGCGGACTCAGCCGGAGCCGCTCGATGTTTCTCCAGGACCGGTCCGCACCCGCGAAGCCGTGAAGGCGGTGCAAGGACGTGCCGTCGTTCTGCACGTGGTCGCCGCCGTGGTCCTCCTCAGTGCCGCCGCCGCAATCCAGGCCTATGAGAATCGTTCGGCCAGGATACTGGGCGAACGACTCGGCGCGGTGGCGGAGGAAGTCGCCGGTCAGTTGGACCGTGTCCTGGCAGAGCGGTACCGGGAAATGCGGGAGGCGGCGCAGAGCCTCGTCGGCCAGAACTACGATCGACAAGCGGTCGCGCGGCAAGTGATGAGGCTGAAAGAATCCGATCCCTTGTATCTGTGGGTGGGCGGGCTGGATCGGACAGGACGGGTGGTTGCGGCCAGCGACCCCGCGCTGATCGAGCGGGACCCGAGCCGGTCTACGGGGTTGCGTCTGGCACAGGAATTCCGAAGCGGCCATGTCAGTCATTCCGACATCCATCAGGAAAGCCGCGGAGCGGAGGCGGTCGCTTTCACCGTGCCGATCGTATCGCCGAACGGAGAAGTCCTGGGAGCGCTGACGTCACGGGTTTCCGTGGCCGCCTTGCACGATGTCGTTGTGAAACCGACGGTGAGGCGCCGGCAAGCCGCGCTGACGTCGTCCGGGATGCCGACGTATCAGATCGTGAACCAACAGGGCGTGGCGTTCATCGATTCGGATCCCGTTCGCGGCGGCAATGCGCCCGTCACGGACCTGGGGGCGGTCTCCGCCCGGCTCAGCAGGGCCGGAATCTCCGGCTATGTCAAGGAGGTCGATCGCCGCCGCCGCATTCCGATCGTCACCGGCTACGCGCGGATGCAGGGCCTGGAGGACTTCCCCGGGCTTCGTTGGGGCGTCTTCGTCCGGCAGGATCAGAGCAGGATTCTCGCGTCTCTCCGCGAACGTATCCGGAGCTGGACAGGGGGCGGGCGCGAAGAGCTCTCCGAAAGCACACGATGAATACGATGCGCGCGCGCGTCTACCTCGTGACGTTGCAGATTCTCTTTGTGACGATCCTGGTTCTTCATCTCCCGTCTCTGCCCTTCGGCCGGATCCAGGGTGTCGTTGTCGGCGTCCTGGCCGTCCTGACCCTATGCCTGCTTACCGTTCCCGGGCGGCAGTTGGAGACGACATGGTTCATCGCCGTGCTGTCCCTGGGCGACGCAGCCGCGTTGCTCCACACGATGCGGAGCGTACCGACCGTCGAGCCCTGGACCGTCTGCGAGTTTCTCCTGCTGATCATCGTGGTGTCATACGCGCCGTCCGTTCCCAAAACCGTGATGCTGAGCGGTCTGGTGGCGGGCTCCTACGCGATGGCTCTTTATCGGCTCGAACTGCTCGCCTCCGATCATGTGTTTCTGCTTCCCGTCCTCTTGTCCTTGACGATGGCGTTTGCCGGCAAGGCGCGCGTCGTCCAGGCGGAACTTGAGCGCATTGTGGAGACCGAGGAACAGGCCCGATACAAAACGATGACCGACACGTTAACAGGTCTGCCCAATCGGGCGCAATTCATGGAACGGGTCGCGCGGTCGATCCAGTGCGGGCGGGCCGATCGGAATTTCCAGTTCGCCATTCTGTTCATCGATCTGGACGGGTTCAAGCCGATCAACGACAGCCTGGGGCATAAGGCGGGGGATGCCGTCCTCCGTCAGACGGCCAAACGGCTCCAGGCCTGCCTGAGAAAAGGCGACACGGTCGGCCGTTACGGGGGCGACGAATTCACGCTGCTGGTCAACCACGTGACCGGCGATGGCGACGCGATCCGTGTCGCCGAGCGCGTGCTGGCGAAACTCAAGGAGCCGATCGACGTGGGAGAGCGCGTCAAGGTCGGGGCGAGCATCGGGATCGCATTGAGCACCAACATGCATGAACGGCCGGAGGATCTGATCCGGGATGCCGACGGAGCGATGTATAAGGCCAAGGGACAGGGCAAGAACCGCTATGTGATCAGCGATCAGTGCCGTGACGTTCCGAGGGAGGAACTCAAGGAGCGCTGGCGGCGTGTGGCGCAGTCGCGGTGGTGAACTGGCGTTCCGAATCCGCCTTCCGTTCGGCCCCCGGGGAGAGGTCCGTCGGGGGCGGGAGCCGGGCCGAAGCCATCATGGGGAGACGGTAATGCCGCGCATACTCATCATCGACGACGAACAGTCGGTCCGCCACGTGGTGCGGACGATTCTGGAGCAGGCGGGGCACACGGTCCTGGAGGCTCCGGACGGCCGGAGAGGCATGGCGCTGTGGAGGAAGGAGTCCGCCGACGTCGTGGTGACGGACATCTTCATGTCCGATAAGGACGGATTCGAGGTCATTCTGGAAATAAAAAACGCGGCGACGAAACCGAAGATCATCGCGATCAGCGGCGGGGGGCAGAGCGGGCTGTCGGATTTGATTCCCACCGCTCTGTTGCTGGGCGCCGACCGGATGCTGTTGAAGCCGTTCGATCGGCAGACGTTACTCACGACGGTTGAGGAGGTGCTGAATGTCCGTGCCTGACGAACCCGCTCCCGCGCTTCGGCCCCGCGCAGGAGAGCAGCGCAAGTATCAGCGGTTTGCCGCCGCCTTTCCCGTTGAGTTTTGGGGAGAGCAGAGCGACGGAATCGGAACGGCCGTCGACATTTCGCGCGAGGGTTGCCGGATCGTGAGCGGCGATGTTGTCCCGCGGGGGGACTATCTCCATATGCAGATTGCGGTCGACGGCCACAAGGAGCCGATGCGGATCGATCTGGCGGTCGCGCGATGGTCTCGCAGGGGGGAGTTCGGCGTGGAATTCATCCGTATGCATCCCAGGCATCAGGCGCAATGGCGGAACACCATTCGGAGCCGGGAGGAAGCCGACTCGTCCGGACGATCGCGCGGGGACCTTCAGGATCATCCCCCTTCTCCCGGCACCGGCGGACAGCCGGAAGGCCGGTCATGACGAACTCCGGAGTGGAATGTCGGCGGTTCACGGTCCGCGTGTTTTCGCGGCGGATATCCGTGATTCTCTTTGCGCTCCTTCCGGAGCTGAGCGTTATCGGCTGCGGCGGGACGGTGGCGGACCAGCCCTATCCTTCTTCCCAACCGGGTCCTGCAGTTGCGGTGCCTGCTTCGCCGGCGGCGGACTGGTTCCCTCCCGTCGGGGACTTTACTCCACCCTTAAAAGTCTTCCCGAGCGGGGCCACGGGCAACGTGCGCGATTTCGGGGCCAAGTGCGACGGGGCCGCGGATGATCGCGCCGCCATTCAACAGGCGCTCGATCGCGTGGTCGTCGTGCAATTCCCCGCGGGAGTCACCTGTGTCGTCAATGCGAGCGGCCGGACCGTGATGTTGGCGGGCACGCCGCATCGCTACGCCCTGTCGATTCCGTCGAACCGGGCGATCCATTTGAACGGAAGCACCCTCAAACTCGGCGACGGACAGAACGCCCATCTGTTCGTGAACGCGAATCTCGACGGCGCGGGGAACAGCCATATCGCGATTCTGGGACCCGGGACCATCGATTTGAACAGGGGCAATCAAACAGCTCCTCCGAGCGGAGAACAGAGCGGCGGACTCATGGATCAAGTCACGGATCTGACCGTTCGCGATATTACGTTCACCCAGGTCCGTGAGTACGCCCTCCGCCACTTCAGAATCACCCGGGGCTATTACGACCGCCTTCTCTGCACCGGATCCGACGGAAGCTGCTTTGCCTTCGGAGTTGCGGGCCTCGGCGGCCCGACCGACAGCTACTTCGGGGAAATCGAGGCGCATGAGGCTGCGGGGCTGTCCTCTCCCGGCGCCAGCGGCAATCCGTTCATCGCCTACGGGTTCAACAACGTCCTGAAATCTTTCGTCGGCAGGGGCAACCGATTCGGCTTCAAACTGCAGGACGGCGCCGCCAACTGGACCATCGGACGCGTCCACATTGAGGGCACCAAAGCCGACAAGGGACTGAAGATCATGGGGATGCGCGACGGCGCCCAAACCCATCATGTGAGCATCGGCACGGTCGTGACCTCCGACAATTACTATGAAGGACTCTACGTCTGGGAAAGCGATGACGTGGCGATCGGGCGAGTCGTTAGCCGGAGGGATGCCGCCGGCGCCGCGAGTCCCGCCGTGACGATTGCGCCGACGGCAAACCGGATCGTCGTCCGGTCGATTGAGGTGCAAGAGGCCAGGGCAGGCGGGCTGTCGATCGAGGGGACCGACGTCGACATCGAGGAGATCTATGCCAGAAACAACGGCCTGCGGCTGAGCGGGCAGGAGAACATCGCCATTCACGCGACGGCGCAACGCATCAGAAGCCGTTCCCTGATCACCGTGGATGATCAGCGGCCTCCGACCGTGGACCGGGGCCTCGGCATTCATGACGGCGCAAGCGACGTGGACATCGGGTCATACCTGCCACTGGGCTCGTTCGTGACGAGCCTAGTGATCAACCAAGGAACACGAGTCCGGATTATCGATTACACGGAGGCGATTCAACTGTTCGCCGACGGCGACAGCACCCCCTCGGTTCGTCACGGGAGGCTGTTCAAAACCGGCAATTCGGGGACGACGACGATCACGGATTTCGAAGGCGGGACGGCCGAGCGGGAAATAACCGTGTTGTGCGGGGACGCGAATACCAGACTGGTCGATTCGGCGGGACTGAGCCTGGTCACCGCCATGTCCTGTACGCCCGATAACGTCATCCGCTTCCTCTTCGATGGGGCGCGCTGGGTTGAGACGAGCCGGACATTGATCTGAGGCCACAGGCGCCATCTGGTGAACGGAGCAGGCGGCCGGCGTGGTCGGTGCGACAGGACGCAATCAGACGAGGTATGGACGATGAAAACGCTTGCGAAGACACAGACCCCGACGGGAGAGGAAGGTGCGTCACGGTCGGCGCCGCCGGAAGGGACGGACGAGACCGTTCAGCCTACCCATCGGCTGCGGGCCAACTTTCTTCAACTGCAGGCGCTGGTGTCCGTCGTGCTCAGCTATCAGCTGCTGTTTTCCTCGGACGCGCTCATCACGCGGGAAATGGAATTGGTCTCGATCCTCGGGATGCTGAGCCTGTGCGGCCTGCTCATCGTCCTGCCCTCGCGGTTCATCGGTGCGGACTGGTTTCCGGGAGCCTTGGCGATCGTGGATACCGTTGCCACGTCGGCGCTGATTTATGTTTCCGGGAATGCCGGCTCCGATCTGTATCTGGCGTATTTCGTCATCATTCTGATCGTCACGACGTCGCGGACCGCCTTGCAGATGACCGTGTTTCTCGGGCTCGTCACGGCGATCTACGGCTGGGTTCTGTTCAGAGAACTCGAGGACACGGGGGTGGTGCTGGAGCGGCATCTCATTCGAATCCCTCTCCTTCTCGTCATGGGCATTTTTTACCGGCGCACGGCGGAATCGGTGCGGTTGTTGAGCAACTATGATCCGGTGACCGGGTTGCCGAACCGCCGGCAGTTCCTCCGGCTGCTCATGCAGGGCCGGGGAGCCGCACGGGACGGGGTGCAGCAGGCGTTGCTCTATATCGACGTGGACGGCTTCAAGCGGATCAACGATACCCTGGGCCATGTCGTCGGCGATCAGCTGCTCAAGAGCGTGGCCGGCCGGATCAAGCAATGTCTGCGCACGACGGACCTCATCGCCCGGGTCGGCCCCGCCGAGTTCTCGGTCCTGCTCCACAATGTCACCGCACCCGGCATCGCCGGACTCCTCGCCCAACGCATTCTTGCGGCCTTGCGGAAGCCCCTCGTTCTGGCCGGGCACGAGATTTTTGTGGCCGCGAATATCGGCATCGCGATCGGATCGGCGGAGCAGGGCAAACCGGACAGTCTCATGGCGAACGCCGATGCGGCCGTCTCCCGTGCCAAAGAGCGGGGGCAAAACGGGTACGAATTCTACTCGCCCGACATGAATGCGCGCGCCTATGAACGATTGGTGCTGGAAAGCCGTCTCCATCGCGCGATCGAACGAGAGGAGATCGTGGTCTACTATCAGCCGCAGGTTCACCTCGCATCTCGGCGAATCGTCGGGATCGAAGCGCTGGCCCGCTGGAACGATCCCGAAGCCGGTCTCGTGTCGCCGGCCACGTTCATCCCGTTGGCCGAAGAGACCGGCCTCATTGTCCCCATCGGCGAAGCCGTCCTTCGTCAAGCCTGTCGGCAGCTGAAGGAATGGCATCAGGCGGGCTACGCGTCGTTGCAACTGTCGGTCAATCTCTCCGCTCGCCAGTTCCGGCAGCCGGATCTGGCCGACCGTGTGGCGGCGGTTCTGGAGGAAACGGGGGTCGATCCGGACCGTCTGGACCTGGAGCTGACCGAATCCTGCATCATGCAGGATGCGGAGTCCGCGCTGCAGATTTTGGCGAAACTCAAAGCCATGGGGATGCGGCTCTCGATCGACGACTTCGGTACGGGCTATTCTTCGCTGATCTATTTGAGACGCTTCCCGATCGACATTCTCAAAATAGACCGAGCCTTCACGCAGGACATGATGACCAGCGCCGACGCGCAGGCGATCATCGACGCGATCATTTCCATGGCGGCGGCCCTGAAGTTGACGGTCATCGCCGAAGGCGTCGAGACCGAAGAGCAGATGGCGCTGCTGTTGAAACAGCGATGTTTTCTCGCGCAGGGCTTCGCCCTCTGCAGGCCGATTCCCGCCCAGGAACTGACGGCCCGGCTGGCCAGCTGGCCGGGATTGGGGCAGCGCCCGCCCGTGGAAGGTGCGGCGGCCTAACGATATGTCTTGTGGTCGGCCCAGGCTGACCCGTTACCCGGAACCAGGCAGCCATGAACGATACGGCAAACGATCGCGATACGTCACAGAGTCGATACCCCACTGGTATCGCCGAGCACGCGTCACCCTCCTCCCGACCCTACTCCTGGCTCACAGTTCTCATCATCGTCATGACTTTGGTCGCGCTCCTGGCCGGGGGGCTGTCTCTGCGTTACTTGAAGGGGCGTTTGGTGGAGAGTACGGGAGAAAGTCTCGCCCTCGCTGCAGTCAGCGCGGCGGATTCTCTGGATCGGATGTTGGCCGAGCGCTACGGCGACGTACAGACGATGGCGTACCTCCTGGCGCAACGGAACTATGGAACCGCTGAACTCGCGCGATACTTCCAACAGCTGCAACAAGCGTATCCGGTTTATCTCTGGCTCGGTGTGACCGACCGACACGGCCGCATCACCGCTGCCACGGATGAGGCCGCGATCGGCGTCGACGCCAGCGCACACGGGTGGTTTCAGGCCGGTCGGGCACGCCATGCCCATCACATAGAAGACGCGGCTCCTTCGTTCCTGGGGGACGGCAGTCTGGCGGTCACCATGAGCAACCCCCTTCTCGATCGGAGCGGAGAGTTTCAGGGTGTCGTGGTGGTCCAGGTCGGGCTGTCGGTGTTGGAAGACCTGGTCGCTCACCGGGTCATTTCTCTCCAGTCCCAGATGGGGACATCGGAGACCCTTGAATGGCAGATTCTCAACAAAGAGGGCACCGTGATCGCCGATTCGGTTCTGCGGCAGGAGGGAAATAGTAATCTCCGACTGCTCGGTCTGCCCTCAGCGGAGTTGGTGGGTTTGGGCCTGGCCGGTTACGTCGAGGAGCACCACCGGCGGAGGAACATCGACGTGATCACTGGGTACGCCAGATCCAAAGGGGTGCCGGAGTTCTCGGGGCTGGAGTGGGCCGTGCTGGTCCGGCTGGATCGCGATGCCATTGTGGCTCCGATCAGGGAAAAGCTCACAATTCTGGCGGTCACGGGGATGCTGGTCTTCGGGCCGATGTTGGGCTTGCTGTTGTGGTCGATGAAACGCATGAAAGACGAGTATCTCCGGGCCGAAGGGGACCTGCTCGAACGGAGGCGGATGGAGCAGAAATTCCGATGGCTGCTGGATGCTACGCCAGATGCCATTCTCATTGCCGACCGGAGTGGCCGTATCGTGCTCGTCAACCAACAGGCCGAAGCCTTGTTCGGCTATTCCCGGAAGGAATTGATCGACCGGCATATTGAGACGCTTCTGGAGGGACCTCCGCAGGGGGGCATAGAGATGGCACCCGATCGCCGGCTTGCTGAGCACGTCGGCGATCCGCGACTCAGGGCGCTGGGCATGGGGGCTGACCTGACCGCTCGGCGAAAGGACGGCAGCGAGTTTTCCGCCGAGGTGAGCCTGAGCCCCTTGGATACGCAGGATACGCAAGAGGGGGCTTTTGTCATCAGTGCGATTCGCGATGTCACGCCCCGTAGGCAGGCGGAAGAGGAGCTCAGACGGGCGAAGCGCGAAGCGGAAGCCGCAACCCAGGCCAAGTCCGCCTTCTTGGCGACGGTGAGTCATGAGATCCGGACCCCCATGAACGGCGTGATCGGGATGGCGGGGCTGATGCTCGACACGGCACTGACGCCGGAGCAGCGGGACTATGCGGACACCATCCGCCGCTCCGGTGAACACCTGCTGGACATCATCAACGACATCCTCGACTTCTCGAAGATCGAAGCCGGCAAGCTGGACCTCGAAGTCATCGATTTCGACCTCCGGACCCTCGTGGAAGATGTGGGGGCATTGCTGGCCGAATCGGCTCATGCCAAGGGACTGGAATTCGGCCTGCTCATACAGGCCAATGTGCCGACGGCGTTGCGCGGAGACCCCGGGAGGCTGCGGCAGATTCTCACCAATCTGATCGGCAACGCCATCAAGTTCACCGACTTCGGCGAGGTCCTGGTCCAGGTCGGGCTCGACGGACCGGCCGCCGCCGGGCCCGTGGAAGACGTGCTGCTGCGCTTCGAGGTCAGGGACACGGGCATCGGCCTGACGCCGGAGCAGCGGGCCAGTCTGTTCCAACCGTTTTCTCAGGCCGATCTTTCCACGACGCGCAAGTACGGCGGAACCGGTCTGGGCCTGGCCATCTGCAAGGAACTGGCGGCGATGATGCAGGGCACGATCGGTGTCGAGACGGCCCCGGGGCGGGGCAGCTGTTTCTGGTTCACCGCCCGGTTGGCTCATCAGCAGCCGGGGGTCGTTCAATCGCAGTCCGCCTGGGCGGGCCTGGAACATCGCCGCGTGCTGATCGTGGACGACAATGCCGCCAACCGGACCATACTGGAGCAGCAGGTGCGAAGCCGGGGAATGTCGGCCGAATCTGCGTCGGACGGCGAAGAAGGATTGGCACGTTTGCGGGCGGCGGTGCAGGCAGGAACACCGTTCGACGTGGCCATCATCGACATGCAGATGCCCAAAATGGACGGATGGACGCTCGCCCGCCGCGTTAAGGCCGATCCGGCGATCCGGGGCGTTCGTTTGGTGATGGTGACCTCCTTCAGCCAGCGGGGCGACGCGCAGGCCGCCCAACAGGCCGGCTTCGACGCCTACCTGAGCAAACCGGTCCGGCAGGGCCAGCTGTACGACTGTCTCAGCCTGGTTTTGGGCAGTCGGCCGGCGTCTCCGGATGCGCCGGGCTCCGCCCCCGTTCCGCTCATCACTCGTCACACGGTCACGGAGGTGCAGGCTCGGTGCCGCGGTCGGGTCTTGGTCGTGGAGGACAACTTCGTCAATCAGAAGGTGGCGGCCAAGATGTTGGAGCGCGAGGGGTATCGCGTGGATGTCGCCGCCAACGGCCGTGAGGCATTGGAGGCTGTGGCCCGGGTCCCCTATGCGCTGATCTTCATGGATTGCCAGATGCCCGAGATGGACGGGTTCGAAGCCACGCGACGGATCAGAGTACGTGAAGCGACCGAGGGCAGCGGTGAGGCGCCACGCGACGGGACGTTCGGAACGGCGGAACACGCGGCGCGCCGGCGCGTGCCGATCATCGCCATGACGGCCAATGTGCTGCAGGGAGATCGCGAGAAGTGTCTGGAGGCGGGCATGGATGACTATGTGGCGAAACCGGTGCGCCGCGAAGAACTGAGGGCCGTCCTGGCGCGCCGGCGCTCGGGCCGGATCAAAGCCGGCGGCGGTTCGCCCGCCGCCGCGGCCGGCCGCCACACGGGAGCGGTCGAGTGCGTCGACCAGACGGTGCTCGACGATTTGCGGCAGCTTGACGAAACGGGAGCGCTGCTCGCAACCCTCATCGATCATTTCCTGGCGGAGACCCCGCAACGAGCGGCGGCGATGCGGGCCGCGATCGACGGGGGGGACGCCGCGGCGCTGGCGGCGCTCGCCCACAGCATGAAAGGCTCGTGCGGGAACCTGGGTGCGATGCGCATGCTGCAGGTCTGCGCCGAGCTGCAGGCCGTCGGGCGGGCCGGCGAACTGGCCCGGGCCGGCTATCTGCTGGCCAGGCTTGAGGCGGAGTTCATGCCGGTGCAGAGGATCTTGCGACGCCAGCGGGAGCGGGCCGGGTCTCTCCGCCGATTGGGCGCGTGATCAGCGGAGTGAAGGCCATGACGACGGCGACGATTCTGATCGTGGACGACGATGTCGATACGCGGCTGCTCGTGAGCGCGCAGCTCAGGAAATACCGCTATCGCGCCCTCTGTGCGGCCGACGCGTCGGAAGCGATCGCCGTCGTGCAAAAGACGCGGCCCGACGCCATCATCCTTGATCTGGGCCTGCCGGGCGACGACGGGTTCAACGTGATCAAACAACTGAAGGCCGACGCTGCGCTTGCCGGCATCCCGGTGATCATTCTTACGGCCGACGAGGTGTCGGAGGTCGAACGTACCGGGCTGGGAAGTGGCGCGGCGGCCCTGCTGCACAAGCCCGCACGAGCCGAAGTTCTTCTGGCTGCGATCACGAACGTGCTGGGGCCGTCCGGCCGAGCGTCTGGGGAAGGGGCGGCGGCGACGGCGATGAACGATGAGTCTCGGCGGCCGCGCGGAGCTCCCGGCGCCCCTGATTCAGAACGGGAGGACATCGAGCCGTGAGCGGAGAGCAACTGGTCTTGGCCTGCGAACTCGTCTTTCTCGTCTACGTTGTGACGGGCACTCTGGGATACCTCTTCCTCAATCTTGTCGCGCTCGCGCACGTGAGCCGGTATCTCCCGACACGGGCGCTTGAGCAGTTTCCCCGACAGTTCTCGGGGTTGGAGCCCCCGATCAGTATTCTGGCGCCGGCCTACAACGAGGAAACGACGATCACCGCTTCCATCCGATCGCTCCTGCAGCTGCACTATACAGAACACGACGTGATCGTGATCAATGACGGATCGACCGACCGTACGCTCGAAGTCCTGATCGGGGAATTCGGGCTGATGCCCGTGCCGGAAGCGTACGACGCACGCCTGCCGATGAAGCCGATTCGCGCGATCTATGGGTCGGCGCGCTATCCGAGCCTCCGGGTCATCGATAAGGAGAACGGGGGGAAAGCCGACGCGCTGAATGCCGGAATCAATCTGAGCCGCAACCCGTTGTTCTGCTGCATCGATGCCGACTCCGTGCTGGAGCGGGACAGTTTGTACCGGGTGGTTCAGCCGTTTCTCGAGGATCCCCACACGGTGGCGTGCGGCGGCACCATTCGCATCGCCAACGGCTGCGACATACGCGGGGGGTTTCTCGCACAAGTCGGGCTGCCGACGAACGGGCTGGCATTGTTCCAGACCGTCGAGTACCTACGGGCGTTTCTCTTCGGACGGATGGGATGGTCGCCGATGAACGCGATGCTCGTCATCTCGGGCGCTTTCGGCCTGTTTCGTCGCGACACGGTCGTCGAGGCAGGGGGGTACCGGCGCGAGACGATCGGAGAGGATATGGACCTCGTCGTCAGGCTGCACCGGCATCTTCGACTTCAGGAGCGTCCCTATCGGATCGCCTACATTCCCGATCCCGTCTGTTGGACGGAAGCGCCCGAAGACATTCCGACCTTAAGGGCTCAGCGCATTCGATGGCAGCGCGGCCTGTCGGAAAGTCTGACGCATCACTGGGATCTGCTCTGTCATCCGCGCGGCGGTGCCGTCGGCTGGATTGCTTTCCCCTTCATGGTGCTGTGGGAATGGCTGGGCCCCCTCTTCGAATTCATCGGATGCCTGTTCCTTGTGACCGGGGCGCTCCTGGGAGTGGTGTCGCTCCCCCTTGCCGCCGCCTTTGCGTCGTTGAGCATCGTATTCGGGGTGCTGCTGTCGGTCACCGCGCTGCTATTGGAGGAACTCACCTTTCACGTGTATCCGAAGTCCCGGCAGGTGCTGCTCCAATATCTCGTGGCGATCGCCGAGAATTTCGGATACCGGCAGCTGATCAGTTGGTGGCGGCTCATCGGTCTAGTGCGGTGGTTGAGGGGGGAACAGGCGTCGTGGGGAAAGATGACACGGTGGGGAAGCTGGCAGACACCATGAAGGGCTCGACGGGCATCGCCGGAGCGGTCGCAGGCCGTTCCCGTCCGCCCGTTCCGCTCCGGCATCCGCGCAACCTCCGGCGAGGGAAGTCGATGCGGTCCGGGATCCGCTGCGTGCTCGTCGCGCTCGTTCTGGGTTTTCCGGCTGCCTCGTCCGCCGGCGAGGAGCCCGTCGACGCCGGGACGACCGAATCGGTGCATGAGCTTGGCCGGGACGCGGAGGCGTATCGTCGTCACCTGGCGCAGGATCCCGCGAATGACGAGGTGCGCGCAA
Source organism: Nitrospira sp. UBA5699 (assembly GCA_002420105.1). Classification (GTDB taxonomy): domain Bacteria; phylum Nitrospirota; class Nitrospiria; order Nitrospirales; family Nitrospiraceae; genus Nitrospira_C. The sequence continues at coordinate 48,339 of DIHJ01000089.1, forward strand.
AACTCGCGCGCGCGCTTGGCTGGTCGGGCCAACATGCCGAAGCCGAACGGCTCTATCGCGAGATTCTGAGCCGCCACCCGGCCGACCGCGATGTCCTGACCGCGCTGGCGCGGGTCAGGGCCTGGCAGGGGGACTACGTCGGGGCCCGGCGCCTCTATGCCGAGGTGCTGACCGTTGATCCTTCCAACGACGAGGCGCGGCTGGGGTTGGCCGATACGTTCTACTGGAGCGGAGACTCTTCACGTGCGCTGGAGGAGTACCAACGCGTGGCCGCCGTCAAGCCGTCAGCCGAGCTCCTGAAACGGATCGAAGATGTCCGTGCGCGGGAAAACCAGCTGACCCGATCGCAGCAGCAGCGGGCTCCGGTGGGTACCGGCCGGATCTCGCCCGTCCTGCCTTTTCGTGATTACGTGAAGGTCGGATACGGACACTACGGGTACACCAACGATATCCCCGACGAACGCCGGTACCTGGTCGAGGGCGCCCGGGCCTTCGGAAACCAAACCGCGGTCGTCCGCGCCGAGCCGACGAGCCGATTCGGATTGACCGATGTGCCGCTGTCCGGCGAACTCTACAGCCCGCTCTGGGAGAAGGCCTGGGGTTACCTGGGAGGGAGCGTGGCGCCGGGCGCGCGTTTCATGGCCGATTATTCGATCGGGGGCGAGGTCTTCCAGGGCCTGGGTATCCTGTCGACGACGCTGTCGGCGTTCGAACCGTCGCTGGGGTACCGGCATCTCCAATTCAAGTCGATGGGAGTGGATCTATTGATCCCCGGCCTGACTCTGTACTTGCCGTACCACGTCTGGATCACAGAGAAGGTCTATTTTGTCCCGGACACCGGTGCCGTGACGCTCTCGTCGATGGTGACGTGGCGTCCGACGGACCGTGTTCAGGTGTGGGTATCGGGAGCTTTCGGCACGGCCGGTGAGCGCATCGTCGCCGAACAGGATTTTGTTCGAGTGCCGAGCAGGATTCTTCAGGCGGGGATCATTTTCCCTCTGTCGGAGTCCTTCTCCGCTGAAGCCGTGGGGGTCTATGAAGACCGGGAGGCGCTGTATCGACGGCAGGGGGGTCTGTTCAACCTGATCTGGCACTACTGACTGCGGAGGTTCCTGGGGGGGGCGGTGAATGATCCGGGAAGAATACCCGTCACGCAACTTGATCGACGGGCGGGCCGAGCCAAGGGTCGAGGACGCTCGCAATCGCCTCGTCGTCGATGCGCGCGCGGATGGTGATCAGGCGTTGCCTGGTCATTTGCGGAAGGCGGCTCAGCCCTTCCGCGGCCCGATACCGCATCCACCAATGCTGATCGGACAGCAGAGCGATCAGCTCGTCCTCATCCTCCATCGTGCCCATTTTTCCGAGGGCAGCCGCGGCTTGCAATCGGATGATCCAATTGGCATGCCGGACATAGCGGCGTAATCGCGGGAGATCCCGCGGATCCTCGCATTGCCCCAAGAGTCGCAGCGCGGCCGGCACGATGGTCGCATCGTCCGGATGCGCATCGAGGACCTCACGCACGAGGGACAAGGCTGTCACTCCTCGAATCGCTTCGATCAAGCGGATCAGTCGAGCCGCCTGTTCCGGGCTCCCCGTCAACGCCGTCTGCCCAAGCATCGGGGCAGCAAGGTCGGACCCCGTCTCCCGCAGCACCTGCGTGACCTCCGTGAGGGGCCAGTCGTGCCGCGATGCGAAATGGGGGACGAGTAGCGGGAGGGCGCGATTCCCGTCGATGCGGGCGAGCGCCCGTGCGGCGACCAGCGAGAGGGTCGGGTTGGCATGGCGGATCAGGTTGTGGAGAACGTCCCAGGCCTCCGGACATCGAAGATATCCCAGTGCCGTCATCGCCACCAGCCGCTTCGACAACCGGCTTCCTCGGGACAGCCTCAGCGCGGTGCGGTCGACTCCCAGGCGCAAGGCCAGGTGGTTCAACCGCTCGCGGGATTCCCCGGTGAACGACTCCTGAAAGGCCACCCATAGTTCAAGAAACGCGTAGCGGTCGCGTCGCGCCAGCGGAGGAAGACCGGGTACGTCCTCGATCACGCCTCGACTCAACAGGGGATGCCACTGGGTCCGGAATGCATGCCGCCGGAAGGCGTGATATCGCCGTCCCAGGCGCAAGGCCAGAATCAATACGAGGACGGCCATGCTGAACAGGCCGGTGGCGAAGACCGTCTTCCACACCCAGTGCAGTATCAACGTGTCGACCATGGCTCCTGCGGGACTTCCCGGTTCACGAGGCCAGCGCCGTCGGCCGTCCGGCAAGACGATGAACGCGGGCCAGCAATTCCTTGGGGTTGAAAGGCTTGGTGACGTAGTCGTTGGCCCCTTCGTCCAGGGCCAGCACCACATCGCGCTCGGTCGCGTCGGAGGTCAGCATGAGGATGGGAACGGACCGCCACTGCGGCTGTTTGCGGATGAAGCCGATGAGTTGAAGGCCGCTGAGGAATGGCAGCATGACATCGAGGACGACCAGCGCCGTCGGCGCGATCGTGGACACCAGTTCCTGAGCCTGTCTGCCGTCTGCCGCGTGCCGGACGGCATAGCCGCCCCGTTCAAGCAGGAATCGGAGGATCGTGAAGGTATCTTCGTGGTCCTCCACCACGAGAATTGTGGGCCTTGGCGCATCCTTCGCGGGCATCTCGTGTTCGTCCTGTTTCATGACCTTGGTCCCGCTCCGCCTGCGGTCGGTGGTGTGTTCTCTATTGATAGCATAGTCTGTGCGGGGGACAAGCAAAACGCGGCTTCGCACGCAGGGGTTTACGGCCGGACCGGCCCGCGTCGACGGCGTTGAATCCCGGGGTTCGGCAGGCCATCGGGTAGACTGCGGGCGACCCACTTGCGGTCTCGGTCCGGGCAGAGTAGATAGGTAAGGGAACCCGCCGCGATCGGATCGAGGCAGCCGCGGCTTCCATAATCTCATCGGGTCGCTGATGATCCGCTTCTTCGGTCATATCCTCACTTCGGTCGGGAGCAAGGTTCTGGTGGCCCTGTCGGGGCTCGCGCTCGCGGGTTTCGTCGTATTTCACATGCTGGGCAATCTGCAGCTGTTCGAAGGTCCCGAGGCGCTCAACACCTACGCCGCCTTTCTACGGGACATGCCGATTCTTCTCTGGACCGCCCGGGTGGGGCTTCTCGGAATTGCAGGCCTGCACATCGGCCTGGCGGTCCGTTTGGCGGTTCTCAACCGGCGCGCCCGCCCCGTGGGCTATGCCGTCCGGGAGTACCGTCGGGCCTCGCTGTCGTCGCGCACGATGGCCGTGACCGGCAGTCTGCTCCTGCTCTTCATCCTGTTTCATCTGCTGCATCTGACCGCGGGGTGGGTGGATACCTCGTTTCCCGATCGTCTGGACCTCCGGGGCCATCGCGACGTGTTCGGCAAGGTGGTCCATGCCTTCCAGAATCCGCTGTTCGTGGCGGTCTACCTTGCGGGACAGGCGGTACTGGGCTTGCATTTGAGCCATGCGCTCTCCAGCAGTCTCCAAACGCTGGGCGTCGAGCATCCCCTTCTCGACCGGCTCTTCAGAGGGGCCGGTCCGCTCGTCGCGGTCCTGGTCGTGGTGGGGAATGCGGCGATCATCCTGGCTGTGGCGTTCGGATTGGTGCGCGCATGATCGTGCTCGACTCCAAGGTCCCGCCGGGACCGCTCGAAACCAAGTGGGACCACCATAGGTTCAGCGAGAAGCTGGTGAGTCCCAACAACAAGCGGCGCATCGACATCATCGTCGTCGGGAGCGGCCTGGCGGGCGCCAGCGCCGCGTCGACCTTGGGGCAGTTGGGCTATCAGGTGGAGTGCTTCTGTTTTCAGGACAGTCCCCGCCGGGCCCATAGCATTGCCGCACAGGGCGGCATCAATGCGGCCAAGAATTACCAGGACGACGGGGACAGCGTCGCGCGACTGTTCTACGACACGATCAAGGGCGGCGATTTCCGCTCCCGCGAGGCGAACGTGTACCGCCTCGCCCAGGTCAGCACCCAGATCGTCGATCAATGCGTCGCGCTCGGCGTGCCGTTCGCACGGGAGTACGGAGGGCAACTGGCCAACCGGTCTTTCGGCGGCGTCCAGGTGTCCCGGACCTTTTACTGCCGGGGGCAGACCGGTCAGCAGTTGCTGCTCGGCGCCTACTCCGCCCTGTCCTGGCAGATCGACCGCGGCCAGGTCACCATGCATCCCCGCACGGAAATGCTGGACCTGATCGTCATCGACGGCCACGCCCGCGGGATTGTGGTGCGCGATCTGGTATCCGGGGCGATCAGGTCGCATGTCGCCCAGGCCGTTGTGCTGGCCACCGGCGGCTACAGCAACATTTATTTTCTTTCCACCAACGCCAGCGGCAGCAACGTGACCGCCACCTACCGGGCCTGGAAGCAGGGGGCGGCCTTCGCCAATCCCTGCTTCACGCAGATCCATCCGACGGCCATTCCGCCGAGCGAGGAATACCAGGCCAAGCTGACGCTCATGTCCGAGTCGCTTCGGAACGACGGCCGTCTCTGGGTGCCGAAGCAGCCGGGTGACGTCCGCTCGCCCGATCAAATTCCCCAGCGCGAGCGGGATTATTTTCTGGAGCGGCGCTATCCCCGTTTCGGCAACCTGGTCCCGCGCGACGTGGCCTCCCGTGCGGTCAAGCAAATCTGCGACGACGGCCGGGGAGTGGGGCCCGGCGGACACGGCGTGTATCTGGATCTGTCGGACGCCATCGCTCAGCAGGGTCTTGAGGTGGTGCGCGAGCGGTACGGGAATCTTTTCGACATGTACGAACGGATCACGGGCGAGGATGCGTACAAGATGCCGATGCGCATCTATCCCGCGCCGCATTACACGATGGGCGGCCTCTGGGTCGATTACAACCTGATGAGCACGATCCCCGGACTCTTCGTCGTCGGCGAGGCCAACTTCGCCGATCACGGCGCGAACCGGTTGGGCGCCAGTTCGCTCATGCAGGGGTTGGCGGACGGCTATTTCATTCTCCCCTATACGATCGGCCACTATCTGGCGACCACCAAGAACGAACCGGTTCCCCACGACCATGCGGAAGTCCGGGCGGCGACGGCGCGCGTGACGGACAGGATCGAACGGCTCCTTGCTGGGAAGGGGAGGCGAACGGCCGGGTCGTTTCATCGGGCCCTGGGGCACATCATGTGGAATGCCTGCGGCATGACCAGGCATCGCGCCGGTCTCAAGCATGCGCTGCAGACGATCCCGCCGTTACGGTACGAGTTCTGGCGCGATGTGGCTGTGCCGGGATCGGGCGGCACGTTCAACCAGGAGCTGGAATACGCGGGGCGGGTCGCGGATTATCTGGAGTTCGCGGAACTGCTGTGCCATGACGCGCTTCACCGCGAAGAATCCTGCGGGGCGCATTTCCGGGAAGAGCACCAGACTCCGGACGGGGAGCCGCTGCGCGACGACGATCGGTTTGCTCACGTTGCCGCCTGGGAATACGTCCCGAACGATCAGCCGCGGGTGCACAAGGAACCGCTGGTGTTCGAGTTCGTGAAGCCCGCGACGAGAAATTACCAATAGCCGGCGTGGGGTGAGGCATGGGCGTGAGGAGAGACCGGCACACAGGGGTCGAGGAGGCATGAAGTTCATTTTGAACATCTGGCGGCAGAAGGGACCGGCGGAGAAGGGCCGGTTCGTCACCTACGAGGCTCAGGACGTGAGTCCCGACATGTCCTTTCTCGAAATGCTGGACGTCGTCAACCAACAGCTCACGCTGAAAGGCGAAGAACCGGTGGCGTTCGAATATGATTGCCGTGAAGGGATCTGCGGAAGCTGCTCGCTCGTCATCAATGGAATGCCGCACGGCCCGGAGCGGGGAATCACCGCCTGCCAGCTGTACATGCGCCGTTTCAGCGACGGGGCGACGATCACGATCGAACCGTGGCGGGCCAGGGCGTTCCCGATCATCAAGGACCTGGTCGTCGACCGGGGGGCGTTGGACCGCGTCATGCAGGCCGGCGGATATATCTCGGTCCATACCGGCGGCGCCGTGGACGGCAACGTCCTGCTGATCGGAAAGGACCGGGCGGAGATTGCCATGGATGCCGCATCCTGCATCGGGTGCGGCGCCTGCGTGGCGGCCTGCAAGAATGCCTCGGCCATGTTGTTCGTCGCCGCCAAGGTCTCGCACTTGGCTTCGCTCCCCCAGGGGGAACCGGAGCGGAGCAGACGCGCCAAGGCCATGGTCGCGGCGATGGACCGGGAAGGATTCGGAACCTGCGGAAATCAGTACGAGTGTGAGGCGGTCTGTCCGAAATCCATCAGCGTGCGCTTCATTGCCATGCTCAACAGAGAGTTTCTGAAGGCGACTGTCGCCGAGCCGGGCCCCCAGGCTGAACGACCCTCCGATCCGCACGCGGAATCCCATTAACGGTCGCAGCGCCGGCCTCCGTATGCGACCGCGCGGCGTTCAAGACGAATCCTTCTGTTTCCTTGACAGATCAGCGGGCTTGCACTATCGATGAAGAAGGCGGGGGCTCGCCGAGCACGGCTCTGACGGCCGACCCGCGGGCTGCCGTCTGCGCGACGCCGCCGCGAGCACAGGGGAGAACAGGAATCCGATGGGTCGACTTCTGAGTTGTCCGCAGTGCAGTCATGAGAAAGTCCTGCGGTCGCGGCCGTTGTCCGCCAGCGAGCGCATGGCCGCGCTGTTCCTGCTGGCGCCGTTCTCCTGTCAGCATTGCAGCTGCCGCTTCATGGCATCCCGCATCGGCCTGGATGCGCCGCGGCATCCGGTCGATCGCCGCGAGCATTTGCGAATTCCCGTGCGGCTGTATCTGTCGTTTTCCGGAGGCAAAGTCCGCGGCGAAGGAACGGTGCTGGATCTCTCGATGGGCGGCTGCATCATCAAGAGCGAGACCCAGGTGCACGTCGACGACATTTTTTACCTGGAGATCGCCACGGGCCAGCAGGATCGGCCGATCGAGGTGGCGGCCATGGTGCGGTCGATCAGTTCACGGGGGATCGCATTCAAGTTTCTCCGCGCCGCGCAGGACAACAAACGGCTGCTCGCGTTCGTCCAGGCCCAAACCGCCGACCATCTGCAGAAGTCCGCCGCCGCGCCCGAAGTCCCGGTGAAATCCTAGATCGCGCGAACGCTCCGACAAGAGGGGGGCGGCCCGCCCGATTCGCCTCCACCGTCGGAATCAGATCGGCTGTTCCCAGGCGGAGGGCAGGGGATGGTCGTTGATCAGCCGCTCGTGTTCGGCGAGGTCGAAGGGCTCGATCGTCAGATCGCGGGGGTTCAGGGGCTCGGCGCACTCCGGCGACGTGAAAAATGCGATCATGGCCCGCGCGTGGTCCTCGGTGGAAAACCGGCAGAGCCCGTATTCGGGCATGCCGGACGAGGGGTGCCAAAACGCCAGCTCGATCGCGCTGCCTTGATAGACTCCGAGGGCGCGGTGTCTGATCTGAAATCCACCGGGCAAATGAGATGACGGCTCAAGCGACAAGGAATCCTCCCGGCGGTTCGAACCAGTGTTGAGTCGTATGATAGCATGAGGCCGGTCGCGCCTTCATCGGGCGGGACCGGCTCCGGTCCTGCGGGGACGGATCGGCTCGCGCCGGACAGGCTGGACGCAGTTCGATAGACTGCCCCCGACCGTTCCGTTAGAATCCGGATCCATGTCAGACCCCACCGAACAATCTCAGGAACAGTCCCAGCGCGACAATCACTCGGTCGTCAAAGCGGCCGGCGTGATCGGCATCGCCACGTTTTCGAGCCGTATATTGGGATTCATCCGCGATATGGTCCTGGCGCGGCTCTTCGGCGCGACGCCGGCGGCCGATGCCTTCTTCGTGGCGTTCCGGATCCCCAGCTTGCTGCGCGAGTTGTTCGCGGAAGGCTCCATGTCCGCCGCGTTCATCCCCGTCTTCACCGAATATCACCAGCTCAGATCCCGGAAGGAAGCCTGGGAATTGGCCAGCGCGGCCTTTACGACGTTGCTCACGCTCGTCACGCTGGTGACGCTTCTGGGAATCGCGGCGGCGCCCTGGCTGGTCCAAGCCCTGGCGCCGGGGTTTCAGGCATCCCCGGAGAAGCTGGCTCTCACGACGTTGCTGACCCGCGTCATGTTCCCCTATCTCCTGTTCATCAGTCTCGCCGCGATCGCCATGGGAGTGCTCAATTCCGTGCGGGCGTTCGCGGCCCCCGCCTATGCGGCGCTGTTCCTGAACATCTTCATCATCGGGTGCGCGCTGTTGCTGTCGCCGCGATTGGAGGAGCCCATTATCGGGGTGGCGATCGGCGTGGTGGCCGGCGGTGCGGCGCAGTTCGCCATGCAGCTCCCCAGCCTCAAACTCAGGGGGTTTCTGTTCGGCTGGCGATTCGAGCCGGGGCATCCCGGCGTGAAGCGGATCGGCCAGTTGATGGTGCCGTCGCTGCTCGGCATGTCGGTCACGCAGATCAACCTGACCGTCAGCACGATCCTGGCGTCGTTTATCGCCGGCGCGCCGACCTATTTGTTCTACGGCATGCGGCTGATCCAGTTTCCACTGGGCATTTTCGGCGTGGCCCTGGCCATGGCGATCCTGCCGACGCTCTCGGCGCAGGCGGCCCGCGGGGCGCTGGAGGAACTCCGGACCACGCTCGGGTTCGGGTTGCGGATGATCGTGTTCATCATGTTGCCGGCGATGCTGGGATTGATCTTCCTGCGTACGCCCATCGTGCATCTGTTCTTCGAGCACGGCACGTTCACCGCGCACGATACGGCCGAGACCGCTTTGGCGGTCTTGTGCTATGCCGTCGGTTTGTGGGCGTTTGGCGGGGTGCGGATCATCGTGGCCGCGTTCTATTCCCTGCAGGACACCACGACACCCGCGATCTCGGCGGCTGTCGCCGTGACGGCGAATATCGCATTCTCGCTGCTCCTCATGGCGCCGTTGGGGGCGTCCGGTCTGGCGCTGGCGACGGCGCTCGCGGCCATGGTCAACGGCGGGATCCTCGTGGCGGTGCTCAATCGCCGGCTGGGCGGTGTCGAATGGGGATCGGTCGGGCGGTCCGCGCTGCGCGTCATGATTGCCTGTACCCCTCTGGTCGCCGCCTGCCTTTGGGGGGCCGGTGCGCAGGTCTGGTCTCGTCCGGGCGAGTGGGCGGCCAAGTCGGTGATGCTGGCGGTGGCGATCGGTCTCAGCCTCAGCGGGTATCTCGGTGTCCACGCGTTGCTACGGTCCGAAGAACTCGATCTCTTATGGGGAATGGTCAAACGCAAACTTGGGCGAATGGCGCGAGGCTAGAGGATGATGGGTCGGAGAAAATCCGCAGCACAATCCCCAATGGTTTCAACGAGAGGCGACGCCAAAAAGCCTGCTCCTTCCCGCCGTTTACCCCGCGCCCCTCACCGGGCGTCGCTGATTGTCTCGACGCCGTGGGGTTGGATGGGGATTGCGGAGACCGCGCGCGGCATCGCGATGATCCTGTTGCCGGGCAGGTCGAAGGCTGCGGTCGCGAAGGGCTTGCGCGCGGCTCCCGGCGGACCGGGGACCGCGGCCTCTTCGGCTCGCCTGGGCGCGGCGCGGAAACAACTGACCGAGTATCTGGCCGGGTCCAGGACCAGGTTCGATCTGCCGCTGGATTTGTCCGGCGGGACGGATTTTCAACGGCGTGTCTGGAAGGCGCTGCGGGCGGTCCCCTATGGCGAGCTTCGATCCTACCGGGAGCTGGCGGCGCTCGTCGGTGGGAAACAGTATGCACGGGCCGTCGGCAACGCTGTCGGCGCCAATCCCTTGCCGATCGTGATTCCGTGCCATCGAATCGTGTCGGGCGACGCCACAATCGGAGGATTCTCCGGCGGGTTGCCGACGAAACGCAAGTTGCTTGCTCTCGAAAACTCGCTCTCGCGGCTTCGCCGGAAGGGACGGGAATGATGAGAGCGGTGATTCAACGGGTGACGCGGGCCACGGTCGAGGTCGATGGTCGCACGGTGGGGAAGATCGACGGGGGATTGCTGGTCCTGCTCGCGATCGCGAAGGGAGACGGGGAATCGGACTGCCGGTTTCTCGTGGAGAAACTGCGCACGCTCCGGATCTTTTCCGACGACGCGGGGAAAATGAACCGGTCGCTGACGGACCTCGGCGGCTCGGTCCTGCTCGTGTCCCAGTTTACCCTGCTGGGAAATATCAGAACCGGCCGGCGTCCCAGCTTCGATGACGCCGCCCCGCCCGATGAGGCGAAACGCTGGTATGAGCGGGTGGCGGCCGACCTCAAGGCGCAGGGGACGCCGGTGGAGACGGGTGTCTTCGCGGCCCACATGAAGGTGGAGTTGCTCAACGACGGCCCGGTGACCTTCGTGTTGGACAGCCGCGCCGGGGTGCCTGTAGCCCCTTGACGGGATTCTGCTATACTGGGGATTGACCGCTGTGGTTTCAGTGCGAGGGAGAGATGGGAACACCGGTTCCGGCTCGACATCCGCTGCGACAACTCTTCGGCGCCCTGACCGAGAAGAGCTTCACGGAACATCTCGGCTGGCCCGACCTCAACGTGACCGGCTACGTCTCAAACCTGCTGGTGGATTTTACCCGCGCCGACCACCTCTATAAGATTCGCAATCAACAGGACCAACCGGTGGATACGGTCGTGGATCTGCTCTTTGAATCGGAGGTGCTGTTCCAAGCCCAGTCCCTGGATCGGGAGCGGGCGGTCCATCAGCATATCGGGGATTTCACGCTCTTCATGGCCGGATTGTTTCCCGAATATCTTCGCCGACTCAAGACGGCCAGCTTGATTTACCACAAGGACTTTCTCGTCGACTACGTGAAGACCGGAAAACGATCCTACGGCATCGTCGCGCAAATGGCCGACGAGGCTTCGGCGGGCGAGCCGCCTCTGTTCAAGAAGCTTTCCGACAACTTCGAGCTCTGCGTGACCGGTTTGAACTTCGTGCGTTCCGATCTGGATCGCATGCAGGATCCGGCCTATCAGAAGGCTCGGGACCTTCTCTTCAATTGAGCCGCTCCTGTCCCCTCATCCTCGCGCACGGCGGTGCGGGCCGTCGTCCGATGACCCGGCGCCAGGCGGCCTGCCTGGCCGACGCGCTTGCGATCGGCTACAGGGTGCTTGGACAGGGCGGTCCGGCGGTGATGGCGGTCGAAGTCACGATCAGGTTTCTTGAGCAGTCGGGCCTCTTCAATGCCGGGCGGGGGTCCAACCGGCAACTGGACGGAGTGCAACGGATGGATGCCTCTCTCATGGAAGGGGCGCACCTCCGGGCCGGGGCCGTGGCCTCGATCGAAGGCATTCTGCATCCGATCGTCGCGGCGAGGCTGGTCATGGAGAAAACCGATCATGTGCTGCTCGTCGGCCCCTGTGCGGCCAGATTTGCCAGACACTTCAAGCTCGAACGGCACCGCCCCTCGGGTCCGTCCCGACGGCTCCCGTACGGCGGGATTCTGGCCGACCTGAAACGGACGGGAGACCGTCATGGAACGGTTGGCGCGGTTGCCCTGGATCAGGCCGGCTCGGTGGGGGCGGGCGCGTCGACCGGGGGGATCGACTCGATGTTGCCGGGCCGTGTCGGCGATACGCCGCTGATCGGGTGCGGGGTGTATGCGGACAATCGCAGCGGGGCCGTATCCATGACCGGGCTCGGGGAAGGCATCATCCGCCTGGCCATCGCCAAATCGATCTGCGATCGGCTCGTCCGGGGGCGGTCACCTCTGGCGGCAGCCAAGTCGGTCCTGCGCCGGCTGGTCGAGCGGATCGGCGGAGCGGCCGGCGCTTTGGTCATTGCGCCGGACGGACGATTCGGCATCGTCCATGTGACTCCTCGGATGGCCGCCGGCTGGTGGAATGGAACGGGCAAACCGGTTGTCCAGGGTCGTTGGCCATGAACGGCGTCCTTTTTCACCTGGCTTTTCCCATCCATGACATCGAGGCGGCGAAACGGTTCTATGTCGAGGGACTCGGCTGTACGTTGGGGCGCGAGTCCGATCGGGCGGTGACGTTCGGATTGGCCGGGCATCAGCTCGTGGCGCATGTGGAGGACGGTGCCCCGCCGGCGCAGCAGGGGATTTACCCGCGTCATTTCGGCCTCGTCTTTCTCTCGAAACGCCAATGGCAGGATCTCGCCGATCGGGCGACGACAAAAGGGCTGGCCTTCTTTCAGCACCCGCGTGTGAGATTTCCCGGGACCCGCATCGAGCACCGCACGTTCTTTCTTCAGGACCCCTCACGGAATCTCCTCGAATTCAAGCATTACACCCACGAATCGGCGATCTTCGGCGAACGAGAAGTGCGGGCGGTCGGCGACGACGCGGATCCCGATTGACGGTCAGGCTCCGTTCGAATCCCGTGCACGACCCGGTGAGCCGGCCCCCGCGCTACTCCTCCCGCGGCTGCGGTTGATGGAACGGGGGCGGATTCATCCGCCGGAGAATGCGTTCGTACCGGCGGGTCAGCGCGGGGGTCTTCCGGAGAGGATCGTATCGACGAGGCGCCGGCAGCACGGCCGTGAGCCAGGCCGCCTCCTCCGGCGTCAGATCGCGCGCCGGTTTCTTGAAGTGGTGGCGGGCCGCCGCCTCGGCGCCGTAGACCCCGTTCCCCCACTCGGCGACGTTGAGGTACAGCTCCAGAATGCGGTCCTTCGTCAGGTGATGTTCGAGCAGGCGGGTGATCAGGGCCTCGTGGGCCTTCCTCAGCAGCGAGCGCTCGGATGACAAGTACAGATTCTTGGCCAACTGCTGAGTGATCGTGCTGCCTCCGCGCTTCAGCTCCCCTTTTTCCAGATCGTAGAGCGCGGCGTCCTTCATGCCCTCCCAGTCGAATCCTTCATGCGTGAAGAACGACGCATCTTCCGCCACGACGACGGCCCGACGCAGATGCGGAGAGATGCGCGAGAGCGGCACCCAGATCCAATGGCGCCCGAGCGGATGCCCCTTCGCGTCGGCCTGCGCTTGACGGGTCTCGATGAGGGCGGTGGTCGAAGGGTTGCTCGACCGCAACGAATCAACGTCTGGCAGGGTCAAGAGCCACATGAAGAGGAGCGCCCCGAGCGGAAGACAGACGCACAGCGCCAGGACGAGCAACAATCGGGCGCGACGTTGTCTGGTTGACTTCCTCATGGACCGATGCGTAAGAAGAGGCAATAGGCGAGTGGTGCGGGGCTAGAGGTAAGCGAAGAAATAGTCCGACCCATTGCCTCTCGCCCCGTGCCTCGTACCTATGGAGTGACCGTTGAAAATCCTGCACGCCGAGTTTATCAGAAGTTGCGTCAGCCCAGAACAATTTCCGGCCGGCCCGACGCCGGAGATCGCGTTCGTCGGACGCTCCAATGTCGGCAAGTCCTCGCTCATCAATTCCCTGCTGCAGCGGAAGGGACTGGCCAAAGTCAGTCGCACGCCGGGGAAAACCAGGGCGGTCAACCTGTTCGCCGTCGCCACCGACGATCCCTCGCTCCCGCGGTTTCTGCTCGCGGATCTTCCCGGCTACGGCTATGCCAAAGTGTCCAAATCCGAGCGGGCGCAGTGGGCGCCGTTGATCGAGCGGTATCTCAGCCAGCGCGAGCCCCTGCGCGCGGTCGTGCTGCTGGTCGAAAGCCGCGTGCTGGGATCGCAGGACGCCCAAACGATCGCGTGGCTGGAGTCGATCGGTCTCGATCCGCTCGTCGTGGCCACGAAAGTCGACAAATTGAAGCCCGCAGAGCGCGTGTCGGCCTTGCGCCGCCTGCAAGCCGGATTGGGGTTGACCGAGAATCGGGCGTTTATGGTTTACTCGTCGGTGACGGGCGAGGGGCGAGAGCGCTTGTGGGCTGCTCTGAAGGAGCGTTGTCGAACTTGATTTCGATGTAGGCCTTGTTCTTCAAGTCCGCCAGCCAGGCCTGAAACATATCCTCGCTCTTTTGCTGGAAGACGAGCGCCTGGATTTCCTGTTTGACTTCTTCGTACGGTCTGAACTGTCGCGGCTTCTTGTCCTCCAGCCGCACGATGTGGAAGCCTTCCGGGCTCTCGATCACGTCTGAGATCCCGCCGGGAACGAGATTCGCCACGCCGCGTTCGATCGCCGGGAGCAGCTCCCCCTGCCGCACGAGGCCGATCCGTCCTCCCCGCGAGGCGTTGGGCCCGTCCGAATAGCGGAGCGCGAGGTCCTCGAACGATTCCCCCTGCTTGAGGAGCTTCGTCACGTCGCGCGCTTTCTCCCTGGCGTCCGCGGTGTCGTCCGAGGAGCGCGGCTTGATCAGGATCTGGCTCAGGGTGTACTCCTCCGGCAGCGCGAACCGTTCACGGTGCTCCTGGTAGTAGCGTTTCATCTCCGGGTCCGCCACCATGACGCCGCTGCGGACCTCCCGGTCGACGACTTTGAGCAGCGTCAGCTGGTCACGGACGCCTCTGGCGCTGGCCGGATCTCGCTCGTCGATCTTCTCGCCCTGCTGGATCATCTGCTTGACGGCCTGCTTCACTTCCTGGTCGCTGACGTCGACGCCGCGGGCCTTGGCCTCCTGAAGCTGCAGCCGGCGCTCGATCATCGTCGTCAACGCCATCGATTCCGCCGCGTTCAATCGCCGCCGAAGGTCCTCGCCGCGATACTGCTTCTCGAGGCGCTCGCGCTCCGGCGCCAGTTCGCGCTTCATATCCGACCACATGATCAGATCGGAGTTGACGATGGCCACGATGCGGTCTTCGACCTTCGCCGCATGCAGGAACGGGGCGCCGGCCAACAGGACCGCGGCGAGCGTCCAGGACGGGATCATGTATCGAGCGACCGATCTGAACACGGGACGGCTCATGATGATTCGACACGGGGCATGAATCGGTTTGGCCGGAGACGGCGGATCAACGGCAATCGGTTGATTGTACAGGATTTCGATGACAATGAGGAGAGTGAAGACGCGCGGAGGGCGCTAGCGGGCGGCGGCGCCGTTGCCGTAGCGTGACGCATCGGCCAGTTTGACCACCGCGTTGGCGCGGATGTCGGCGATCACGTCGTCGAACCGCTTCTGCCGTTTCTCGTTGAGCAGCTCCTGCCGCAGCCGCTCCCTGGTCGCCAAATCGGCCTGAATGATCTCCGGATCGAGCGGCGTGATCTTCACGAGGTAGTAGCCCGCCTCCGTTTTGATCGGCGCGCTGACCATTCCGGGCTTGAGGGTGTGAATCACCTCGTCGACTTCCGGAACCACCAGATCCTTCCGGTACGGGCCCAGATCGCCGCCGTTGGCTTTGGTCTTGCCGTCGATGGAGTAGCGCTGCGCAAATTTCGCGAAGTCGCCGCCCTGGTTCACCTGCTTCTCCAAATCCTTCGCGGCGGGGTAATTGGGCAACAGCATGATCGATACGCGGACCTTGAGCGGAGTCAGGAGCTGGCGGGCGTGCTTCTCGTAGTAGGCGTCGAGTTCCTCTTTCGTGAGTTCGATTTTGGTTTTGATCCGATCCTTGAGCAGTTCGTCCAGCATCAGCTTTTCTTTGTAGCGTCTGGCGCGGTCGCGGATCTGATCGTTCTGATCCAGCCCCTGCTTGCGGGCCTCCTGCATGAGCAGTTCCCGGGTGATCAATTCGCTCAACAGCCGCGGCTTGCCCCCTTCTTTCTCATAGCGCGCCCTGGTCGCCTCCGGGAGCTCGGCCCATTCGGCGTCGAATTCGGTCTGCGTGATGGGCCGTCCGTTGACGAACGCCACGACCCGTTCCTCGGAAGGGGGCGGGGTACAGCTGGTGAGGAGCAGCAGCGTGCCGCCGATCGTCAGCGTGACGAGACACAGGAGGCGGATGGCCGGGGCGTTGACGGAGCCGATCGGTGATCGATTCATGCGTGCGTGAAACCTCGTCGGAATACAGCGCGATTACGATTTCGCTGTTGTGTTGGTATCACAGACTCCCAGGCTTTGCAAGGTTGCGGTGAGTTCCGGAAAGATGGAAGGCCAGTCCTGATGCGGCATTTGGAGTTCGAACGACAGGGGCGAGAGAAACCGGATCCGCCGTTTGTACCGATCCATCAGCTGCTGGATGGCCGTCGAAGCCACCGGGCTCTTGGCATCCAGGGTCACGACGACGGAATCGGTCTTGAGTTCGATCGACGCCAGCCGCAGCGCCCTGGCCTGCATGCGCACTTGCATCACCTCAAACAGGCGCTCGACGGGGTCGGGCGGCTGCCCGTACCGGTCCCGCAGTTCCCCGTGCAGCAGGGCGAGGTCGCCCACCTGCGTGCAGGACGACAGCCGTTTGTAAAAAGACAGGCGTTGATGAGGATCCGCCACGTACTCCTCAGGGATGAACGCGGATACGTTCAGGCGCAGAGTCGGATCCGGTTCCTCCTCCACGATCTGTCCCTTCAAGCGGTGAACGGCCTGTTCCACCATCTGCATGTAGAGGTCGAGGCCGATGGCGGCGATATGACCGGACTGCTGTTTGCCCAGCAGATTGCCCGCCCCCCTGATCTCCAGATCGGCCGCGGCGATGCGGAAACCCGATCCCAGCTCCGTAAATTGCTGGATGGCGGTCAGGCGTTTCTGCGCATCCTCCGTCAGCTTGCCCTCATCCGGTACGAGGAAGTAGGCATAGGCCTGATCGCCGCTGCGCCCGACGCGTCCCCGCAGTTGATAGAGCTGCGCGAGGCCGAACATGTCGGCCCGGTTCACGATGATCGTGTTGGCGTGGGGCACGTCGATGCCCGACTGGATGATGGCGGAGGCGATCAGCACGTCGGCCTCGCGATGGAAGAACTTCATCATGACGGCTTCCAGCGGTTTGGCGTCCATCTGTCCGTGGGCCATGACGATGCGGGCCTCCGGCACGATCTGTTGCAGCCAGGCGCCGGTCCGCTCCATCGTTTCGACGCGGTTGTGGACGAAGTAGACCTGTCCGCCCCGTCCCAACTCGCGCAGGATGGCTTCGCGGATCAGTTTGTCGCTGGAGCGGACGACCTGCGTGCGGATCGACAGCCGGCCCGCCGGCGGAGTCTCGATGATCGACAGGTCGCGCACGCTGGCCATGGCCATCTGCAACGTCCGTGGAATCGGCGTGGCCGTGAGGGTCAACACATCGACCTGCGTGCGCAGTTCTTTGAGCCGCTCCTTGTGTTTGACGCCGAACCACTGCTCCTCGTCGATGATCACGAGCCCGAGATTGCGGAACACCACGTCTTTCTGGAGCAGGCGATGGGTTCCGATCACCACGTCGACCGTTCCCGCCGCAACGTCCTTCAAAATGGCCTTGGCCTCCTTGGGGGACTGAAAGCGGGACAGCAGCGCCACGCGCGTCGGGAACGGCGCAAAGCGCTCGGCAAAATTGTCGTAATGCTGGTGGGCCAGGAGGGTGGTCGGAACGAGCACGGCCACCTGCCGGTTGTCCTCCACCGCCTTGAACGCCGCCCGCATCGCCACTTCCGTCTTGCCGTACCCCACGTCGCCGCACACCAGGCGGTCCATCGGCTTGCTGGATTCCATATCGCGGGTGATGTCCTCGATGGCTTTGAGCTGGTCCGGCGTTTCCTCGTACTCGAATGCGGCTTCGAATTCGTGATACAGCGTGCTGTCGAATCCGTACGCATGGCGTTCGGCCAGTTCGCGGTTGGCGTAGAGATCGATCAGCTCCTGCGCCATCTCCTCGATGTCTTTCTTCACACGGGCGGTCGTCTTGGCCCAACCGGTGCCGCCCAGGCGGTCCAGGCGCGGGACGTGCCCCTCCGCGCCGCTATAGCGTTGAACCTGGTTGAGCCGGTCCAGCGGCACATAGAGCGTGTCCCCGCCGGCGAACTCCAGAATCAGGTAGTCGCTGTCGAAATCCTGAACCGACAGCCGCTTGAGTCCGCGATACTTGGCGATGCCGTGCTGAACGTGGACGACGTAGTCGCCTACGTTCAGGTCTTCGAGCGAGGACAGGAACGTCGCGGCTTTGCTTTTCGCCTGCGGCTTATGACGGGCGCCTTTGGCGAACAGCTCTTCCTCCGTCAGCACCGCCAGCCGCAATTCGGACGAGAGGAACCCGGCGGAGAGATCCCCGTGCAGCACATAGAAGGGGGCGCGCGCGCCGCCGGACGATGCCCAGCTCGCGGCCGTCCATTCGACGGCGGGGGCATCGTGCTCGCGCAGGAGCGCCAGGAGGCGATCGACCTGGCCCCGGCTTCGCGCCACGAGGACGACCCGGCATTCGTCTCGGAGACGCTCGAGGATCGAGAGGGTCTGGCTGAACGGCGTGCCGCGCGCGCCGAGCCCCGCACTGCCCGGGATTTGCGCGGGGAACGACAGCACCGGCTCCCAGGACGCGTCGGATTCGGCCAGCGGTTCCAGCGCCAGCCGGGACCATCCCGTCGTCCGGTCCATCAGCTCCTGCCAGGTGAGAAACAGCCGTTCGGGCGAGGGGTAGGGGCCCGCGTCCTCTTTATCGCTGTGGCGCAGATATCCGTCGTCGATCTTCTCCCACAAGTCGGTGCAGGCACGGCTCAGTGCGGCCGGCTGGTCCAGCACCAGCAACGGGCGGGACGCGAAATACTCGAGCAGGTTCTGCATCTGCCGGTAGAGGTCCGGCGCGCGCCATTCGGCATCGGGCGCGATCGGCGCGAGGGCGTCCGGCGCCTCTTCCGGCCTGAGATACTCGCGCGCCGGCAGGACCACGGCGCGATCCATCTTGGCGGTCGATTTCTGCGTGGCGGGATCGAAGAGGCGGAGCGAATCGACGGTTTCACCGAGGAATTCCACGCGAAGCGGTTCGGCATAGGCGGTGGAGAAAATATCGACGATGCCGCCGCGAATGCTGAATTCTCCGGGAATTTCGACGACGGAGACCCGGCGATACCCCAGCCGCAGCAGTCCGGCCGTCAGTACCTCCCGCTCGACGCCGCCGCCGACCTTGAACTGCAGGAGCGTGCGCAGGAACGCCTCGACCGGCATGAGCCGTTGCATCACGGCGTCGATCGAGGTGACCACCTTCGCGGCCGGAACCGTCCGGATCTGATGGAGCGCGTTCATGCGGCGGGCGACGAGGCCGACATGCGGCGCGGTCGATTCGTAGGGGAGGGTCTCCCAGCGGGGAAACAGCGCCAGCGACGCCACGGGAAGGCCCATGAGGCCGTGGAAAAACCGGAGGTCGTCGAAGAGCCGCTCGGCGGCCTCATCCGATCGCGTGACGATCAGCCAGGGACGCGCGCCGAGGGCGCCCGTGTGCGGGTGCAGCAGCTGCGTGAGCGCGAATCCGGCCGTAGAGCCGTGCAGGCCGGTGAGGCAGGGCCGTGCCCCTTCGCAGGCCAGCGCGGCGGCGATCGACGCACAGCATGGGGTTGTTGAGGAAGGAAGCGACGTGTTCGGCACTGCTTATACGGACTGTGATCGGATACGTTGGATCAGCGCGGTCGTCGACATCCCGGGAACCAGCGGAATGGTCCGGACCGTGCCCCCGCGGCGTTCGACGACGTCCCGGCCGACGATGCGATCGATCGGCCAGTCTCCGCCTTTCACCAGCACGTCCGGCTGCAGCGCCGTGATGAGGGGCAACGGATCCGGTTCCGCGAAGATGACGACATAGTCCACGCAGCCCAACGCCGCGAGCACTTCGGCCCGCTGGGCTTCGCTTACGATCGGACGATCCGGCGCTTTGTTCAAACTTCTGACGGACGCATCGCTGTTGACTCCCACGACGAGAAGATCGCCGAGCTGCTTCGCGGCCTGCAGGTAGCGCGTGTGCCCCACGTGCATCAGGTCGAAACAGCCGTTGGTGAAGACGATCCGCTTGTGTTGGGCGCGCGCCCGTTCGAGGATCGGAACGAGTTGCGCGCCGGTCAGGACTTTTTCGTGCATGCTCCCATCATACAGACCGCACGGCTGGATGGAAAGAGACGGAATCAGTCGATGTCCTTGGGAGCCACCCCGCCCAATCCGATGATGCCCGGCCCATGCCGTGCGACCAGGGCATCCAGCGCCGCGATCGCCGTGCTCCGGCGGCGGTCGAACAGGCCGGGAGGAGCCGGTGTCAGCGAAGAGAGCGCAAGACCGGCGAGGCGATACTTGGTGCCCGGTTTGAGCAGATCGGACAGGGCCGCTCTGATCGTCGGCCACATCGCGGGATCGTAGTCGAGCGGGCGGGGAAAGGGCCGCTGTCTGGTCGTGATGACGAACCGGGCGTCTTTGAGTTTCACCGTGCAGCTGGCCGCCGCGAGTCCTTCCTGTCTGAGATCGCGGGCCAACGCACGGAGGAAGCCCCGCACGACCTGTTCCAGAAATGCGCGGTCGTCCGTGTCGTGGTCGAAGGTGGTCTCGTGGCTGGAGCTTTTCGACTCGCGGGCGGCGATGACC
>DIHJ01000089.1:68629-69286 GCA_002420105.1 Nitrospira sp. UBA5699
ATCTCGTGGCTGGCGCTTTTCGACTCGCGGTCGGCGATGACCGGCTCGTGATCGCGTCCCTGAGCGAGCTCGCGAATCCAGAGGAGGCGGGAACCGAACAGGCGCCGGAGCGTCTGTTCCCGCCGTTCGTCCAGCAGGTCACCGATCGTCGTGAGGCCCAACGGCTCCAGGCGCGCGGCGGTCTTCGGCCCGATGCCCGGCAATGCCCGGAGCGGGCGAGACCGCAGAAACGCCGGCTCCGTGCCGGGTTCGACCACCGCGAGGCCATCCGGTTTGTGCGAATCGGCTGCGATCTTCGCGACGGTTTTCCCGGTCGCCACGCCGATCGTGCAGCGCAGGCCGGTGGCGTCGAAGATCGAGCGTTTCGTCAGTTGCGCGAGCGCGACCGGATCCGGATATCGGGTCTGCAGATCCGTCGTGTCCGCATAAAACTCATCGATGCTGCTCCATTCCGTGAGCGGGAACAGCCGGTCGGTCACGGATCGCATCTGATCGTGGAGTCGGCGATAGAGCGGCCGGTCCGGCGGGACCAGGATCAGGCCGGGGCAGAGTCGCAGGGCTTCGATCGTCGGCATGGCGGACCGGACGCCGAAGGCGCGGACGGCATAGCTGGCCGCGGCGATGATCCCCCGCGGCGGGGGCCCGCCTACGGCGACC
>DIHJ01000089.1:69337-74753 GCA_002420105.1 Nitrospira sp. UBA5699
CGCCTACGGCGACCGGTTTGCCCGCGAGGCCCGGGTCCTTGACGACGGCCGCCGACGCAAACATGGCGTCGACGTCGCCGAACAGGATCCGGCGCGGCCACGGTACCGTCGAGCGGCGTGACACGTTACTGGTCATTCGTCGATCGTCGAACATGGAGGAGCGTGCGTTCGGAGCGCAGGAAAAGCCTAGAGCTTCCGGGGGGAAAAATCCAGTTCCAGTTGTCCGACCGGTCCGGCCGGGCCGGTGCCGGAGGAGCGAGGTCCACTCGCCACGAAGGTCGTATGACGGCTGATCTCCGAGAGGTTCAACTCATGGAGCGTCCCCCGGCAACTGCCGCAATGGTGCCGGCGCGGCTGGATCGTCCGGCGCTGACGCCGGTAGATCCGGCCGCACTGCCGGCAGCGCCAGGCGAAGCGGGCCAGGGCCAGCACCTCCCGCTGCAGCGAATGGTAGACCGTGACGGCCAGCTCGCCGTCGCGGTTCATCTCGGTCATCTTGCGGAGAAATTCAGGTCCGTGATTCGGCCGGCGCTTCAGCAGGTCGTACTGCCACTGATGGATCATTTCATGAGCGAGGGTGCTGACCAGCTCGTTGCGGCCGTGGGGCGTGCGGGCGAGCAGGGGTTTGAGCAGCGGCAGCGAGAGCCGGATTTCGCGCTGCGCGGATTTCAGCGAGGCCGCCCCGGTCCATGCCGACCGCGGTCCCGCGCGGCTGACGAACATGCCGACGGACGAGGTCAGCCGCCGGCTCCAGACGAGCTCGATCGGCGGGAGCGTTCCCTCGAAGTGACGGACGTTCAGGTCGGACCAGATGGCGGTGAGTTCTTCCGGGGTCAGGGGGGGTGCGGCGCGGAGAGCCATAGCCTCGCGTCACCCCAGCTCCTCGGCGATCGCCGCGACGAGCAACGGGAGCATGATTTCGTGATGCCCGATCAACGCGTAGCCTTTTCCGCCCTTCTGGGTCGGGCGACGGACCACGTTGGTCAGCGGGCGATAGTGGGAGAGGAAATCCATGTTGACGGTCGTGATGTTGGACAGGGCGTGCCCGAGGTTCCGCCCGAGCGAGACCGTCTTGAGAAAGACTTCGGGAAGGATGACGGCCGAGCCGAGATTGAGGTAGACCCCGCCTTCCATCCCGGCCACCACGGCGGCGAGCCGCCGGAAATCCAGCAGCGAGGTGGCGCCGATCGCCGCGCCGTCCGCCGCGGGATGCATGTGAATGATGTCGGTGCCCACCGCCACGTGGACGGTCACGGGAATGCCGAGCCTGGCGCCGGTCGCGAGCACGCTGGTGTCCCGGTTGGGGAACTGCCCCTTATAGCGGTTGATGTAGTGGCCGACCGCTTCGCCGAGGCCTTGGCGGTCGTGATGGCCCTTGACGATGGCCTCGTTGAGAATCCGTCCGGTTTCCTCCGCCATGCCGAACCGTCCTGCGTCGATCTCGGCGTCGACTTCCTCCGACGTATGCCCCATGAGCGCCAGTTCGAAGTCATGGATGATGCCCGCGCCGTTCATGGCCACGGCGGTGACGATGCCCTGCTGCATCAGGTCCACGAGAATGGGCGTGAGGCCGACCTTCACGACGTGCGCGCCGATGCCGACGATGACGGGCCGGCCCTTGCGGTGGGCCGTGGCGACGGCCTTGGCCACGGCCCGGAGCGTTCGGACGGCGAGAATGTCGGGCAGCCCGCGGTAGAACTGGCCGAAGCTGCCGCCGCGGCGCCAGGGTTTCGCGAAATCGGACACGCGCACCTTGCTGTGGCGCTTCTTCAACGGATAGGTCTTCAGATCCGTCACGTTGATCGGAGGGATCAGGCTGCGGGCGGCGACGGGAGGGCGGTTCCGGTCAGGAGGCTTTGCCAAGGAGCTGTTCCTCAGTCAATTCGCACAAGACATGGCCCAGGGTAATGTGGCTTTCCTGGATGCGGGCGGTCACCGCGGACGGCACCACGAAGGGGTAATCCACCATCCCGGCCAGTTTGCCGCCGGTGCCCCCCGTCCAGGCCACCGTCGTGAGACCGCAGGCTTTCGCCGCTTCCACGCCCTTCAGCACGTTCGGAGAATTCCCGCTGGTGCTGATGGCGATCGCGAGATCGCCCTTCTGTCCGTGGGCGCGGACCTGGCGGGCGAAGAGCTCGTCGTAGCCGTAGTCGTTGGCGATGCAGGTGATGGCCGCGATGTCGGTCGCGAGGGCGATGGCCGGAAGAGGGGCGCGCTCGCGTTTGTATCGTCCCACGAATTCGGCGGCAATGTGGGCGGCATCGGTCGCGCTGCCTCCGTTCCCGAAGAGCAGTACCTTGCGGCCCTCGCGGAAGACGGTGGCGATCAGTGTGGCGACTTCGACGATCCGGTCGGCATGGGCGCGGACGAACTGCTGTTTGACCGCGGCGCTTTCGGCAAAGGCGTTGAGGACGAAATCTTTCATCGAGTTCAATTCTAGGCGAGGTGTCCTATCCTGTCAAACCGAGCCGGTTCGAGGCTCGCGACTTTCCCGACGCCGGAGACGCCGTCTGGCGGACGGCGTTCGTCGCCGACGCGATCATCGAACCGGCGTCCGTGATGCCGGCGGGCTTTTGCGCCGATCTCATGGTATAGTCCGCGCGCAATGGCACAGGAACAACCAATCCAAGCCTTGGTCGTCGCCCTGACCGACGAGCTTGCCGCCGCCGTCTATTCCATCAACCGATTGCAACCCGAATCATTGTGCTTCGTCCTCCCCGAACCGGCCAAGGCGCTCGTCGAGACGGAAATCCAGCCCAGGATCGGTCATCTGCCCAGACGGTGGGATTGGGTGCTGCTTCCGGACAGCATGAGTTTTCCGTCCTGCTATCACACGATCGCCCGGACGCTTCCCGTGGTGCTGCGCACCTGGGGTATCCCGTCCGGATCGCTGGTCGTGGATCTGACCGGCGCGACACCCGCCATGGCCGGCGCCCTCGCTCTCGTCACCCTGCCGTTTTCGTCACGAATGGTGTCGGTGGTCGCGCCGCAGGAGGGCCGGGAAGGGGATGCGGTGACGATCGACGGCCGCGAATGTCTCTGGCTCCACGCGAATCCCTGGGACGAAGCGGCGGACGTCATGCGCCGGGATGCGTCCGATCTCTTCAACCGGGGCGCCTATGTGGCCGCGGCTTCGCTGTTTCGTCAGATCGAAACGCGGGTCAGCGGCGGGCAGAAGCCGCTCTATCGCGCCCTTGCGGATCTGGCCGACGGCTACGATCTCTGGGAGCGGTTTCACTACCGTCAGGCCTGGGAGAAACTGAAAACCTCCGCGAAGGCCATGGAGATGGCGTCGCTGTTCGGCGGCCCGCCGGGCCTCAAGACCGTGGTGCCGTCGATCAAGGCGAATGCGGGATTTCTCGAAAAGCTCGTACTCGATCCGGCGGAGGTGAAAGAGCCCATCGCGCTCGATCTGTTCGCCCATGCCGGCCGTCGACTCCGGTCGGGCAACGATACGGAGGGGGCCATGCAGTCGCTCGTGCGTGCGCTGGAAGCGTTCGCGCAGCGGCAACTCTTCAAACAATACGGGATCAGGACCTGGGACGTGCGGCCGGAGCAACTGCCCCAGGCGCTCCAGGAAATCTGCCGCACCTGCTATCTCGAGGATATCGACGGGAAGTACAAACTGCCCCTGCAGGCGCAGTTTCGCGCACTGGCGGGGCTGGGGGATCAGATGGGCCAAACGTTCCTGCGCGAATGGCCGGTCATGAAACCCCTGCTCGATGCCGCGAACCATGCCGTGCTCGGCCACGGGTTCGAGCCGGTGAAGGCCGAACGGGTGCAGCAGTTGTACGACGTGGTGGTCAAGTTGACCGGCGTCCAAGACGGTTCGTTGCCGAAGTTTCCGACACTGAGCCTGTAGCGCGACGTGCGAGACGAGCCTCCTCCGGCAGGTCGCGCCCGTCACGCTTGTCTCGCGAGTAAGAAAGATGGACATCCGCATCTACTACGAAGACACCGACTGCGGCGGCGTGGTCTACTACGCCAACTACCTCAAGTACTTCGAGCGGGCCAGGACGCACTATCTTGAAGAGCGGGGGCTTTCGGTCGCCGGGCTGATGAAGGAGGGGAGGGTGTTCGTCGTCGTGCGTGCCGAGCTGGACTATCGCGCGCCGGCACGGTACGGCGACACCTTGCACATTGAAACCGTCATCGCCGAAATGAATCCCGCGTCGATCACGTTCGCCCACACGGTGCGTGAGCGGGAGAGCCGGCGTCTGGTGGTCGAAGGATCCGCGAGGCTGGCGGTGACGGACGGCCACGGCAAGGTGAAGCGCCTCGACAAAGCCACCGTGGCCGCGCTACAGTCCGATCCAACAAGGAGTTGAAAGATGGACAAGATCGGAACCTGGCTCGCCATCACCGGCGTCGCCATCGGCTTCATCGTGCTCGGCTGGCTGCTCTTCTCGGAAGGACCGAAGGATAAGAGCAAAAAATAACAAGCCCCGTTGTTTCACGCGGCCTCGCTTTCCTTATCGACTCGCCTCCTGCTCCAGTTTGTGATGGGGCAACTGACTCTTCAGACTCCGTTGTGAGGATTTCGAAAAGCCCTTTGCCTTCTTGTGCGGATGCAGGTCCTTGTCGCGGTGGCGGCGGTGAAGTTTGAGATCGCTGCCGGGTCGTCCCTCCGGTGCCCGGCAGAGTTCGCAGGAGGCAAGTCCGTCCCGGGCGCCTCCGTCCTGGGACAAGGGCGTCACGGGCAATGAGGAGGGCGGCGCGCTGGACGGTTGGGGGTGAGCATGCTGAGCCGGCACCGTCAAGGCCATGGTCAAGCCGAGGATCAGAAAGAAGCGTGTCATCGGGAAAATCTGTCGCATCGAGCCGTGAGCGAAGCAGGGTTCGTGCCATTGCCCGAGCCGTCGGTTGACAACCGAGAAAACCGCATGCTGGAATAGCCGCGGGGTCAGGCGGAACGCACAAGATCAGAAGTCGGAAGCAACGGACTCGTCCCTGTTCCGATCCTGTTTGCCCCTCACCCATCGCCTGTTTGGAGGTTACGACCATGGAAATGTTCGGCCGGGTTGGATTGATTGAAGTTCCGATTCTGATCGCGCCGGATCAGAAAGCCTGGATGGATAAGATGATCAAGGAGGGGAAGATCGCGATTCCTCCCGGGGGAACGCTGGAAAAAGGCTCGCTCTATTCGATGTTTATCCGTATGCTGTTGCACAACGCGATGGAAGAGCAGAAGAGGCAGGAGGCGTTGGACACCGACGACGAAGACGACGAATAGACGGCGGCTTAGCCGAACGGCTGTCTTGAACAGCTTCCAGATAGGCCGGCCGTTGTATCCGAATCAACTCGCGTTGTATCGGTTTCGATAAAGAAACTAGCAGGCTGTTGACAAAGGCCGCCAGCGGCGTTCTCGCGTCGCTCAGAGGCTCAACGTACAGGACAGAGTACGATTCGCCTCTTC
>DIHJ01000089.1:74871-75728 GCA_002420105.1 Nitrospira sp. UBA5699
TCCAGATCCCGTCAGCCACTTCGTGTGCAGATCCTTTTGGGGGGCGGCGCAGGGTTTGTCAACACACTGCTAGAGGGCCTTGAAGGCGGAATGCGCGGCGCGGATGGTTTTCTCGACATCCGCGACATTGTGCGCTGTCGAGAGAAACGCCGCTTCGAATTGCGACGGGGCGAGGTAGACGCCCTGCTCGAGCATGGAGTTGAAGAACTGTCCATAGCGTTTCGTGTCCGAAAGCTTCGCGCTGCTCCAGTCCACGACGGGACCCGCCGTAAAGAATGATGTGAGCATCGAGCCCACTCTGGTTTGCGTCAACGGAATGCCGGCCTTCTTGGCGGCCTCGCCGATTCCCTTCGCCAATGCCGCCGCCCGCTCATCGAGTTTCTTGTAGATGCCCTTCGCCCGCAACTGGTTGAGCGTGGCCAGGCCCGCCGTGACTGCCAGCGGATTTCCCGACAACGTGCCGGCCTGATAGACGGGGCCCGACGGGGCGATCAGATCCATGATCTCGTTCCGTCCTCCGTAGGCGCCGACCGGCAACCCGCCGCCGATGATCTTCCCGAGAACGGTCAGATCCGGCCGGATGCCGTAGAGGGCCTGAGCGCCTCCGTAGGCCACGCGGAATCCCGAAATGACCTCGTCAAAGATGAGAAGAATGTCGTGCTCGCTCGTCAGCCGGCGGAGCGACTCCAGGAAATCCGGGGCCGGCGGGACCACCCCCATGTTGCCGGCGATCGGCTCCAGGATGATGCAGGCCAACTGCTTCCCGCGTTCCTTGACGATCCGCTCGACGGCGCGAATATCATTGTACGGAGCCGTCAGGGTATGTTTCGCAAAGTCCGTCGGCACGCCGAGCGAAT
>DIHJ01000089.1:75844-93727 GCA_002420105.1 Nitrospira sp. UBA5699
TGGTAACAGCCTTCAAACTTCAAGATCCCGTCACGCCTGGTAAAGCCTCGCGCGACGCGAATCGCGCTCATCACCGCTTCGGTGCCTGAACTGACCAGCCGGATCTTCTCCATGGAGGGAAAGGCGCGGCGGACCTGGCGGGCCAGCTCAACCTCCAACTCGGTCGGAGCTCCATAGCTGGTGCCGTTCCCCGCGGCCTTCTTGATCGCGCTGATGACCGGGGTCGGGGCATGCCCGAGAATCATGGGGCCCCAGGAAAGCACGTAATCAATATAGGCATTTCCGTCGACATCGTAGAGACGGGAGCCTTTCGCCCGCTTGATGAAGCGGGGCTGCCCTCCGACGGATCGGAATGCGCGCACAGGACTATTCACGCCCCCTGGAATCAGTTGTTGGGCGTCAGCGAAGAGCTTGACGGATCTGGTGATTTTCATAACGGGGGCGCACCCTAACATGCTCGAAGAGAATTGGTCAAGAAATGGGCCGCGGGAGATTCACGTGCCTATATTGCCCCAGGTGGGGGCAAAAAGTGTCTATTCAGATACTCTGCTACATCCCTTTTCGATACAGTGCCAAGGATCTGTGATAAGAATACCGTGACAATTGCTGTAAAGGCCTATCCGCCCGAGTCGTCGAGGATTCGGCCCGACAATTGCGTGCAGAACGGTCTTGATCCAGCATCAAGGCAACTCATCCACAGGTCGGGGATCGCGAATGAAGATTGTCTGCTCATGGTGCCGAAAGGAAGGCAAGCCCGAATTCGTCGGCGAGAAGGCTCCCCTGGACGATGCGCGGGAAACGCACGGGATTTGTGTGCCCCATCGCGATCAGGTACAGGCGCACTGGTGGGCTTCGTTGCAGGTCGCGGCCGGCGCAGGGGCCGGGCTGAAGGCCGGCTCGTCGTTCGCCCTCTTTCGCTGGAGCGGCTTATTGAATCTCACCAGAAAAATGCGCCCGTAACCAGGGCGCAAATCTTCCTCGCACTCCCGGACCGCGACGCCCCCGTCCTCCCCTGAAACAACTTGAGCAGCTGGTCGAGCCCCCCCGCTTCGATGGCGCCGTTGGGCGTCAATTTGTCCACCGGATCCGGCAGCAGGCCGCGAATTGCGCGCTGGCCGCGTCGGGTGAAAGACCGGCCTTGCCGGCCAGTTGATTCAGCAGATCTCCGCCCAGCCCCTGTTTGATCTGTTCCGCCGAAATCGGCAGATTCTTGCCGGTACCGACCCAGGAATTGACGATCTCGCCCAAGCCGTTCTTCTGGAACATCTGAACCAGTCCGGCCAAGCCGCCCAGGCTGCTGTTCTGGCCGAGCAGGCCGGTGAGCGCCTGCAGCAGAGGGTTCTGCCCGTCCTGTCCGCCCATCATTCCGCCGACCGCTTGTCCCAATTGATCCATCAATCCCATGGTCAGTTCCGTTTCTTCCGGCGTGAGGCGCCTTGTCGGGAGGGCTGCCGGCCTGTGACCTTCTCCCGGAGCGGTTGTGCCGCGATTTCTTCAAGATCCCACTGGGCCCGCTTGGACTTGTCGCGTTCCAAGACGGCGAGCAACGCATGAAAGGGCGTGGCCCGCTTCGTTCCCATGCCGGCCCGCCCGGACGCCCAGGCTTCCCCGGCATCGCTGATCACTTCGAGGAAGGTCTCGTAGTCCTCTTCATCCTCGGGGAGGATCTGTTCCGCCTCGGTGAAGAGCAGCGCGTACCCTTTCGCCGGCAGCCATTCCAGATCGGCCAGACATTCTTCGAGGGCGTCCCAGTTGTGGCCGAAGTAATCGGGAAAATCCAGCGCCCGCGCGAACTCGGCAAAAAGCCCGGACGGCGTACGGCACTTGGCGCCGCGCAACACCCGTGAGACGAATCCGTCCGGAATCCCGATCAGCGATTCCGCCTTCTGCCCCGCCTTCAACACCAGCAGAGAGGTCCAGGGCGGTTTGACCGACTGAAGATGAGGTCCCAGAGACAGGTGCGGTGTTCGATCGGCCATGGCGGTTCAGTTCAACGGAATGAAGGTTCGGTAATGATCGCCGGTGTAGTAGGCCTTGCCGGTTTGTTGCTCGACGACGATGCGTTCCGCGTCGCGAGCCCGGCCCGGGATTTTTCGGTTGACATCATATTCGCGGTAACGGCCGCGCGGAAGCCGCCGTTCGCGGTTCTGAAACGGCCGTCCTCCGACATACCCGGGCAGCGGGATTCCCTCCCGCTGCCGGAGCTGTGCCAGCAGGTCGTAGGCCTTCTGCGGCGCCGTCCGCCCGACCGGCTTCCGCAAGGCGGGGGAACCGCGCTCCTCCGTCGCCTGCCGGACGCCCTGACGTTCCGCCGCGGCGAGCTCGGCGACATGGGCCCGGAGCCCTTCGTTCTGCGGGCCGAAGAAGACGGCCGCCCACAGGCCGCAGAGAACGAGAAGCCCGATCGTCCAACGGCGCGTCATCTCTCTCCGGTATGCGTGCCACAACGAAGTCGACGAACAATGGTGAGACGGCGTGAAAACCCTAGCACGCGCTCTTGAACCCGGTCAACGACGGGCGGCGGCGGACCGTGCCCGCATGCTTTCCGGAAGGGCGTTTGGTAGAATGGGCTTCCGGTTCGGTCAGGCGACGAACGGAGCTGTTGTTCCCAGTCGTGCCGAGACATCTCCCGCCGACGAGCCCCATCGCGAACCATCACCGATCGCAGGTGACGATTTTGCCTTCATATCGGTTGCCGTACGTACGCGTCCCGCTCATCCTCCGCATTGCCGTTCTGCTCGTCGGCTTCTCGCTGATGACCGGTCCCGGTCTGTTCGCGCAAACCGGCGCGCTCGAGCATTCTCCCGCCGAGATAGTGAAGAAGTATTTTGCCCTCGATCAAAAAGGGGCTAAGCTCGATTCGCTCTCCTTCGAGGCGCTGGCTCCGTACCGCGAGTGGCAGGAGGAGCCGGCCTGGGGACGGGTCGTGGTCATCCGGGAGTTTTCCGTCCCGGAGCATTATCGTCAGTGGGAGATCGTCGATCGGTTGGAAGTGGTCATCCCGGTCACGTTCAAGGTGATCGGTTCCGTCTATCTGGAGACCGCCGGGTTCGTTCCGGAGCCCTCGGTCGAGGAGATCCGCGTCCGGGTCAAAGCCGTGCGGAACCGGTGGAGGATCGTCGAGCCGGTGCTGCCGCCGCATGTCGGGCAGAAGCGGATGGTCAATTTCGTGCGGGAGGCGTTGGTGAAGGAGCAGGATCCCGCCAAACGGGAAAGTCTGGCCCGGTTGCAGGACGAGTTGCGAGCGGTCAAGTAGGGGGACTCATGGGAAAGACGCCGGTGGAGTTGCTCATCTTCGATCTGGACGGCACCCTGATCGAATCCAAGTGGGACATTGCCGCCTCGGTCAACCTGACGCTTGCCGAACTGGGACTGCCCGAGCGCCCGTTCGAAGAGATTTTCGGGTTCGTCGGCGACGGCGTCAAGAAACTGCTGCGGCTGGCCGTGGGAGAACACGAGCGCGTGAGCTTCGAGGACGCGCTGCGGGTGTTCAGAGGGCATTATCTCGCCCACTGCCTGGACCGGACGACGTTTTATCCCGGTGTCGAGCACGCGCTGACGCATTTCGGAGGCAAGCGCAAGGCCGTGGCCACGAACAAGTCGATCGAATACACGCAGGTGATTCTGAACGGATTGGGCGCACATCACTTCGAATTCGTCGTCGGCGGCGACAACGGGTTCGGGTTGAAACCGGAGCCCGGCATGTTGTTGCATATCGTGGAGCGCCTGAACGTGCCGAAAGACCGCACCGTGCTGGTCGGCGACAGCACGAACGACATCAACGGCGGACACAACGCCGGGATTCGCGTGTGCGCCGTCGGCTACGGCATGGGCAACCGGGAGAAAATGGCGGCCTGCCGGCCGGATTGGTTCATTGAACGACCGGAGCAACTGATGGAGATTTTCGAATGAAGACGATGCTGATCCTCATCCTTGCCGGAGTCCTCAGCCTCAACCTCGATCTTCTGCATGCCGCTCCGGCCGGGCTGGCGGACCGGGTGATCGAGCACAAGCTGGCGAACGGCCTGACCGTCCTGATGGTCGAGCGTCATCAAACCCCGGTCGTGTCGATCAATATGACGTTCGGCGTCGGCGGGGTCAACGAACAGGTCGGACAGACCGGCATCGCGCATCTCTACGAACACATGGCGTTCAAAGGCACGAGGACCGTCGGCACCAAAGACTACGAGAAAGAAAAACCGGTGCTGGACGAGCTCCATCGCGTCGGGACCGAGCTGGAGCAACGGCAGCGGGAACTGGCCAAGCGCAGTGCGGATCTGCCGGCCGATCCCGGCGAGCAGGCCGCGATCGACGCCCTGCAGAAACGGTTCAAGGAACTCCAAGAACAGGCCGTCCAGTACGTCGTCGGCAACGAAATGGCCCTGCTCTATCAACGCCACGGGGGCGTCGGCCTGAACGCCGCCACCGGGAAGGATCTCACGCGCTACATGATCAGCCTGCCGTCGAACCGGCTGCCGCTCTGGGCGGCGATCGAAGCCGACCGCATGGCCAACCCGGTGCTGCGCGAGTTCTATAAGGAGCGGGGTGTGGTGATGGAAGAGCGGCGGTTGCGGAACGACGACAGCCCCAACGGCCTGCTCTTCGAAACGTTCACCTCGGCGTCGTTCCGCGCCCATCCGTACGGCATTCCGACGATCGGATGGGAATCCGACATCCTGTCGTTGACGCCGGCTGCGACGGAAGCCTTCTTCAAAACCTATTACGGGCCGGGCCGCGCGACCATCGGCATCGTCGGGGACATCAACCCCAAGGAGGTCATCGCGCTGATCGAGAGCACGTTCGGCAAGATCCCGGCCGCGCCGCCGCCGCCGCAGATCGTGACCGTCGAGCCGCCCCAACGGGGCGAACGGCGCGTCGAAGTCGAATTCGACGCCGAACCCTCGCTTGCGATCGGGTTCCACAAACCGGGGCTCGGTCATCCCGACGACTACGTGTTCGACGTGATCGACGAGATCCTGACCGAAGGCCTGACCTCCCGGCTGTATGCGAAGCTGGTGCGGGACGGCCGGCTCGCGGCATCGGTCAATTCCGACGCCAACTACCCGGGGGTCCGCGCGCCCAATCTGTTCGTCTTGAACGCCGTGCCGCTCGCTCCCCATACCACGGCGGAGGTCGAGGCCGCGATTCTGGCCGAGCTGGACCGGCTCAAGACGGAGCCGGTGTCGGCCAAGGAACTGGAGAGGGTGCTGAACAATCTCGATGCGGACATGGTCCGGGCGCTGCGCTCCAACAGCGGGCTGGCCTCGCAGCTGTCCCTGTATCAGACCGTGGCGGGCGACTGGCGTTATGTGCTCAAGGTCCGCGATAAAGTGGCGGCGGTCACGCCGGCCGATATCCAGCGCGTGGCGACGCAGTATTTCACCAAATCGAACAGAACGGTTGCGACGTTGGTCAAGAAAGTCGCCGAGAAGCAGCTTGCGACGGCCGCTCCGGGCGAGGTGAGACGATGAAGCGGGTGAGGGGTGAGAGGTCGGGGGGCAGGGGTCTGAGCGCAGTTGGGGTCGCCCTGTTGATGCTCTGTGCGGCGGCGGTGGGCTGGGCCGGCGACGCCGCGCTCGGCGATCCCCGCACGATGACGTTTCAACCGGTCGAGTTCGCGCCGCCCGAACCCGAACGCGTCGTGCTCGAAAACGGCATGGTGGTGTACCTGCTGGAGGATCACGAATTGCCGCTGATCAGCCTCTCCGCCACGATCCGCACGGGAGGCTGGCTCGAACCGGCGGACAAGATCGGGCTGGCGGGATTGACCGGCTCGGTCATGCGGACCGGCGGCGGCGGCGAGTTGACCGCCGAACAGGTCGATGAAGAACTGGAGCAGCTGGCCGGCGACGTGGGCATCTCGATCGGCCGGCAGGCCGGCTCCGCCTCGCTCGACATCCTGAGCAAAGACCTGCGGCGCGGGCTGCAGATTTTCGCCGGCCTGCTGCGTCAGCCGGCCTTCGAACCGGCGCGTGTCGAATTGGCCAAGCTGCAGGCGATCGAAGGGATCAGACGCCGGCAGGACAATCCGGGGTCGATCGTCGGCCGGGAGTTCGTCAAACAACTGTACGGGCCGGAGCATCCGACCGCCCGCGAAAGCACGATCGAATCGATCGCGCGGATCACCCGCGACGATCTCGCGGCGTTTCACCGGCGAACGGTCCATCCCAACGGCATCATCCTCGGGGTGACGGGGGATTTCGACAAGGCCGTGATGCTGTCCCTGCTCCGGGCGACGTTCGGCGACTGGAAGAAAGGCGATGTGCCGGAATTGAAGATCGCCGATGCGCCCGAAGCCCCGGCCGGCCGGTCGACCGTGCGCTTCGTCAACAAGGAGACGTCGCAGACGCACCTGCGGGTGGGACACCTGACCCTCAAGGAAGACGATCCGGATTACGTCGCGCTGGCCATCGCGAACGACATTCTCGGCGGCAGCTCGTTCCGCAGCCGGCTGTTCAACGACGTGCGCACCAAGCGGGGCCTGGCCTATTCGGTCGGCAGCCGGCTGAATACGGGCATGCACGATCAGGGAGTCTGGCTGATGCGGGCGGAAACGAAGCTGCCCTCCACGCAGGAAGTCATCAGCCGGTTCGTCGCCAACCTGGAGCGGATGCGGACCGAGCTGGTGACGGACGAGGAGCTGGCGGAGGCGAAGGAAGCCTACGTGAATTCCTTCGTGTTCTCCTTTACCAGTCCCTCGGCGATCGTCAACCGCTTCATCGAGCTGGAGTACGACGGCCTGCCCAAAGATTTCCTCCAGCAGCTGCGCGCGCGTGTCGTGGCGCTGACGAAGGAGGACATTCTGGCGGCGGCCAAAAAGCATCTGCACCCGGATCGCCTCACCATCGTCGCGGTCGGACCGGGCGAGGCCCTGCCCAAACTGCTCTCCGGCTTCGGCGACGTGAAGGAAATCACGCTGGCTACGGGAAGATAAGAGAGAGGAAGATGCCTCCATGCCCCCGTGCCTGTTGCCTCTAGCCTGAGAGAGTTATGCCGCTCGAAGACGATCTGTGCGACATCATCAAGAAGGCCCGCGGGGGACTGCACCTGTCCGTCGGCGACGTGGCGCGCCTGACGGGCCTGCCCGGCGCCGACATCAGCGCGCTTGAACGGGGTGATCAGCCGCGCGACCGGGCGGAGCTGCGCGCGCTCGCCGCGGCGCTCGGGCTGCGTCTCGCCGCGCTCGAGCAGATCGTGCTGGAGAAGTGGCTCCCCCGGCCGTTGCCGTCGATGCCGGGGATCGAAACCGTCCACGGGGAAATCGGCGGGTACCCCGTCAAGGGCTACATCGTCCACGATTCCGGCGAGGCGGTGCTGATCGATACGGCCTACAACGCCGACGCCATGATCGAAATCCTGGAGGCCCGCCGTCTCCAGCCGATCGGCATCTGTCTCACCCACGGTCACGCGGACCATGCGGAGGGGATCGAGAAGATCATGAACCGCTGGCCGGTGCCGGTCTATCTCGGCGCGGACGATCGGTCGCTGCTGCACTGGCAACCGGCGGAAAGCCTGATGACCGCGCCCTCCCCGGGACGGACGATTCCTGTCGGCTCGTTGACCCTCCGCTGTCTGGCCACGCCCGGCCACACGCCGGGCGGCCTCTGCTATGCCGTGGAGATGCCGTGGGGCTCCGTCTGTTTCGTCGGCGATACGATCTTCGCGGGATCGATCGGACGGTCCAATCCCTCTCAGCTCTACCGCGCCCATCTGGAGTCGGTGCGGCGCCAGCTCGCGAGCCTGCCGCAAGACTGCCTGCTCCTGCCGGGGCATGGACCGGGAACGACCGTGCGCGAAGAGCTCGAACACAATCCGTTTTATCCGGCGCAGTGACGGGGACCCCATGGATGGCGCCGTTCGCGGTGAGCAGCAGCCGGTACGGGACGACGACCGGGCCCTCGTCGAAGCGGTTGCGCCCGAAGGCGGGCCGGAGCACTCGTCCGACGACGGCGAAGAGGAAGAAACGCCGTTTTCCCGCCGGACTCTCCCGCTTGCGCTGTTTCTCCTGACGATCTTCACGACCCTGTGGGCCGGCGCGTTCCAGGCCTATAACGGACCGATCCGCGGGCCGCTGGCCTTTCTGCGGGAGCATCCGGACAGGCTCTGGCAGGGCATTCCCTTCGCGGGCACGCTCCTCTTCATCCTGGTCACGCACGAACTCGGCCATTTCGTGCTGTCAAAGATCCATCGCGTGCCCGCCTCGCTGCCGCTGTTCATCCCCGGACCGCCGCATTTCATCGGGACCTTCGGCGCGATCATCCGCATCCGCGGACCGATCCTGAAGCGGCGCGCACTCTTCGACATCGGCGTCGCAGGGCCGCTGGCGGGATTCGTCGTCGCCCTCGCGGCGCTAATCGTCGGGCTGCAGCTCTCCACCGTCGTCGATCGGACCTCCACCTTCGGCTTGCAGCTCGGCGAGCCGCTGTTGCTGAAATTCATGGCCTGGCTGATCATCGGGTCCCTGCCGCCGGAGGCCGATGTGCTGCTTCACCCGATCGCGTTCGCGGCCTGGTTCGGGCTGTTCGTCACCTCGTTGAATCTCATTCCGATCGGTCAGCTCGACGGCGGGCACGTCGCCTATGCGCTCTGGGGCAGCCGGCAGCGGACGATGGCGTTCGCGGTCCTCCCGCTGCTGATCGTGCTGGGATTCGTCGGCTGGCCCGGCTGGTTCATCTGGGCCTTCATGGCCGGGGTCTGGGGGCTCGGGCATCCTCCCGTCGTCGATCCGCACGTCCCGTTGGGGCGGGGCAGAACCCTGGTCGGCTGGCTCGCGCTTGCCGTGTTCCTCCTCACCTTCGCGCCGGTGCCCTTTTCATTCCATTAGTCGCCGGCCATGCATCGCGCCGTCGGCCGGGGCCCTTGACATCTTCCGGCATTTTCTTGCCCGACGGGAACCTCCCTTCTACAGTAAGCCTCATGGCAACGGGCACGAGGTCGATCACGGTCTGTCCGCAGTGCGGGTGTGACCAGCCGGACGGCGGCGACGAATGCGTCAAGTGCGGTATCGTCTTCGCGAAGTACCGGCCGCAGCCGGTCCGGCCGGTGAGGACCGGGAGAGGCGCGTCACGGGCCGCGGCGCCCTGGCGCTGCGCCGCCCGGCAATGGCTGATCGAATCGGACGAGAGGACGGATGCGGTGAGCTGTGCCGGCCGGGCCGGGATCTTTGCGGTCCTCCTCTGGTGGGGGTGGACGTTGATCGTGACGCCCCTGGAAACCAACTACACCGTCGCATCCTTCCTCCATCTCATCAACCTGCCGTTCCATGAGGCGGGCCATGTGCTCTTCATGCCGTTCGGCCGGTTCATGATGTTCCTCGGAGGGAGCCTCGGCCAGATCCTCATGCCGGTCATCTGCCTCGCGACGTTCCTCCTGAAAACCCGCGATCCGTTCGGCGCATCGGTGGCCTTGTGGTGGACGGCGGAGAATTTCATGGACGTCGCGCCCTACATCAACGATGCGCGGGCGCTGGACCTTATCCTGCTGGGCGGCGTGACGGGGAAGGACAGCGACGGACACGACTGGGAACACATTCTGGGCGCGCTGGGCTGGCTCGAGTACGACCATCGGCTGGCGCACCTCGCCTACGACACGGGCATTCTCCTTATGCTCGCCTCCTTCGCCTGGGGCGGCCTGCTGCTCTTCCGCCACTTCCGACGCTGCGCGTAACGGCCCCGTTCACACTCTACTTCAAGGCGGGCTGAGCCCGATGCAGCAGGGCCGGGCCCAGCGGCACCAGCTGATGCCCCGTAAAGGCCTGCGTCAGGCTCGCCACCGCATGATAGAAGGCCATCAGTCCCACGAGAACATGGAGCAGCCCCGGAAGGGTTTCGCCGATCATGTCGAGCCGGGCGAGGGCGGTGGACGAGAAGGTGACGGCGATGACGATGTGGAGGATGCAGAGCGTGGCGTTGCGATAGGCCGTCAGATAGACCATCACGATGGAAAAGGCCGCATACACGAAATTAATCGGAGCGTAGAGGACCATGTCCAGATGAAAGGAGGTGCTCTCGCTGACCAGTTTCGCGATGCAGACGGTCAGCCAGAAGAATCCGTACATCGTCAGCGCGGTGCCGCCGAGCTGCTCGTGATAGCGGATATCGGTGATTCCGGCCAGGATCTGCACGATCCCGCCGAAGATCAACGCGATCACCAGCGTGCCGACCTTGTTCGACTCGGGAATGGCTCCTACTTGTGCGACGCCCAGCGTCAACGCTCCGACCGCGAGGCCGAACAATCCGATCGCCAGCACGTCGATTCGCCGGTGGTACTCAACTGCCTGCATAGGTCCCCCCTCCATCCGATTGCCGGGCGGACGGGTGACCCCTCTGATCACCGACCCGACCAGGCCCCCTCAAGCCGGCGCCCAGCATGCCTGACGGGCTATTGAAAAGACAAGCGTCCTCCGGCAGACTCCCCTTCGATACGCCGGGTCTGACGGGTTGATCGTGACGGACGAAAGGAGCGCCATGACGAGACGAGCGTGGATCCTTGTTGCGGTGCGGTTGACGGCGGCGGCCGCGGCGATGTGGCTTTTCCAGGGTATCAGCCTTGCCGACTCCGGCGCCCCCCGGTTCACCATGGTCTTGAACGGGGCGGCCGTCAAAGACAATCAGACGGGATTGATCTGGGAGCAGGAGCCGGACCGGGAGCACGATGTGTGGAGCCGCTCCGTGGCCCGCTGCGCCACCAAGGAGGTCGGGGGACAAAAGGGCTGGCGCGCCCCCGCCGTCGAGGAACTGAAGACCTTGATCGATCCCTCGCAGCACGACCCCGCTCTGCCGGCGGGACATCCGTTCTCCAACATCAAATCGGAAATCTACTGGACCTCCACGCCGGATCCGAAAGACGATATCGTGGCCTGGCAGGTCAGCTTCTTCAGCGGCGAGCCGGTCACCGACCAGAAGTCCGGCACGCGCCGCATGTGGTGTCTCCTGGATCAAGCGGGGAAGTAGGTCGCGCGCAGCATGATCTACCTGCTACTGGTCTGGTGGGGGATACTCGCGGTCGCGGCCGGCATGGCATCGGCGGAAGAGCCGTCGAGCGCGTCGCCCGCTCCGGGGGCAACCGGCGACTGGCACTACGGCGCCTACGTCGATCTCAGTTACGTCCTCAATTTCAATTTCCCGGAAAACCATCTCTGGCGCAGCCGCTCGACGGCGGCCCGGCACAACGAGCTGGCTCCGAACATGGGGCTGGTCTACGTGCGGAAGGACGCGACCGACGTCTCACGCTGGGGCAGGGAACTGGGTGTGCAGGGCGGCTACGACTCGAAGCAGTTCGCGTACCTCCAGGGTGAGAAGAAAGTGGACGGAGCCGATACGTTGCGTCACCTCCATCGGGCCAACGTGTCGTATCTGGCGCCGGTCGGTAACGGCCTCACGGTCACGGCGGGACTGTTCAACAGCCTGATCGGCTACGAATCGCTCTATGCGAAGGACAACGCCAACTACACCCGTTCCTGGATCGCGGACAATACCCCCTACATGATGTTCGGCATCAACGCGAGGTATCCGGTCAACGACAGATTGACCGTCGCCGCGTTCGCGATCAACGGCTACTATCATTTGTCTCATCCCAACGACCAGCCGTCGTACGGGGCCCAGTGGTCCTATAAGATGACGCCGCGTCTGACCGCCACCCAGACCGTCTATTGGGGGCCGGATCAAACCAGGACGTCGGTCGAATTCTGGCGGCTCTATGGAAATCACATTGTGGAATGGAAGGGCGACGAGGTGACCCTCGCCGTCTCGTACGATGTCGGAACGGAGAACATCGCCGACCGGCCGGGCAGCCCCCGGACGTTCGTCATGGGGGGAAACGTGCTGGGTCGGTGGCAGATCGCCGGTCCGTGGAGCGTGGCGGTGCGGCCGGAATTTTACTGGGATCGCAACGGGCGTTGGACGGGACAGGAGCAGTTCGTGAAGGCGGTCACGTCGACCGTCGAGTACAAGGTTCCCTACCGCTGGACGAATACCGTCGTCCGGCTCGAACATCGCTTCGACGAAGCGACCGGTGCCGGAGGCGGGTTCTTCCGCCGGGGGGAGGTCAGTCCCGGGGTGATCGGTCTCACGCCCTCGCAACATCTGCTGTTGCTGGGGGTGCTCTGGACGTTCGACTCGCCCTGAAATCCTCTACGGGTGTGCCAGACGGGCCTTCAGTTTCGCCAGCAGGCCGGTCAGGGCCTGTTGGCGGGCGGCGAGGATGACCTTGTCATCGTCCACCAAAGCCGCCGGCCCCACGACCTGCGCCCGGCCCTCCGCTTCCTCCGCAAAGAGGAGCGTGCCTGTTCTGACGTTCCACACCGATCCTTTCACCAGACAGAGCGCGTCGCTCTGCGTCCCGTCGGCCAGATAGGCTCCGAGGATGGTCCAGTACGTCAACGGTGCCTTGTAATTGTTGTAGCGATCGACCGCTGCGGCTCCGTCGATGAGCAGGAGCAGATCGAAGCCGTAGCGTGTCGCGGCAGCCCTGAGTTCCGCGAAGCCGGTGCCTTTCAATGACGACAGCGGCACATATCCGGCGCTCGTCGCCGCGGCGCCGGGCAGAATCCCTCTGGCCCAGGCGAGGACGGTGTCCCGGTCGAGGCCGGTCCACTCGAACGACCGGTGCAGGAATCCGGTCGGTTTCAGATAGAGCCCCAACGCCGACGCGGCCGGTCGTGCGGAACCCGCGGACGGTGCCGGTGATAGCTCAACGCCTGTGAAGCGCGACTCTTCCTGCGTGAGAATCTCGCGGAGCCGGTCGGCGTGGAGACCCTGGCTGCCGGCGCAACCGAGGGTCATGCCGATCGTGAGAAGAAGCGCGACCCGCAACCCAATCATGCCCATGCCTCCGCGTCCGTGTCCCCGCGACGCCATTGATGAATAGGAGAGGCGGAGCGTCAGGCGCGTCAGCGTCAGGTTCATCCGGTTCGATTCCTCAAGCACGAGGCTCCAATTATTGACGACAGGGTCGACGGGCTAGAACCCGCCTCCGCCGCCGCCGCCAAAGCCGCCGCCGGAGGATCCGCCCGATGAACCGCCGCCGAAACCGGAGCCGCCGGAACTGCGCGGGGCGGAGGTCATGACCGCGCCGGCCGCGGCGGACATCTGCGAGAGATTGCCGACGAACCGTCTCGGTTGGAAATCGGCGGCCCGGCCTCCTTGATACCAGGTGGGAGGTTCCGTGTAAATGCCGTCGAACGCCCGGCCCCAGTTCTGCTCGACGCCCAGGGCCATCGCGAAGGGGAGAAATTTCTCGAACAGCTGGGGCGTCTTGACGATCCGTTCAAACCGGTCGGTTTCGACGCGGGTCAGGAACTCCTCGAAGCCCAGGACCTTTTCCAGGGCCCGCGTCCCGCGCAGGGTGCGCGCGGGCATGAACCAGCCGAAGCCGATGACGATCAACCCCGTGAGGATGCCGGCGGCCACCCCGGTCTGCAGCGCGATCCCGTACTGCTCGTTGAGCCATGTCGCTCCGAAGATCGAGGCGACGGTCGCGACGAGGCCGGCGGTGACGTACAGCCGTTTCACCCGGTCCGGCCGCCCGGCGTAGTAGCCGCGGCCGAGGAGCTGCTCGAACAGGGACGACTTGATGCCTTCCACATGCCGATAGAAACGATTTTCCAGGTCGGAGAGCTCGACGGATTCCCGGCCGTCGATGAAGACGCCTCTCAGGATCGCCTGCTCGTGCGGTATGAGTGCCGTCCACTCCGCGGGAGGTTTGAGTCGGTGCAGGCGATAGGTCTGCTGCGACCAGAGTCCGAACAGAAGGGGTTCCTGCCGCTCTTCGATCCGCAGATAGCCGCGGACGGCCAGATCCACCAGCGTGGCGGTGATGTCGCGGAGATCCGGCGAGTTGTCGACGAGGGTGCCGAGTTCGGCCGGCGTCAACCGGTCGGGCGGCTCATAGGTCACCGCGATCGGGCGGAGCCGCGGATCGCGCCCCCGCGTGTACCAGAGGTACCACATGAGGCCGAAGGCGCCGACCGGCAGCGCGACCGGCCAGTTGTACCGGAGAAAGAGGCCGGCCTGCTGCAGCGGACCCGGTTCCGCGACCAGGCCCTTGTCCCAGCCGACGACGGCGGTCAGCCCCTCGCGGAACCCCAGCGGGCGCGTCATCCGGAACAGGACTTCCGGTCCGGTCACCTGCACGTCGGCCTGCTGCTCCCTCGAGCCGTAGGCGCCGCTGAAGGCAAGGGCCTTCACGCCGGTCGCCTGCGCGGGGAGCAGAATTCTGGCCGACGCCGATTCGATCGGCACTTCCCATTCGTCGCCGGTCACGTTCCAGTACAGCTCGTCGTGATCCTCGAAGTACTTGAGACCGTTGGCGACCTTGTAGGTCAGGACCAGCGTTTTCGTCGTGTCCTGCGCGCCGGGCAGCCAGATCTTGAACGTGCGGTAGTGCCGGTCCCGGTAGATTTCGTGCTTGAGCGGCGTCCCCCGCTCGTCCGTCACACCGACGAGATCGAGCAGCAGCGTGTAGTTGAATCCCTGCGGCGTGCGGTACTCGACCGGAATGTCGCGTTTCAATCCCTGCCAGGATCCGCTGAAGCGGGGGCGGATCGTTTCGGTGACGAGCAGCTCGCCGTTCGCGCGCACCTGAATCTCCGCGCGGAACTCCTCGATCACGAGCGACCGGGCGTGACAGGGGTCGCTTCCGGTCCAGAGGAGCCGGCAGACGAGCACGAGAAACAGTCCGATGAGCGTCGATAGGCGCATGGGAGAGCAGTCCGCCGCCTGGGCGCCGGCTCCGGTCAGCGGGCGGCCTGGTCGAACGTGACCTTCGGCACGGCCCGTTCAGCCGCCTCGGCGATCCCGAAGAATTCGCGCGGCTGGAAGCGGAAGAAGTTCGCGATGACGTTGGACGGAAATTCCTGAATCTTCGTATTCAAATCGCGGACGACGGCGTTGTAGTAGCGGCGCGCGTTCTGCACGGCGTCTTCGATCTGATTCAGCGAGCCCTGCAGCTGGGTGAAGCTCTCCACCGCGCGCAACTGCGGGTAGGCCTCGGCCAGCGCGAACAGCGATTTCAGCGATTGGGCCAGGATCCCTTCGGCTTCCCCCTTGGCCGCGGGGGTGGAGGCGGTCATGGCGCGATTGCGCGCGGCGACGACGGCCTCGAGCGTCTGTTTTTCGTGGCCGGCGTAGCCTTTGACCGTTTCGATCAGGTTGGGGATCAGGTCGTACCGCCGCTTCAGCTGCACGTCGATGTCGGACCAGGCGTTTTCGCACCGGACCTTGAGCCGGACCAGCTGGTTGTACATGCCGACGATCAGCAGCGCCAGGACCGCGAGGACGATCAGGGGAACCCACGTCATGGAATCCTCCTCCTGTGAGAGGCGTGAAGCACGGGTCGAGCGGACCGGATGCGACTATACCCCCGGGCCGGAAGGCTGTAAAGCGAGAGGCGGATTACGGAAGCGGCGGCCGACACGCCTCATTCCGCCAGGGGCGTGATGCGATCCGCCACGGCCTGAATGACGCCTTCGCGTTCTCCCGCGACCTGAAGCCCCTGAAAACTCAGGTAGTACCCGCCGTGGCTCGGAGCCTGGATGGTGGCCTGCAGTTCGATTCTGGCCCCTTCCTCCACGTCGGGATCCTTTACGGTCGGGACGCCGCAGAGGCCGAACACCGCCACGTTGATCGATGCGGTGGCGTCTTCCAGATAGAACAGGTACGCGCCGTAGCAGGTGGTGCCGGCCGGCAGTTTGTAGGGGTCCAGCGGCTGCACGTTGCGCACGGTGCCCTGGAGCAGGACCTGCCGCAGATGGTAGGAGCGCGGCTCGTCCAGAATGTCGCGTATGGCGACCGGATCGGCGGCGACCGCGGCGGAGAGCCGGAGAAGGGAGGCGCAGAGAACGAGCAGCAAGGCGCGGGTGACAGGCGGAAGATCGATCGTCATCGCGGCGGTATTCTACCATCATTCCCGTTCCGGTCGTGCCCCCGCCGGATCCCTTTCACCGCCGGCGGGCAGCCGTTATAATCCGACCCAACATTTCAGGAGGGCTCCGATGGCGGTGAACCACGATCAGCTTGCAACCTATGTCGCGTCCTGCCGGTCGCGATTCGAAGACCTGCTCGGCCAGATGGTCGAGATTCCGTCGATCAGCATGGATCCGGGGAGATCGGACGATGTCCGCCGCATGGCGACCGTGGCGGCGCAGGTGTTGACCGACTTGGGCGCGGAGGCGCGGATCGTCGAAACCGGCGGCGCCCCGATCGTCTCCGGCGGCTGGACGACCGGGACCCAACACCCGACCGTGACGATCTACAACCACATGGACGTGCAGCCGGCACAGGAGCCCGAGTGGAAGCAGGAACCGTTTGCGTTCAAAAACGAAGGCGGAATCTATCGCGGACGCGGCGCGACCGACGACAAGGGGCCGGCGCTCGCCGCCCTGCTGGGCGCGCGCTTCGCAATCGATCAGGGCCTGCCGATCAACATTCGCTTCTTGTGGGAACTCGAAGAGGAAATCGGAAGCCCCCATTTCGCCGCCGGCCTCAAGAAGCGGGCCGAGATCCCCCGGCCCGATTCGGTCGTCGTGTCCGACACGATCTGGATCGCGAAGGGGCGTCCGGCGATGCCCTACGGTTTACGCGGCCTCATCGGCGCGAGGCTGACGCTCCGGACCGGCAGCAAGGACGCGCATTCCGGCGTGACCGGCGGGGCGGCGAGGAATCCGCTGGGCGAGCTCATCGAGGTCGCGCAGGCCTGCGTCGACGCCGGGACCGGCGAGGTGAAGATTCCCGGCTTTTACAAGGACGTCGTGACCCCGACGAAGGCGGAAATCAAAAGCTTTCTCAAGTCCGGCTTTCAGGTGAAGCGGTTCAAGGAGGCATACGGATTCCGGTCGCTCCGCACGGACGATCCGGCGGAAGTGACGCGCCGCATCTGGGCCGCCCCGACGTTCGAGATCCACGGCCTGACCGGCGGGTATCACGGTCCCGGCGTCAAGACCATCGTGCCGGGTCACGGCGAGTTGAAAGTCAGCATGCGTCTGGTGCCGAATCAGACGCCCGAGAAGGCCTTCGCGCTGCTCAAGAAATACGTCGCCAAACTGAATCCCGACGTGAAA
This sequence comes from Nitrospira sp. UBA5699, assembly GCA_002420105.1. Lineage (GTDB taxonomy): Bacteria > Nitrospirota > Nitrospiria > Nitrospirales > Nitrospiraceae > Nitrospira_C. The sequence goes on from DIHJ01000089.1 coordinate 92,901, forward strand.
GTGGAACCGGAAGGCATGCTGCATCCCTTCAAGGGCAGCTTCGAGGGGCCCTACGTCGAGTGCGTGAAGCGGGCGGCGAAGGCGGGATTCGGCAAGGAGCCGGCCTTCATCCGTGAAGGCGGCTCGATCGGCGCCGTCGTCACGATGCAGAAAGCCTGGAAGGTGCCGATTCTGTTCCTGGGTCTGAGCCTGCCCGAACACGGCTATCACGCGCCGAACGAATACTTCGACTGGGGCCAGGCGTCGGGCGGGATGAAGGCCTTCGCGCATTACTTTGCGGAGCTGGCGAAGATGAGGAAGGGGTAGGGCTGCGGCTGGTCAGGAACGTAGGAGCGGGTCCCGTCGCCGACCTGGGAGGCCGCCCGTCCTCGCACCCCGCCCGGTGTAGGGACCCCGCTCCGGGCGGACGGCCTCCCAGTTCGGCGCCACCCGCAAGCCCCAATAAGGTGCTGTGAGTTACGAACGTAGGAGAGAGCCACCAGAGCAAATAGTCTCTGCAGTCCAGGCATTCTCTACTCTTTACAGACTATCTGAACACCTTGCCCTCTTTGGGGAATACGCTGAGATTCTTTCATCCCGGCGAGTTCTAGGCGGCCTTCACTTCTCCAATCGGAAAGCCAACATTTTAGGTCGCTTTCCCAGGTCAACGGAAATGTCATTGCCGAAGACCAAGCTTCATCATAAGCAAGCCGTTTCTTGTGTTGGACAAGGTCCAGGACCGCAATCTTCGCGCGAGATGTATGCCGGTTTCGCAAAGACTGGAAGTATGCAGATGGGTCTTGCGTCGCGGTATCTGAATACAGTTCTAGTTCTGTTTGCCTAGTCCG
>DIHJ01000052.1:0-1528 GCA_002420105.1 Nitrospira sp. UBA5699
CGGACAACAGGACCACTTCCCGATTCTGCTTTTGTCCTGCCATGCCTTCCAAAACCGTTTCCACAGCGTGGAGCGGGACTCGGCCTCGCGAACACGAAGGCTCACGACTTGGACGAGGTCTCCTTCGGTGGCGACGGCTTGTCCACCGTCGCTGACGCGGGTTTCGCGCCGCGGAGACGATAGCTTTGGCCGGTGATTTGCAGGATTTCGGCGGCTTGCAGGAAGCGGTCGAGGATCGCGGTGGCGGCGGGCACGTCGCCGATGAGCTTGCCCCAATCTTCCAGCGGGCGGTTGCTGGTCATCATCGTGGAGCGGGTTTCGTAGCGGCGCATGATGATCTCGAAGAGGTACTCGCCGGAGCGTTTGGGCAGTTGCTTCATTCCCATGTCGTCGATGATCAGCAGGTCGGGCTTGAGGTAGCGGGCCAGCACCTTGTCCTCGCCGCCCAGTGATTCGTCGTGCAGGAAGTCGCGGACGATGTCGAAGATGGAGCGATAGAGGACGGTGAAGCCGGCCTTGATCGCCTGGTAGCCGACGGCCTGCACCAGATGACTCTTGCCGACGCCCGGCGGCCCCAGCAGCAGCACGTCACGTGCCTCGCGGATGAACCGGCCGGCGGCCAGATCAAAGATTTGTTTCCGCTTGATCGAGGGATTGAAGCTGAAGTCGAAGTCCTCGATGCTGCGCTGGTCGCGGAAGGCGGCGGCTTTGACGCGGCGGGCGATCAAACGGTCGGCGCGGACGGCCAGTTCATCCTGCACGATCAGTTCGAGGAACTCGCCGTGGGTGAGGCTGTGTCCGGCGGCTTCCTGCAGACGCACGTCCAGGGTCTGCATGAGGCCGGTGAGGCGCAGCTTATGCAGGGAAGATTGCAGCGATTCGTTCATAGGTGGGCTCCTTGAAGGGTGGGATGGTTGAAGGCGTGATGAACCAGCCGGCCGTAGTCGGCCAGCGAACGGATGATGGGGTGTTCGTCGATGAACCCCGGCAGTTCGCCTTGCTCATCCATGCGGCTTGCGCCGCGCTGAATGAGCTGGCGAATCGTGCGCAGACGGAACGCCTCGTGAGACAGGGCGATCTCACAGGCGCGGTTGACCTGTTCGCCGGGATGCCGGTTCGCCAGGCTGATCAGGCCTTGCAGGACGCGGACGCCCTCGATGCCGCGCTCCTGCACCATGGCCTGCGCCCAGCGGCCCGCTTCCGCGCCGATGTGCTCGGCTTTCTGCAAGAGCCAGGTCGCTCCGCGCTCGACGCCGGTGATCTTGCGGTCGAGGATGTGACGGTAGTCGGTGCGGAACCGGCCTGGCTCGCTGCGGACGTGCAACGCGATCTGCTGCATGCGGCTATCAAAGATGCGCACGGTCCGTGCATCCCACCGCGCCCACACGGCTCGGCCCAGATACTCCGGCGGCACCGAGTAGTACGCCTTGGCCACTTCAACGTGGCCGTCGCGGCTGACGATGCGCTGGCCTTCGGTGAATGATGGGAAGCGGGTGGCCGGCAGCGGCTGCAACGCTGACCGCTCCGC
>DIHJ01000052.1:1672-3366 GCA_002420105.1 Nitrospira sp. UBA5699
GTCGTCTCCCAGCGCAGCAGGTGCTCATTCTGTTCCTGAAGGCTGGTGAACACGTGGCCCTTGAGTCCGTTGCCTTTCGTGTAGCCGACACCGCGTTCGATCTTGCCCTTATGCCTGGGCGTACGCGGCTTGGTCGGCAGCGGGACGATGCCGTAGTGCTGACAGAACGATTGCACTTTCGGATTGATCTCGGGATCGAACCAGTCCGCCTTGCTCACCGCGGCCTTCAGGTTGTCCAGCACCAGCGTCTGCGGCACGCCGCCAAAGTGATGGAAGGCGTTCTCCAGGCAACGGATGAACTCCTCGGTGGTCTGGCGGAACACCGCCTCGCTGTAGGCCTTGCGGCTATGACTGAGCACGATGCGCAGGACGTGCGTGCGCCGCTTCTTCCCGTTGCTGTCGATGACCGGCGCGCCGGTGCCGAAGTCCACCTGAGCTTCCTGGCCCGCGGCGCACTCCATGCGGCGGAACGGCGGCGGCCCCCGGTCGGGCACATCCTGCAACGTCCGTACGTAGCGCCGCACGCTGTAGTAGCTGGGCAGGCCTCCGCAGTCCGCAGTGCCCCTGCCGTTGACGCTGTCAGCGGGGCCTGCGCCGGCTCCGACGCTGTCTTGGCCCTCAACCTCACCAGCACCGGCCGCGGCATCGTCACCGTGCTGCTCGCGCAGATCCTGCCAGATGCGCATCGCGCTGAGCCCGCGTTCCAGTCCCGCCACGATCGCCGCATGATGCGGCCGGCAATCACTCATCGAGCGCGGCAGCGCCCCGGCACCCGGTGCCCCCGGCGACGCCTCGGCCTCGCCCCCAATTCCGAGGGCGAGCCAGGGGGCCTGGGGGGCTGGCGGCGAAGCCCCCCAGTCGGTGAACCCCGGGCGCTCACTTTTCAGATTCCCGATGGGCGCGCCCCCGGGGGTGGCCGGTTTTGAGTCGCCAGGCTCGACGGTGCCGGTGGGCGCTGTGGCCGGTTTTGCCTCACCGGAGTCGAATGAGCCGGTGGGCGCTATGGCCGGTTTTGAGTCACCAGCCTCGAGGTTCCCGGCGGGAGCCGTGGCTGGTTCAGGCGGATCGACACCCCGGCGCACGTATTTGGACACCGTCTCCCGATGGACGCCCAGCACACGGGCAATCCGCCGGCACGACCAACCGCGCCCATACAACGTCAGAATGGAATGAATCTCGGCCACTCGCAATTGATTCGCCATCGCAGGTCTCCAGTGAGGAAACTGGTGACCGTACGGGAGCGAACCCCTTTATGAGTGGCCGGTTTTGGAAGCGCCCAGAGGTGGCTGGTTATGGGCGCCCACTGACAACACACTGCGAATCCCCGGCACCGATGTATGGAAGAATCTGATCGCCATGGTCTTATGGGGTGCGTGACACGTAATGCGGGTGCCACAGTTAAGCCGCATGGTTTTGCGGCTTAACTGTAGGGTCCACACTGGTGGTAGACCTGCACAGGTAAGNNCTGACACAATTACGCGACGTTATGTTCCCCTACATGATTGGGCGTGACATGCTCGCGGATGGAAGCCCATCGCGTTGGGTAATTGATTTCGGAAAGCGAAACATGCTCGAAGCGTCCGCATACTCCGAAGCTTTTCGACGTTTGCAGGACCGGGTTATGCCGATGGTGCTCGCACGCGCCGAAAAGGAGAGACAAGCGACAGGAAAGGAAAGTACGCGTTGGACTCGCA
>DIHJ01000123.1:0-2792 GCA_002420105.1 Nitrospira sp. UBA5699
CCTTCGCCCGACACGTCGCGCGTAATCGAGGGGCTGTCGCTCTTCCGGCTGATCTTGTCGATCTCGTCGATGTATACGATGCCGCGTTCGGCCCGTTCGACGTCGTAATCCGCGGCCTGGAGGAGCTTGAGGATGATGTTTTCGACGTCTTCCCCGACATAGCCGGCTTCGGTCAGCGTGGTGGCGTCGGCGAGCGTAAACGGCACATCCAGATACTTCGCCAGGGTCTGGGCCAGAAGGGTCTTTCCGGTTCCGGTCGGGCCCACCATGAGGATGTTGCCCTTCTGGAGTTCCACGTCATCGACGTCTTTTTCCTTGGCGGAGATCCGCTTGTAATGGTTATGGACGGCGACGGAGAGAATCTTCTTGGCCCGCTCCTGTCCGACGACGTACAGATCGAGATGATGCTTGATCTCGGAGGGCTTCTTCAGTTTCGAGGAAATTTCTTCCTTCGCCTCTTCCCAGTCTTCGGCGATGATGTCGTTGCAGAGGTTGACGCATTCGTCGCAGATATAGACGGTCGGTCCGGCGATCAGCTTGCGGACCTCGTCGCGACTCTTGCCGCAGAACGAACAGCGGAGATGTCGATCCATCTTTTCCTGCTTGGCCATGCGCCCTCCTGTGTTACTTGTCCTTGGCCCCGTCTTTGCCGCTTTCGGAGCCGCCAACCGCTTTCAGTGTCTTGGGCGCCCGGGTGATGACTTCATCGATGAGGCCGTACCGTTTGGCCTCTTCGCCGGACATGAAGTAGTCCCGCTCGGTATCGTGCGCGATCTTTTCGATCGGTTGTCCCGTATGCCTGGCCATGATCTCGTTCAGGCGCTCGCGGATCTTGAGGATTTCCCGCGCGTGGATGTCGATTTCGGTGGCCTGACCCTGGAAGCCTCCCAGCGGCTGATGAATCATCACGCGGGCATTCGGCAACGCGAACCGCTTGCCTTTCGTACCGGCGGTCAGCAGCAGCGCCCCCATGCTGGCGGCCTGGCCGAGGCAGATGGTGTTGATCGGGGGCTTCACGTATTGCATCGTATCGTAGATGCCGAGTCCGGCCGTCACGCTGCCGCCGGGCGAATTCACGTACAGATTGATGTCTTTCTCCGGGTCCTCGGCTTCGAGGAAGAGGAGTTGGGCGATGATCAGGTTGGCGAAGACATCGTCGATCGGCGCACCCAGGAAGATGATGCGGTCTTTGAGGAGCCGCGAATAGATGTCATAGGCCCGTTCGCCGCGGTTGGTCTGTTCAACGACAATGGGAACTAGCATGCACGTTCATCCTTTCCACAGTAGTGAAGCCGGGGGGACAAAGTCGGTTTGTCGCCGAGGCTATCCTTGAATCACCGCATTGCGATAGACGAAGTCGAGGGACTTTTCCGCCAGAATGCGCGCGCGCAACTCGTCGATCGAGTCCTGGCCCCCGGCTTGGATCATCTTCACGAGTTCCGCCTGCGCGATCTTGAGTTCCGTCGCCAGACGGTGGATCTCGTTGTTCAGGTCTTCCTGCGTGACGGTCAGATTCTCTTTCTCGGCGATGGCCTCCAGGATCAGGCCGACCTTGACCCGGCGGGCGGCTTCTTCCCGGTTCTCCTGACGGAGTTTCGTGAGATCCTCGGTTTCCGGAGCCGCGCCTCCTTCGCCGCCGCCGGCTCGTCGTTGGCGCTGTTGCATGTGCTGGCGGATGATGGCTTCCAGCTCGCGCTCCACCAGCGTTTCGGGCAGATCAAAGTGATGGGTTTCCACGAGGCGCTTCACGATCGTATCTTTGTACGTATCCTCGATTTCCCGCTTGAGCGCCTTCTCCATCTCGCCGCGGAGCTTGTCCTGCAATTCGGCAAGCGAGGCATAGGCGCCGCAATCCTTCGCGAATTCGTCGTCCAGGTCCGGAAGTTTCTTGACCTTGACCGCATTCAGCAGGACGGTGAAGACGACGGTTTTTCCGGCCACACGGCTGTCGGGATGACTGGCGGGATAGGGCTGGGAGATCTCGATCGTCTCGCCTTCCGCTTTCCCCAAGAGGTGCTGGTCGATTTCCAGCCCCAGGATGGTTCCTTTCGATCCGACCTTGTGCAGGTGGCCTTCCTTCTTCGTTCCCTCAAGAGGCTGTCCGTCAAGCCGTCCTTCCAGGGACAGGATCACGAAATCGCCCTCGACGACCGTATGACCGGGCGGAGGTGCGTCCAGCCGCGCATGTTGTTCGCGGAGGACCTCCATCCCTCTGGCGAGCTGTTCGTCCGTCACGCTCCGTTTGTCGGGCTTCAGCGAAATGGGGTTGGGCGCCTTGTAGTCGCGCAGTTCGATCTTCGGCTTGATTTCGACGGTGGCGGTGAAGGTGAACGGCGCGTCTTTCTTGATCTTGACGCGCTCCAGGGGGGGAATTTCCACGAGGACCGGAGAGATGCCGGCCTGGCGGACGGCGCGGTCGTAGTAGTCCGGCACGAGGCTGCGGACGACATCCTCTTCCACGGCTTTGGCATAGCGCTTTTCGAGGAGGGCGACCGGGGCTTTCCCCTGCCGGAACCCGGGGATATGCACCTGGCGGTTCAATTCACTGTAGGCCTTGACGAAGCGCTGAGCGACCTCCTCGGCCGGGACTTCGATCTTGATGGCCCGTTTCATCGGCCCGAGTTCCGTGACTTCCATTTTCATGTGGGGTGTGATTCCTTTTGTGTCAATTCGATACGCATGATCGTGGTTCGTGCCGTATCGTGGTTTGGTGCGAGAGGGGGGACTCGAACCCCCACGGTTACCCACGAGATCCTAAGTCTCGCGCGTCTGCCAGTTCCGCCACTCTCGCA
>DIHJ01000123.1:2920-12085 GCA_002420105.1 Nitrospira sp. UBA5699
AACTGTCAACCCATACTCCTGCGGGGATGGGCGCGGCGTAGGGGGGTGCCTTGATCGGGAGAAACCGTGCCGATTCAGGATTTCGGCCGGCGGGCTACCGCGGGGGTGCCGGCCGGGGGAAGGGCCGGCAAATGGGCCGTCACGGCCTGACTTGAGCCTCACAGGTTGTGATCGGCGGTTGAAAAAGACTCGGACGGTAGCCTCGAACTGATCATGAGCGGTATAATTCAGCAGCTATACGTCGCGCCGTAGTCGGCGAACTGCTGAGGAGGTGCACGATGCGTGTGAACTTGCTGGGTCTGATTCTGGCCTGGATTGTCGCGGCACTTATTCCCAGTCCTTCCTGGGCCTATCGCGATTATCTCACCGCCGAACAGAAGGCTCGGTTGGACAAGATCCAAACCGTGCTCGTGGATGCGATCGCTCTGACCGACAAGGGCACCCTAGACGCGGGTCCGATTGCGGAGATTGCCGCCCGCCGGATCGGCGAGTTGGGCTACAGCGTGACACGCGATGCGGGGAAGCCTCACGACGCCGTGTTCAGGGTGAAGTGCGAACAGCGGAAAACCTGGGAAGGCACGACCGCCGCGGGGGGGGACGCGGACCTGCCCGACGCCCCGTCCCGGCTCTGGAAGGGGCCGGCCTGTCAGCTGACCTATCAGTTGGGCGAGATGAGGATGAAATGGCAAAAGGAGGTCCGGACGGATTTCGAGGATGCCGTGTCGGCGGCGCAGGCCGCCAATGCCGGAGAACCCGGCGCCTATGCCATGACCAAGCTGCGCGACAAGCTCGAGCAGTATGATTTTCCCGTCCTGCTGTCGGCGGAGTGGGGGCATCCGGAACGGCTGCTGAAATTGCTGGAAGCCGCCGATACTCCGCAGATGCGCAAAGTCAGGATTATTTCACTGTTGGGTGAGATGCAGGCGGACGAAGCGTTGCCGAAACTGAAAGAGGTGTTGAAGGATCGGGATTTGGCGAAGCAGGCCGCGGTGGCGTTGGGGAATCTCGGCAGGGAAGGGATTCCGCTCTTGGTCGACCTGCTGAAGAACGCTCCGCAAGTGGAATTGCGCGCCGCTGCCGCGAAGGGCCTCGGGCAGTTGGGAGGCACGCACGGCGATGCGACGGTCGTACCGCCGCTGCTGGAAGTCCTCAAGAAGCCCGATACCGATTGGGCGGTGCTGACGGAAGTCGCCTGGTCGCTCGGCAAGATTCCCGACAAGCGCTCGATCGATCCGCTTTACGACTTGGACAGAAAGCTGCAGGCGATTCGCGATCCCGACAATCAGGCCCTCAAGAAGCTGAAGGAGGCCGTCTTCTGGGCTATCAAGCAGTGCGACACCTGGGATCAATACAGCTGAGCGGTCGTTGACAGAGGTTGAGAAGGCGTACATCCTCCGAGTCCTCCAAGAGACTGATTGGGTCGTCGAAGGCGAGTTGGGGGCCTCCAAACGGCTTGGCCTCCATCCCAATACGTTGCGATCTCGCATGAAGAAGCTCGGCACTAACAAACCTCGGCGCATGAGGTAGGGCTGTTCCTTTCTAATTCCACGAGATTTCGTGGAGCTACGAAATCTCGTGGAATCCCCGTGATCTTTCCGCGGACGGCTCGTTGCTGTCGTCGCCATTTCTCCAAGGTTTTTCTGCCGTAGCCGCATCTGTGACGGACGAGGTTGTCCTGGCATCTGTCTTGCCGAACAGGAGGGGCCAGCGGGTATGCGATGCCCATCATTCATAACTTCACGAAGGAGAGAGGTGATGAAAACGGCCATTGTTATCCTGTCCGATCCAAGAATGGTTCAGAAAAAGCCCTGGGAAGACTGTTCAACGCCCTTGCGCTTGCTTCGGAGTGTAAGCGCAGGGGAGACGAAGTAGCGGTGGTATTCAATGGGACCGGCACGCGTTGGCCGGCCGAACTCGCCAAGCTGACACATCCCGTCAATGGCCTCTATAATTCGGTGCGCGACGTCGTTCAGGGCGTCTCGTGCGGATGCGCGGAGGTCTTCGGAGCCAGAGAAGGTATGCAGGCATGCGGCGTACCGATGGTGAAAGACCATGCGCTCGAGAGGCCGGCCGGCCTCCTGAGCTTGCGGCGGTACGTCGCGGAAGGATGGCACACGGTCGTGTTTTGAGATGATCGTTCTTAGGAAGTCAAAGAGGTCCGTCGGGCATTTGGGATTTTGCGCATGTGCAGGGAGGAGCGATGGCGGCGAAATATCTCGATCTGATGTGCACGGAATCGGTCCGTCGTGCGCAGGAAGAGTATTATGGACGCGCGCTCAGGATCACCGGTGCGCGTCAACGCGACCCGTTAAGCAAAGGGGAAGCCGATTTCATCGAGGCTCGCGACAGCTTCTATTTGGGAACGATCAGCGAAAGCGGGTGGCCCTACATCCAGCATCGTGGAGGCCCCCCTGGATTTCTGCGGGTCTTGAGTCCAAGCACCCTTGCCTTTGCGGATTACGGTGGAAATCGGCAATTGCTCAGCACAGGCAATCTTTCCGTCGATGACCGTGTGGCGTTGTTCCTGATGGATTATCCCAACCGCGAACGGCTGAAGATCCTCGGTCACGCCCGCGTCGAGGATCCGCAGGCCTATCCCGATCTGCTTGTGCGCATCGCGGATGCCAGTATGAGATCGCGTGTGGAACGTCTGGTCATCATCGGCGTCGAGTCGTTCGATTGGAACTGTGCCAAGCACATCACACCACGATACTCGGTTGCCGAAGTGGAAGAGCTCGCGGGTCCCCTGAAGACACGGATTGCCGAACTTGAGGCACAACTGCGAGCTGTAAAATCATCGAAATCCTGCCAAGAGAGCGCCGAGTCTGTTGAACACCGGATCGCGCTTGCAGGCGAATGAGCGTTATGGAGGCCAAGACCATGAGCGAGATGTCGCGAAGACGATTCTTGCAGTTGTCGATCATGACCGGCGGGGCGTTGCTGGTAGGGGATGCATTGAACCAGATACTCGCGATCACGCCCAAGACCCGGCGAGCCTATGCTGCAGACCCGATTAAGATCGGTATCCTCGATCCCCTGTCGAGTCCCTACAAAACGTCTTCGATCCATGACGTGCATGGAGCGAACGTCGCCGTGGATCTGTTCAACAGGAAAGGGGGCGTGCTGGGACGGCCGGTGGTGATTCTCGAAGCGGACGATGCCTCGAATCCTGAAACCGCGGTGAAGGTCGCCACGAAGTTCATCAAGGAAGACCGCGTCGACGCGCTCATGGGGACCTTCAACGGGGACTGCGCCTTGGCGGTCGGCGCGCTGGCGAAAAGGGAGGATAAGCTGTTCATGGTTACGGGCGCGCATCTGCCGGAGTTGACCGGCGCCGGCTGCAATTCGCACACGTTCGTCTTCATGCCCAACGCCGGGATGCTCTCCAACGCCGTGGCGCCCCATCTCGTGAAGGCCTCCGGCACCCGCTGGTTCATGGTGACGACCGGCACGCTGGACGGGAAAGCGGCGGCGCAGGCCATGGCGGCGGCCGGCCGGGCGCATGGCGCGGAGGTGGTCGGCGAAGCGCTCATGCCGTTCGGCTCAACGGATTTTACCGCCGCCTTCATGACGGCGAAGGACAACCGGCCGTCTCTGATCGTCCTGAATCTGTACGGATGGGACCTGATCCATGCCCTGAAGGCCTACGGGAAATTGGAGCTGGCGAAGGACAAGATCGGCGTCGGAGGCATGATCAGCGGCGAGCAGATCGGGCGCCCGCTCGGTTATGCGAACAACGCGGGGATCTGGGGATTGATCTGGGATCCCAAAATCGATACGGACGGGTCGCGGCGATTCATCCAGGGCGTGATCGAGAAGTACAATCACACGCCGACCTCCCGCTGTTATCTCGGGTACGCGGCGATGACCCAGATTCTCGAAGCGATGCAGCGCGCGGGCACGACCGACACGGCGGCGTTGATCAAGGCCCTGGAGGGCCATGAGTTCGACGGGCTCAAAGCGGGCAGATCGATGTTCCGGGCGAGCGATCACCAGCACGTGCAGGATGTGCTGGTCGGTGAAGCGTTCGGGAAGGAACTGGGGCTCGGGCACTACAAGATCCTGGCGACGGTTCCCGGAGAGGCTGTCGCCGGACCGACCGGTCTCTGCAAGTTGTAGGAGTTGATCCGAACGGGCGCGGGGGCTTCTCCTGTCGGGAGAAGCCCCCGTTGTTCTTGCAACCGAGGTTGCGTTACTTCGTCACGCGGACTTCGACGCGCGGTTCTGGGCACGCCCCGCATCGGTCGTGTTCGGCGCCACCGGCCTGGTGTCGGCGTAGCCGGCGGTCGTCGCCCCCGAAAGGCCGCCATCGGCCAGGGCCCTGGCGGTGTTGGCGGCACGGGCCTCCGAAAGCTCCTTGTTGGTCGGGAACTTCTTCTTCAGCGCACTCCGGATCGGCCGGTTGTCCGTATGGCCGTCCACCGTGACTTTATATTCCGGGAAGTCTTTCAGGATCGCCCCGACCTGTTTCAGCGCATCGGCGCCCGCCGGCTTTAGTTGGTCCTCCCCGGATCCGAACAGGTAGCCCGAAGCGAGATTGATCAGCAGCCGTTCGTTGTTGAGGTCGACCTTGATGGTGCCCTTTTCGATCTGCGGCCTGAGGGCTTTGATCAGTCCGCGCTGGGCTTCTTTGAGTTTCGCCATTTCGGCGGACAAGTCGCCGCGAAGTGCGGCCAGTTCCCTGTCCCGGTCGGCGAGCTGTCTCTCCAGATCGGCCGCCCGTTGCTTGGCGGCGGCGAGATCCGCGGCGAGCTTGTCCTTGTCGCCGGCGGATGCCTGGAGCGACGCCAGTTGCCGCTCGAGTTCGGCGGCGCGGGCCTTCGCCTGGTCGAGGTCGCTCTGCGCGGAGGACAACTGGTTGGCCAGCTTGGAGGAATCGCCCGAACCGGCGCGCAGGGCGGCCAGCTCGCGCTCGCGATTCGCCAGTTGGCTTTCGAGAGACGTGACGCGATCGCCGAGCGCGCCGTTCTCTTTCCTGGCCGCGGCGAGTTCGTCGGCCAGCCGCTGCCGTTCCTTTTCCAGCGCAGCGAGGCGCGCCTTCAGATCATCGGTGGATTTCGCGGCGTCCCATTGTCCCCGGTGGCGGTATTCGTAGCCGCCGTCGCAGCAGATAGGTTCATGTTTGGTGCAACCGGCGGCGGTGACGAGCGCCATCACCGCGAACAGTGGGTACCTGAGGTGCTTCATGATCGGTCCTCCATAAAGATTGCGGGATTCGGTTTATACAGCGGATGTGCAATGCGCGCACTTGGTCGCCTTGATCGGAATCGTGGACAAACAATGCGGACAGTCCTTCGTGGTGGGGGCCGCAGCCGGCTCGGGCTTCTTCAACCGGTTGATCTGTTTGACAAGCATGAAAATGACGAACGCGATGATGATGAAATCGAAGACCGTTTGCAGAAAGACCCCGTAGTTGATCGTGGGCGCCCCCGCCGCCTTCGCCGCGGCAAGCGACGGTTGCGGCGTGCCCGAGAGGTTCAGGAACAGGCTGGAGAAATCGACTTTCCCCATCAGCAGACCGATCGGCGGCATGAGGACGTCGCTCACCAACGAGGATACGATTTTCCCGAAGGCTCCACCGATGATGACGCCGATGGCCATGTCGAGGACGTTGCCCCTCATGGCGAATTCTTTGAATTCCTTCAGCATAGGTCCTCCTTGCGAGGATAAAAGATGAGTTGCGCTCCTTCGATTCCGTTATCGCTTCCTGGTCGTATCGAAGCTGTAGCCGACGGTCATGAGATAGAGATTATCCGTGTCGCCGGTGCCGGGGGCCGGTTTGTTGTTGTAGCGCGTGGTGACCTGGAACCCGCTCACGAATCCCTCGAAGATCTTGAACCGGACGCCGTTGTCCATCGTCAGGTAGAAGTTCGATGAATTCTGGAGCGACGGGAAGATCTCGTTGTAATGGTACAACGTGATGCGGTCGTCGAGGAGCGGCCAATTCCATTTCATCGACACGCGGGCGCGGATGCTCGACTGGTCCGGCGCCACGCGGAAGTCTTCATTGAAGTAGGCCACGCCGGCTTCCGTATAGAAGGTCATGTCCTTGAGGATGCCGCCGAAATCCCCCCGTTCGATGAATTGATACCCGGGGCCGCTCGCGAGCGCGGTTCGCATCTTGAGGTCCTGGAACCGGTCGTTTTCGAAATAGGCCGAGGCGAACCAGTAGAATCGTTTGGTGATGAAGAAGTCCAGCTTGATCGTCCCGCGGGCGTTCCGGGCAATCAAGGTGTTGGCGTTGTCGCCGTATACGTAGCGACCGTTGATCGTCAGCCGCAATTGTTCGCTCCGGGCCACCAATTCACCGAGCAAACTCGCGTTGCGTAAGTGGCTGTTGCCCGTCGTCTGGGAATAGCCTCCGGTCAGATTCCCCGTGTAGATCACCGGCGGCTGAACCAGCGGGTTCATCGAGGTTACGGAGGCGAGAGGAACCGCCATCGTGCCCTTCAGCGGCTCGGCTTGGACATTGATGATCCCGTCCGGTCCCGCGGTGGCGGTCCCATTGATGACGGATCCCTCCTTCAAATGAAACGGGATCGGGTGATTGACCGACAGTTTGATCACGTCGTCCCACTTGACCCGGACGAAATTGTCGGGACTCGCCGGCGTCTTAATGTGCAAGACGCCGCCCGCCATCTCGACGATTTCGCCGTAGATGACGCTGCCGTCCTTGAGCGTGACGATGTCCAGGGGCGCCGGCGCTGGGTCGGCCTGCGCCGCGGCGGTGGCGGCGAGTTGCGGCGCCGCGAGACAGATCAGCAGAACCAGAAACGAGATGCCCTTCTTCATCGAGACCTCCGTGTAGTGGGCCATGGCGCAACAAACCAAGATCAACGATCATGAGCGGCATCATTCCGCGATGCCGGCATCAGGGCGACGCGCTCAACAGATTTCCGTAGGGGTATAGCTGAGATCGAGCTGAATAGGCAATCGCGTCCGTCACGTTTTGAGTGTCTGAAGGCCGCAGCGAAAACGGTGTGAAGGCTGAAACATTCACGGCGATGAAGGGCGGAGCCTGCAGGTCGTGACGACGGAGCCTGCGGCCGGTCGGAGGCCACGTCGATGCCGTTCACGGGAGAACCTGAGGCGATCACGGGTCGGCGCCGGCAACCCTGTCATTACTTCCCCAGCAGTCCTTTCAATAAGTCTTGTCCCTCCTTCTTGAGATCGGCGGGGGCGGTCGTTCCCTTCAAGAGTCCCTCGACGGCTCCTTTGAGTTTTTCCTGCACCTGTTCCTGGGCCTTACCCGTCAGACCCTTCATGTCCAACCCGTACGAAGGGTTCTGCACCGTGCCGGTAATGAGCAGGGGCAGTTTGAGCCGCCCGTCTTTAAGCGCCAGCCTGGCGATCGGCGATGAACCTGCGATTTTCTGACTCACGGTCTGGGAGAGATTCAGGTTCACGGCGAGATTGAGCGCTTGATCGAAGCCGACCGTCCCCTGTCCGGTGGCCTGAAAATCATGGCTGTCCAGCAGGAGCTTCGCGACGGTGACGACGCCCTGCTTGATCACGAAATCGGATTCCATGGCGGAGAAGGCCGTGGCCTTCGCGTTCTCGACCGACAGTCCGACGACTTTGAGCAGGGTCACGGCCTCCTGCATCAGGCTGACCCCTTCGATCCTTCCGTCTTTGACTTCCACGTGCCCCGGGCCTTCCAGCGTTTTCGTCAGGTCGGGCATGGAGAACCCGCGGCCTGCGACCGCGATGTCCATGGCAGCGGTTCCGCTCACGGACACTGTGCTGTCCGGACTGACGGCCGCGAGCGCCGGTCCGAGCTGGAGTCCCTGGAGGGTGACCTTCCCGTTGAAGGGCGGGGTCGCGGATCCCATGGACATCCCTCCCAGCGCCTTGGCCTGCCCGTCGAACAACTGGAAGGACAGGTTGGTCAGCCTGGCGTCCTGGCCCTTGAGGTCCGCATTGACTTCCAGGTTCTTCACGTCGACCGGGTGCTTGAGGCCCGTGTCGACGGGGAGGTCCGCCGTATTCACCGACGGCGCGGTGAGCGCGATCTTGGCATGGCCGCCCAGGACCGTGCCCTTGACGTTCAGCGACGAGCCGCCCATCACGACGGCGAGGCCAAGATCGGTCACCTCCGCCAGTTCCATCGCGGGGATCCCCTGCCTGAACGGATAGGGTGCGGTGGCCGCGACGCGAAGATGCTTGATCTGCACCGGTTTGGTCAACGGAAGCGCGATGGGAATGTCCGCCGTCGAAATCGAGGGAGCTGACAGCGTCACGTTCAGCTTGCCGCCGGTGAGCGAACCTTGAACGGTGATGGCGATGCGGCCGAGCCCCAATGCCAGATCGTACCGCTTGATCTCCAACGCTTGGACGAGGGGTCCGAAGCCGCCGTCCAGCGTGACGGGGAGATTGTAGGGTTGGACCGTCGCTCCCACATGGATTGTCGGCGTCTCGCCCAGATGGACGGACTTCAGCGACAGTTCGAGATTCTGGACCTGATATTCGGCCGCCGGCGAGGCCGACAGGTCGCGGTAGGTCAGTTGCCCGCCGTCGATGGAAACCCGGTCGACCGCCAGCAGGGCAAGGGCCTGCAGCGGGTCTCCGGCGGGCGGCGGGGGAGCGCCCGGCTCCGTCGGCGGCGTTGTCGTCCCCGACGCGGGGCCGACCGTCGAGACGTTCAGGATGCCGGCGGCATTCTTGATGACCGTAATGACGGGATCGCGAAGGGTGATCTCTTCGATTTCGACTTTTCGGCTCAGGAGGGGCATGAGTTTGACGCCGACATCCAGAGACGTCAGCGAGGCAAAAGGCCCGGATCTGAACGACGGGTCATCGAGAACCGTGAAACCTGCGACGCGGGCGCCGAGACGCGGCCATATCGTGAGGCGGATGTCTTGCAGTTGAACTTTCCGGTTCAGGGCCTCTTCAATCAGCGGTTTGTAGCGGTCCTGATACTGATTGAGATCGACGAGGAACGGCAGCGAAAGGATCCCGCCGACGAGGAGCACGATTACGACCAGCAGGCCGACAACGATCTTCATTCTGGCACCTCCTCTCGCCTGCCGCAGTATAGGAAAGCCGGGCGGAGCGGTCAAACCTCACCTTGCCGCTCATGGGAGCGCATGTTAAGATCGCCCTTTCAAAAATCGTCGCGGAGAGGTGCGAGAGTGGACGAATCGACATGCTTGGAAAGCATGCGTC
>DIHJ01000123.1:12335-12759 GCA_002420105.1 Nitrospira sp. UBA5699
GCAGGATCACCTGGCCCCGCTTTCGCCTTGCGCGAATGGTGAATGGTCAATGAGGAATGTGGAATTGAAAGGCTCAGACATTCCTCATTCCTAATTCCACATGCCTCATTAAAAGAGTGGCGACGGTGGATTATCAAGTCTCGGCACGCAAATACCGGCCCGGTACGTTCGACGATGTGATCGGTCAGCCGCACGTCGTCCAGACGCTGGTCAACTCGATCAACACCAAGCGGATCGCCCACGCCTACCTGTTCTCGGGGACGCGCGGTGTGGGAAAAACCACGGTCGCACGCATCCTGGCAAAAGCGCTCAACTGCGAGCAGGGGCCAACCGGGACCCCCTGTACAACCTGCGCCAACTGTCAGGAGATCGCTCAGGGGACTTCCGTCGATGTGATCGAAATCGACGGCGCGTCCAATACGAG
>DIHJ01000123.1:12932-13189 GCA_002420105.1 Nitrospira sp. UBA5699
ATCTTCGCGACGACGGAAATTCACAAGATTCCGGCCACGATCCTGTCGCGCTGCCAGCATTATAATTTCCGCCGGATCGCCAGAAGCGAGATCATCGAGCGCCTGCGTCACGTCGCCAAACAGGACGGGATTGCGATCGAGGATCGGAGCCTGACGGCCTTGGCCCGGGCCAGCGAAGGCAGCATGAGGGACGGGTTGAGTCTGCTGGATCAGGCCGTCGCCTTCGGCGGAAAGTCGATCGTGCACGAGGATCTCGA
>DIHJ01000123.1:13269-13823 GCA_002420105.1 Nitrospira sp. UBA5699
TCGATCGTGCACGAGGATCTCGAAGCGTTACTC
Source organism: Nitrospira sp. UBA5699 (assembly GCA_002420105.1). Lineage (GTDB taxonomy): Bacteria > Nitrospirota > Nitrospiria > Nitrospirales > Nitrospiraceae > Nitrospira_C. The sequence continues at coordinate 13,303 of DIHJ01000123.1, forward strand.
GGGGCCGTGCCGCAAGAGCTGCTGCGGGCCATGATCCGGGCGATAACGGCGCAAGACAGCGCCGCCGCGTTGCGGGTGGTGGCGCAGCTCTTGGATCAGGGGCATGACCTGCGTGCGTACTGCGCCGACGTCGTCGAGTATCTCCGCCACATGCTGGTGGCCTCCGTGACGTCGCCGCCGGAATGGCCGGCGTTGATCGAAGCTTCCACGGAGGATCTCGCGCAGCTGGCGGACGACAAGGGAATGCTGACGCCGGAACAGTTGCAACAGATCTTCACCCTGTTTACCCAGGCGGAAGACGCCCTCAGGTTCAGCGCCCACCCCCGGTTCGTGCTGGAAACTGCCGCGGTGAGGTCGACTCGGTTGCTTCTCCGGGAGGCGGGAAACGCAGCACAGCCCGTTCGAACGACTCCGGCGGAACGCCAGCCGCAGCCGCCTGTTCCCCGATCCGACAGGGCACCGGGCCCGGAACGTGCCGTCTCACCGGCCCCGCCGGGTCCGGCCGCCCGACCGACGGCTCC
>DIHJ01000123.1:13977-14471 GCA_002420105.1 Nitrospira sp. UBA5699
GCCGCCTCGCGCGCCGCAGCCGCTGGCGCTGAATTGGGAACGGTTTCAAGAGGAGGTCACGCACGCGTTCCCGAACATCGCTCCGTTCCTGGAAATGGGGCGGCTGGTCGGGGTCGAGGGACATGTCGTGACGATCGGATTTGCCAAACAGGCGAGCGTGGCGCGAAGCATGCTGGAAAAGCCGGATAACGTTCAGGCCCTCATGTCGCTCTGCGAGCGGTTGAGCGGCCAGCCGGCGAGGCTCCGCGTCGTCGAACTGACCGAATCGGATCCGTCCGGTCCGACCATGGCGCAGATCAGGGCCGCGAAAGAACAGGAACAGAAGGTGGTGTTGTTCGAGCGGGCGAAAGCCCATCCGGTCGTTAAGCAGGCGTTGGAGATATTCGGCGCGGAACTCGCCGACGTGAGAGCGGTCTCGAATCAGAAAGAGGTGCGGGAATGAAGAACCCATTCGGCAACATGGCGAATATCATGAAGCAGGCGCAGGCGATGCA
>DIHJ01000123.1:14540-47580 GCA_002420105.1 Nitrospira sp. UBA5699
GAAGCAGGCGCAGGCGATGCAGGCGCAAATGGCGAAACTGCAGGAAGAGGCGGCGACCAAAACGGTGACCGGAACGGCCGGAGGCGGCATGGTCACCGTGACCGCCAACGGGGCGATGGAGTTGGTCGGCGTCGCCATCAATCCCGAGGCCGTGACGGGCGGGGATGTGGAGATGTTGCAGGATCTGGTGCTGGCGGCGTCGAACGATGCGTTGCGAAAGGCCCGCCGGATGATGGCCGATCACATGAAAGCCGTGACGGGCGGCATGAACGTGCCCGGCCTGTTCTAGCGAGTCGTCGCCCATGGCCGTCGATCAACAGGGATTGCTCGCCCGGCTCGTGCGGGAACTGGTCCGTCTCCCCGGCATCGGCCAAAAGACCGCGCAACGGCTGGCGTTTCACGTCCTCAAAGCCGACCGCGATGACGCATTGCGTCTGGCGGACGCCATTCGCGCCGTGAAGGACGGCCTGTCGTTCTGCCGTCAGTGCCGGAACATCGCCGAGGGGGATCTCTGCGAGTTTTGTCTGGATCCGAAGCGGGATCAGACGAGGATCCTCGTGGTGGAAGAACCGAGCACGCTGTACGCCGTCGAGCGGGCGGGTGCCTACCGCGGGTTGTACCATGTTCTGCTCGGCGCGCTGTCCCCGCTCGACGGCGTCGGACCGTCCGATATCCGCGCGGAGGAGCTCGTCGACCGCGTCAAGCTCGGCGGCATTCAGGAGGTCATCCTCGCCACCAACCCGACGATTGAGGGCGAAGCCACCGCGATTTACTTGACCAATCAACTCAAACCGCTGGGAGTCCGCGTGTCGAGAATCGCCTACGGCATTCCGGTCGGCATGGACATCGAATATGCCGATGAAGTGACGCTGTTGAAATCGATCGAAGGCCGGAGAGACCTCTAACGCCGCGGCGCCGGGTTGTCCCGCTCATCTCCCATTGACCCTCTTTCGGAGCCCCTGTTATAGTCCCAACCCTGTTTCCTATGTCCACCCTGCTCCGGCTGGTGAAGGATGAAAACACGACCGTCCGCCAAGCGGACCGCACGAACTTCGGGAAAATCTGTCGTCGTCAAACGGGGCGCCAAGGCCGCGGGTGTCGACAGGAAGTACGGGGCCATTCGGCGCGAACTCCAGAAGCAGCGCCAGGCGATTCTGGACGAGGCGGGGGAAGGGCTCACCAAGCGGGAGGGGCAGGAGGCGTTCCCCGACATGAGCGATCAGGCTTCGGCGGAAGTCGATCAGAATTTCACGATGCGCATCAAGGAGCGCGAGCAGAAGCTGCTCAAGAAGATCGACGAGGCGCTGGACCGCTTGAAAAACAAGACGTACGGGATCTGCGAGCGCTGCGAAGAGGAGATTCCCTACCAGCGGCTGAAGGCCCGTCCCGTCACGACGCTCTGCATTGCCTGCAAGACGCTCCAGGAACAGGAAGAGAAGATCCGCCGGTAACCCTGCCGATTGTCCGGGCCCTGCCCACGTTGAGCGGCGCACGACGTCCGGGATTCGCCCTGCCTATTTGGTGCCCTTCAACGCTTTCACGCGATGCTGGACCAGCGCGATCCGGTCGGCTTCTTCCGGAATGCCTTCGACCAACGCAAGATAGGTCTCGTATTCGGTGATGGCTCGCTTGGGATTGGTTGATTCGACGGCTTCCGCCAGATTGAACCGGGCGATGGCATAGTTCGGCCGGAGGATGATCGCCTTTTCGAACGACGCCAGCGCCGCGGCCTTTTCCCCCAGTTTCTGCTGCACGGAACCGAGATTGTTGAGAATCTCCGGCGTATTGGGCCTGATCGTCAACGACTGCAGCATCTCCGCCTTGGCCTTTTCGTACTGACCGAGACCGAACAACGATTGCCCGTACTTGTGATGGGCTTCCGCCAGCCAGACCTTGTTGGAAAAGCCGCCCGCGATGGATTTCCGATAGGCGTCGGCCGCAATGTCGTACTGTTGGGTGCCGCAATAGGAAAGTTGGGCCGTCTGGCCGCGGGCGAACTGCTGGAGAGACGGGAAAGGCTCCTTGTCCTCGGCCCCCTGGGTATCGACCTGCTGCCCCGGCTTCTGGCCTTCGGGTTGCCGCAGCCGGTTCAAGAATTCCCGTCGGTAGGGAGAGAAGAGCCGGACATAGGGATCGATCGTGACGGAGGCCTGGAGCAGGATAGGATGTTCCCGCGCCCCGATCACCAGATATTGCGTGGTGGTCTTCTCGTCGCCGGTTTCATAGAGGGAGCTGGAATCCATGTTGGATCTGTCCACCAGGTTCGCCACGGTCAGATAGAATTCCAGGCCGGGCTTGAGGAGCGTCAGCGTATGGCGGAGCACCGGATAAGGGGCGAGGTCGAGGCCGGACGGGAAGGTGAAGAGGGCGCCGACCAGCGTGCCGTCCTCATCGAAAAAATAGGACTCGTTTCCGTGGGAAGGGCTTCGATCAGCCGGAACCATCAGCTCCTGTCCGGTCCCCCACGGTTTTGCCGTGAGTCCGGCCAGGGGATGTTGTTGGAGAAAATCGGCCTTTCGCTGACAGAGCGTGCCCAGTTTCAGGAGCGTCAGGTCGCTTTCGGAGGGGGGAAGATTCGGGTGCGGATTGGGCGTTTCGCAAGCAGTGCACAGGAGGACGAGGCCGATCCCTCCGACGAGCGCGAGCAGCCGCCGCGCGGGCCGGCGCTGCCGCTGATTGGGCATTCCTGACATGGTGAGATTCAGGATACAGAATCGGGAAGGGGTTTGCCAGCGCTCGACATGACGACGCCCGCTTTCCCGAGGAAAGCGGGCGCCATGAAACCGCAGAATCGATCGAAAGGCGGCTGGTTACCGGCGCTGACTATCCAGCATGGCGTCTTCGCTGGTATAGCCGAACAGATACGGCATATGACTGGTCAGCGAGTAGACCGGCCGGTTGACGCCATAATCGAGGACCTGCCCCACGGGGTGGAGCAGGAAACCCAACCAGCGCCAGGGATTGTCATTCAGCGGGGAGCCGGCGGCCACGTCGGTATAGACCAACGACGTACTGTCCATGACGCTGTAAATACTGGCGGGGGCGACATAGTTGCCCTCTGCATCGACGGTTTCCTGGCGATTGCCCGCACAGCCTGCCATCACAGCCAGCACAAGGATTCCCGCGGCGAACACTCGTGTTTTCATGGGTAACCTCACTTAATCCGAGACGGTTCCGATGCCGTTCCTGCTCTTGATGATGTGAAGTGTAGCCGAGGCTCCCGAATCTGTCCAGAAAACGGGCGGTTTGCGCGACAGTGGAAATGTCGGGGAGCCAGGGGCGTGAAATCAGAGGAAAATTCAGGGGATGGTGGGCGATACAGGTATCGAACCTGTGGCCTCTTCCGTGTGAAGGAAGCGCTCTGCCACTGAGCTAATCGCCCACGTCCGGGAAGTCTAGCACGGGTTTCTCAATCAGATCAATCGAACCCCGTCCGGGAACGCAAGAGGCTGCGAGCAGGACATTGCTCACGCCCGGCAGGCGAGTCCCGATCACCGGGGCGATGGAGTCCGTCGCTTCGAGCGCCGCACCGGCGCCGCGCCTTGACTTCCCTAAAACGCGCTTCCTACAATAACCCCTTCGCTCACTTCACCGTTCCCCCGTGGAGCTTCTCCCTGATGCGTGACGATATTGTGATCATCGGCGGCGGCCTGGCCGGCTCCGAGGCGGCCTGGCAGGCGGCCAATCGCGGGGCCAAGGTCACGCTGTACGAAATGCGTCCGAAAGAAACGACGCCGGCCCACAAGACCGGCGGCCTGGCGGAACTCGTCTGTTCCAATTCCCTCGGCTCCGTCGATCCGGTGAGTGCTCCCGGTATTCTGAAGGAGGAAATGCGCCGCCTCAACTCGCTGATCATCCGGGTGGCCGATCAGGTGCGTGTTCCGGCCGGATCGGCGCTGGCCGTGGATCGCGAGCAGTTTTCCTTCGGAATTACGCAGGCGCTGGAAAGCCATCCGAACGTGCGTATTCTGCGCGAGGAGATCACCGACATTCCGACCGATTGTCTCTGCATCGTTGCGACGGGGCCGCTGACGTCCGACAAGCTCTCGCAGGCGATCGCCCGGCTGACCCACTCGAATCATCTGTATTTTTACGACGCGATTTCCCCGATCGTCGATGCCGAGTCGATCAACATGGACATCGCCTTCCGGGCGTCGCGCTACGACAAGGGCGAGGATGATTACCTGAACTGCCCCATGGACGAGGCCGCCTACAACAAGTTCTATGAAGCCGTGCTCAGCGCCGAAAAGGTCCAGCCGAAGGACTTCGAAAAGACCCCCTATTTCGAGGCCTGCCTGCCGATCGAGGTCATGGCGGAGCGCGGCAGGCAGACGATGCAGTTCGGTCCTCTGAAGCCGGTCGGGCTCGAGGATCCGAGAACGGGCGTCAGGCCCTATGCGGTCGTCCAGCTCCGCACGGAAAACGCCCACCGGTCCTGCTACAACCTCGTCGGGTTTCAGACCAGGCTGACGTACGGCGAGCAGAAGCGGGTCTTCCGCCTGATTCCCGGTCTCGAGCAGGCCGAGTTCCTCCGGTTCGGCAGCCTGCACCGCAACACGTTCATCAATGCCCCCCAGTTGTTGCGCAACACGCTGCAGTTCAAGGCGCGCGGCACGTTGTTTTTTGCCGGCCAGCTGGTCGGCGTGGAGGGGTACACGGATTCGGCGGCCATGGGGGGGCTGGCCGGCATCAACGCCGCGCGGGGCCTGGCCGGACTGTCGCTGGTCGTCCCGCCGCCCACGACCGCCCACGGCTGCCTCCTGTCGTACATTACGACCGCGGATCCCCGCCATTTTCAGCCGATGAATACCAACTTCGGACTGTTCCCGCCGCTTGCCGCTCCGGTCCGGGACAAGGAGCGTAAGCGACAGCTCATCTCGCAGCGTGCCCTTGAGGATCATGCCGCATGGATGACGCAATCCGGGCTTTCATGACGTTTCTCACGGTGGAGCGCGGCGCTTCGCCGGAAACGGTGCGCAGCTATACGTCGGACCTCCGGCAGTTCCGCTCCTTTCTCCTCGCGCAGCGTCTGGTCGGCGATCCGGCGGATCCCGCCGCGGTGCAGGCCGAAGCGGCGCGCGCCTATCTCCACTGGCTGGACCGCCGCGGCGAGAAGTCCACGTCATTGGCGAGGAAGCTGGCCTGCCTCCGGAGTTTTTATCGCTACCTCACGCGGACCGGACGGGTGAAACGCAATCCGGTCGAAGATCTCCGCACCCCGAAACGGCCCAAGCATCTGCCCCGCGTGCTGACCAAAGACGACGCGGACGCGTTGATGGCATTTCCGAACCGGGCTACGCCCGCCTCCTTGCGCGATCGGGCGCTGCTCGAGACGCTCTATTCGACGGGAGCGCGGGTCAGCGAGCTGGTCTCGCTCAGCCTCGGCGATCTTCATGCCTCGGAGGGGGTCGTCCGGCTGCAAGGCAAAGGGAAAAAGGAGCGGATCGTGCCGATCGGCGATCTGGCGGTTGAGGCGATCCGGACCTATCGCGAATCGTTGCGGCCGTCCGGAGCCGGGCCGCAGCGGTCGGCGCCGGTGTTCCTGAACCACCGGGGCGGGCGGTTGACCGCCAGAAGCGTCGCCCGCATCGTGGCGCGCTATTCCGGCCGGCTCGCGGGCGGGTCCGTGAGCCCCCACACGCTGCGCCATTCGTTCGCCACCCATCTGCTCGACGAAGGCGCCGATCTCCGCGCCATCCAGGAGATGCTGGGCCACGCCTCGCTCAGCACGACCCAGAAGTATACGCACGTCGCAACCGATCAGTTGTTGGCCGTCTACGACAAAGCGCACCCGAGAGCGGGACGCGCGCCGGGCGAGCGCACGGTCAAAGACGGGAAGCGGTGACGCCGCCCCCCTCCCCCCTGATTCCCTCTGTGCGTGAAGAGGCCGGTCGTGGTATTGTCGGGGCCGGATCCTGAACCGGACCGTCCTGTGAGGAGTCGGCGATGAACAAGCTCATCAAGAAGGCCAACGTGCTGATCGAGGCCCTGCCCTACATCCGCACGTTTCGCGGCAAGACCATCGTCATCAAGTACGGCGGCAACGCCATGACGGAGTCGTCGCTGAAGGAGCGTTTCGCCCAGGATGTCGTGCTCCTCAAGTATGTCGGCCTCAATCCCGTCATTATCCATGGAGGCGGGCCGCAGATCGACAAGATGCTCGACCGGCTGGGCATCGAGTCGAAGTTTCTGCATGGGGTGCGGGTGACCAACGAAGCCACCATGGAGATCGTCGAGATGGTGCTGGCCGGGAAAATCAACATGGAGATCACGGACCTCATCAACCGGCACGGCGGCAGCGCGGTCGGGCTCAGCGGAAAGGACGGCGGCCTGATCCTGAGCAAACCTCTGACGGCCAAGGCCTGGGCCGAAAGTCTGGAGCGGGACATCGACGACGACGAAGTCGGCAGCGACTTCGGGTTCGTCGGCGATATCGAGAAGGTCGATCCCAGCCTCCTTATCAAGCTCCAGGGGGATCATTACATTCCGGTCATCGCGCCGATCGGGACCGATCGGGAGGGGAACACCTACAACATCAACGCCGATCTCGTGGCGGGGGCGATCGCCGGGGCCTTGCGCGCGGAGAAACTGGTCATGATGACCGACATCAAAGGGATCCGCGACGCCAAGGGCCGCCACCTTTCGACCGTCTCGCGCAAAGACGTCCAGCGCATGGTCAAGAAGGGTACGATTACGGAAGGCATGCTGCCCAAGGTGCACGCCTGTCTCGACGCCCTCGAACAGGGCGTCGGCAAGGCCCACATCATCGACGGGCGGATGCCCCACGCGATCCTGCTCGAAGTGTTCACGCGAAAAGGGATCGGGACCGAAATCACGGCTTAGCCCCGTTCCCCGACGACCAGTCTTGTCGAACCGACGGATCAGAATCAGCCGCCATCTCCGCGCGTTGACGGGCGAACGCCACCCCGATCATTCGTCGCGCCGGCTCCGTGACGCCGCCCGGTACCTGGCGACGGAATTCTCCCGCTGCGGATGGACGACCACACGGCAGCCCTTTCGCGCATGGGGCAAGACCTATCGGAACATTCTCGCCGTCAAGCAGCCTTCGGGGCGGGTCGCGAGGGATCGTCGGGCGCCCATCCTGATCGGGGCGCACTACGATACCGTCGCGGGGTCTCCGGGCGCCGATGACAATGCGAGCGCCCTGGCGGTGCTGCTCGAGGTGGCCTGCGCCTTCCGGCGCGCGGGCATGGCGCGTCCGGTCTGGCTTGCGGCCTTCTGCCTCGAAGAGCAGGGGCTGCTGGGCAGCCGGGCCTTCGTCTCGCAGATCAGGCAGGCGGGTCAGGAACTCGCCGGGGCGATCATTCTGGAATGCGTCGGCTATGCCAGCAGGGAACCGGGCTCGCAGCGCATTCCGCCAGGCGTGCCGATCGCGGTGCCCACGGTGGGCGATTTTCTGGGCATCATCGGAAACGAGGCCTCGCGATCCCTCGCCGCCGCCGTCGAGCGCAGCGCCCGACAGGTCCTGCCTCGGCTTCCGACCGTGGTGTTAGCCGTGCCTGCCGGGGGAGAAATGCTGCCGGATGTCCGTCGGAGCGATCACGCCGCCTTCTGGGACGAAGGGTACCCGGCGGTCATGCTGACCGATACGGCCGACTTCAGGAACCCTCACTACCATCAACCGACGGATACGATCGAGACCTTGGACCCGGACTTTCTCGAAGGGGTGATCGATGCCGTCGTCGGGTCGGTCCGCGCCCTTGCGGCCGGGGAGGCACGATGACAGGGCCTCGACGGATCTCCCGGACCGCAGAAGCCGCCATCACGACGGTGTTTCGTCGGCTTGAGTATCGAATGCTCGGCCGGGTGTACTGTTACGAAGGGGGCGACGAATTCTGGAACGCCAAGCGGGAGCCCTGCCGTCGTCTCGGCCTGGGAATCGCGGGGGCCCTGCTCCGACGATTGAAGCCGGGAGGGCGCAGTCTCTATGTGGGCGCCGGGGTGGCGGAACTTCCCCCCTTGCTTGTGGAGGCGCTCGATCTGCAACGCCGGGTGTTTCCGTACAATCTCCGGCGGTCGGAAGTGACGTCCCTCAACCGTACGTGTCGGGGGACGCCGGTCAGGTTCCGGCCGGAGGATGCGGCGACGGCGACGGGCCGGTTCGATCACCTCTGGATCGTCAGCGTCTTGAACGATCCGGAGCGGTTTCCGCATGTCGCGCCGTTGTCCTACGGGAATGCCGATCCGGTGACGTTCGATCCGGGGCTCTTCCGGAAGGAGCGCCGGACCGTGCGATCGATCGTGAACCGCTGCATGCCCAAGCTGAGCCTGCCTGGCCTGGTCACGACCTCCGCCGAGGAAGTCCGGTGGATCGCGGACTGGTGTCATCGGAAAGGAATTCCCTATCTGGTCGAACGCCGGCAATATCCCACCGCGCTCGTGGGAGACCCGATCTGCTTCATTCGGATCGGTGAGAACCGGTGTAAAAGTTAGAAAGTTGAACAGGGATCCGCTCGTTTCAACGGTGTAACCTGCAACCGGTTACACTTTGAAACCGGCGTTCTTTCCCGAGGTCGTCAGATACTGGCGTGAGTAGGTCACGTAATTCTGGGCCGATTCTTTGATCCAAGCCAGTTCTTGGTCGGTCACCGGCCGCTTCACCCTGGCCGGTGATCCCAGGATCAGGCTCTTGGGCGGAACGATCGTGCCCTCGGTGACCAGCGCCCCGGCTCCGACCACCGAATCCTCTCCGATGACGGCCCCGTCCATGATGATGGCCCCCATGCCGACCAGCACCCGGTCCTTGATCGTGCACCCGTGGAGGACCACGTGATGCCCGATCGTCACATCGTTGCCGACGACCAGCGGGTGCGTGTCGTGCGTGACGTGCAGCATACAGAGGTCCTGGACATTGGTGCGGTCGCCGATGCGGATGAAGTTCACGTCGCCGCGGATCACGGCGTGGAACCACACGCTGCAGACTTCGCCCATCACGACGTCGCCGATGACGACGCCCGTGTCTTCGATGAAGCAGGATGCCGGAATGGTCGGCGTGATGCCCTGGAACGATCGGATCATGGCCGCACCATAGGGGAATTGCCCCGCATCCCGCAAGAGGCTCCCCGGCGCTCATTGACAGGCTTTTTCATCGTCCCGTAGACTGATCCTCTTATGAGCCAGTCTCTCATCAAGGTCGATCGGCCCACATGCGCCAAACCCGCCCGGGTTGCCGGTGCCAAGACGACCATCGGGTTCGTCAACCTCGGCTGCTCCAAAAACCAGGTGGATTCCGAAATCATGCTGGGGACCCTCGTCAGCGGCGGCTTCGAACTCACCGCGGACGCCGGGAAGGCCGAAGTCGTCATCATCAATACCTGCGGCTTCATCGAGGAAGCCAAACAGGAGTCGATCAATACGATCATCGACCACAGCCGGCTGAAGAAGGAGGGGGCCTGCCGCGTGCTGATCGCCGCCGGCTGCCTTGCCCAGCGCTATCAGGGCGACCTGCTCAAGGAATTGCCGGAACTCGACGGCGTCGTCGGTACCGGCGAATTCGGGAAGATCGCCGAGATCTGCCGCGACCTGCTGGCCCCGAAGAAGCGGCACCGGCGGCTCTGGATCAGCCAGCCGCCGTACCTGTACGACGAACTGGCACCCCGGCTCCGACTGGGCAGGCGGCACGGCGCCTATGTGAAGATCGCCGAAGGCTGCAACCGCAACTGCGCCTTCTGCGCGATTCCGCTGATGCGGGGGAAGCAGCGGAGCCGGCCGGTGGACTCGATCGTCGCGGAGGCCCGGCGTTTGGCGGCGGAGGGCGTGAAGGAACTCAATTTGATTTCGCAGGACACGGTCAATTACGGCGTCGATCTCGGCTTGCGGCAGGGACTCGTGTCGTTGTTGCGCGAACTGGTGAAGGTGGAGGGGCTGCGCTGGATCAGGCCCTTCTATCTGTATCCGCAGCAGGTGACCGACGAGTTGCTGGACCTCTATGCGGGCGAAGAGAAGATCACGAAGTATATCGACATGCCCCTGCAGCACATCAACGACCGGATGCTCAACCGCATGCACCGGTTGGGCGATCGCGCCGCCGTCGAGAAATTGGTCGCGCGCATCAGAACCCGCATCCCCGGCGTCACGTTCCGGACGGCGTTCATCGTCGGGTTCCCCGGCGAAACCGACGCCGCCTTCGAGGAATTGAGACGGTACGTGGAAGATGCGGAGTTCGACCGGGTGGCGGCCTTCCTGTATTCGGATGAAGAGGGGACACCCGCGGTCGATCTCGAGGGCAAGATCGACCGGCCGGTCATGGAAGAGCGCCGCAACGAGCTGCTGGCCCTTCAGGAGCAGATCGCGGCGGCCAAGGGCCGCGAGCAGATCGGATCGACGCTCGAAGTCCTGGTCGACGGGCCGTCGGAGGAAACCGACCTGCTCCTGGAGGGCCGGCATCAAGGGCTCGCGCCGGAGATTGACGGGGCCGTCTACATCAACGACGGGACGGCCGAAGCCGGCGAGTTCGTGCAGGTGAAGATTACCGACGCTGCGACCTACGATCTCGTCGGGCACATCATTCCCTGAACCCCGCCGATTCCTTGCCCGATCCATGACACGTCGCTCTCACACGCATGGAAGGAGCCGCCGTCGATGACCGCGCACCGAAAAGACTCCGTCGTTCTGCTCATTCATTGCAAAGATCGCAAGGGGATCGTCGCTCGGGTGTCGGGATTCATTCACGAGTTCGGGGGGAACATTCTCGACTCCGACCATCATACGGACGAAGAAACGAACGATTTTCTGATGCGGATGGAATGTGCGACGGAGGGATTGCAGATTCCGCCGGACGAGATCCCCGCGGCCTTCTCTTCGATTGCGAAGGTGTTCGGGATGCGCTACGAGGTCCACCTCACCTCGCGCCGCACGCGAGTCGGGATTCTCGTGTCCAAGCAGGATCACTGTCTGGCGGATCTTCTGCAGCGGCACAAGCGGGACGAGTTGCACATCGATGTACCCGTGATCATTTCCAACCACGACACCTGCGCCGTGTGGGCGGACCTCTTCAAGATTCCGTTCGCCGTCTGTCCGGTCACGAAAGACACGAAGCCGCAGCAGGAGCAACAGGTTCTCTCCCTGCTGAAGGCGCAGGGCGTGGAGCTGGTGGTGATGGCCCGCTACATGCAGATCCTCAGCTCGAATTTTCTCGCGCAGGTCGGCTGTCCGGTCATCAACATCCACCATTCGTTCCTGCCGGCGTTCATCGGCGCCAATCCCTATCGGCAGGCCTACGAGCGGGGCGTGAAGATCATCGGCGCGACGGCGCACTATGCGACCGAAGATCTCGACGAAGGACCGATCATCGAACAGGATGTGATCCGGGTGGGACACCGCGATACGGTCGACGATCTGGTACGGAAGGGGCGCGATCTCGAGGAGATCGTGCTGGCCCGCGCCGTCCGTCGGCACATCGAGCGGCGGGTGCTGGTCTACGGAAGAAAGACCGTGGTCTTCGACTGAAGCGGCGAAGGACGGCGGGGACGGGATCCGGGCCCCGTCCCGCGCCGCCCGCCCCTACACTTTCGCGCTGAGAAACAGCGCCGCGCCGCGCCGGTTGATCAGGATCAGGACGTTGTCCCCTTTCTTCACCGCCGAAGACGCCTTCTCGAAATCCTTCACCGATTTGACCGGCTGCCGGTTGATCTCGCGGATCACATCGCCGGCCATGAGGCCGGCCTTTTCCGCGCTGCTGTCCGGCTCGACGCCGGTGACGACGACGCCCTGCGCCTTGCCCTTGAGGCCCAACTCCTTGGCGGTTTCCCGATCCAGGTCCTGGACGGCCGCCCCGGCAAACGCATAATCGGCCTCGCCGGTTTCGGCCTTGGCCGTCCGGGCGGTGTCCGGCTGTTCGCCGATCGTGATCGTCAGCTCCTTTTCGCGCCCGTCACGGATCACTCTCACCGGCACCTTCGTGCCGACCGCGGTCCTGGTCACCATCCGCTGCAGCGCGACGGCATCCTCAACCAACGAGCCCTGGTAGGCCGTGACCACGTCGCCCTGTTTGAGGCCGCCCTGATCGGCCGGGCTGTTGTCCTTGACGTCGCTGACGAGCGCACCCTTGCCGTCGGCGATCCCGAAGGACCGGGCAAGATCCTGGTTCAGGTCCTGGATGCCGATGCCGAGATAGCCGCGGATCACCTTGCCGTTCTTCACCAGGCTTTCATAGATCGGCCTGCTCATGCTGGTCGGGACCGCAAAGCCGACGCCCTGGTAGCCGCCGGTCTGCGAGAAGATCGCGGTGTTGATCCCCACGAGTTCGCCCTTCGTATTCACCAGCGCCCCGCCGGAGTTGCCGGGATTGATCGCGGCGTCCGTCTGAATGAAGTCTTCATACTGCGTGATCCCCATGCGGCCGCGGCCCAATGCGCTGACGATGCCGAGGGTGACGGTGGAGTTCAGGCCGAAGGGATTGCCTACCGCCAGGACGTATTCTCCGACCTGGAGCTTGGAGGCGTCGCCCCAGGCCACGGTCGGCAGGTTCTGCCCGTCGATCTTCACGACGGCGAGATCGCTTTTCGGGTCGGTGCCGACGATTCGGCCCTTGAATTCCCGTTTGTCGGGAAGGGTCACGGTGACTTCTCGCGCATTCTCGATGACATGGTTATTCGTCAGGATATAGCCCTCGGCCGAGACGATGACGCCGGAACCCTGTCCGCCGCCCCGACGGCCGCGCGGTTCGCCGGGGCCCTGGGGACCGCGGAATCTCGGTCCGAAGGGCCCGTTGGGGCCGCCGAAGAACTCCTCCATCCGTTCGCGCGACTCGTCCTGACCGTTCCGGCCGTCCGAGACTCTGTCTGCGATGACCGTCGTGATGTTGACCACCGCCGGGGTCACGGCTTTCGCGACGTCCGTAAAGCCATTGGCCGGAAGGGCCGGGATCGTGACGGCGGGCGGAGCGGGCGCCGGCGCCGCCGGGCCCGATGCGTGCGAAGGCGGCAGCCATTGATTTCCCCAGATCAGTGCGGCGCCCAAGACCGACATTCCACATGCGGCTGCAACGGTGCGGGTCATCGACTGCGACATGGTTCCCTCCTTGCGCTGTTCGAACTGGTGACGAGTTGAACGTGAGGTCTGCCCCGTCTCGGGCACAGATCAACGTAACAACCGGCGATGAGAGATCAATTAGGAGGGTATTAGAAGTCGTTAAGCCGATCGCGGAGCAAGGGGCAGCGTGACGGTGAAGGTCGACCCTTTGCCGACTTCGCTCTGCACGGCGATGCGGCCGTGATGCGCGTCGACGATCCAGGCGCAGATGGCGAGGCCCAGCCCCGTTCCCTTCTTCGTGTGCGTACGGGCGTCGTCGGTGCGGTAGAACCGATCGAAGATCTTGGCCTGATCCTCGGGCGAAATGCCGATCCCGTGGTCGGTGATGGCGAGCTTGGCCTGATCGGCCTCCGTGTCGAGCGAAATATCCACCGACCCGCCGGGTCGCGAATACTTGACGGCGTTGTCGACAAGATTCAACAACAGCTCGCGCAGGCGCAATTCGTCGCCCAGCACCACGGCCGGCGTGACCAAGCCGAGCGCGACCTGGACGTCCCGCTCCTGGCCGAGCAGCGAGGCCTGCCTGTGGATGTCCTCCAACAGGACTTCCAGCCGGACCGGCAGGTGCTCCATCTTTACCTCGCCCATATCGGCCCGGGAGAGAAAGAGCAGCTCGTCCACGATGCGGGTCATGCGGTCGATCTCTTCGAGATTGCTTTCGAGCACGACGGTGTAATCGCCGGCTTCGCGCGGCCGGCGCAGCGCCAGTTCGGTTTCGCCCTTCATGACGGTCAGCGGGGTCCGCAATTCGTGCGACGCATCGCTGCTGAACTGGCGGATCTGCCGGAACGACGTTTCCAGCCGCGCGATCATGTTGTTGAACGTGCCGGCGAGACGGCCGATTTCGTCGGCGGACGCGGGAACGTTCAATCGCTGCGTGAGGTCGCCCGCGGCGATTCGCTGCGCCGCCAGCGTGATCGCATCGACCGGCCGCAGGGCCCGTCCCGCCAGAAACCAGCCTCCGGCCAGCGAGACGGCCAGGGCCAGGGGCATGGTGACGAGGAGGACGAGCAGGAGACGGTTCAGCGTCTGGTCGACCGATTCCAGGGAGGTGCCGACCTGCACGATATAGAGCAGGTTGCCCCGATAGATGATCGGTACCGAGATCAGGCGGAGCGGAGGTTCCTTGGGGTATTTGGCGGACTCGAAGATGGTTTCTCCGGTGAACGCCACTTCCAGCGCCCGACGACTGAGCGGCAGTTCGTGCTGCTTCACGTTCGGCGAGCGGATCGTAATGGTGCCGGAGGGGCTGAAGATCTGGAAGAACTTGTCGATCCGCGCGAGCTCGGGAAACTGCGACATCAGTTCGTTTTCGTCGATGAGCGGCAGGAAGCCGCGTTCCTCCAGCGACCGGACCGCGGCTGCGGCGGTTTCTTCCAGGGACTGATCGATCGCGTCCCGCAGGCTGCGGGCGGTGACGAAGTAGAGGATCGTGGAAAACGTGATCAGAATCAGGGCGAGGGCGCTGCCGTACCAGAGGGTGAGTCGGAGGCGCAGCGGCATGAAAGACTCCTAGGCTGAGGTTGAGGCGAAGGTTGAGCCATCATCTGATTCCATATACTCAGCCTGGACCTCAGCCTTGGCCTTCATCCGGCTAATCGGCCTTCAGCATGTAGCCGCTGCCGCGGATGGTATGAATGAGTTTCTTCGTCCGTCCCCGGTCGATCTTGTTACGCAGGTAATTCACGTAGACGTCGATGACGTTCGTGAAGGTGTCGAAATCCTGGTTCCACACGTGCTCCGAAATCATGGGGCGCGTGAGGACGCGCCCCGAGTGACGCATCAGGTATTCCAGCAGCGCGTATTCCTTCAAGGTCAGCTCGATGCGCTGGCCCCCTCTGGTGACCTCGCGCGTGGCGGGATTCAGGATCAAGTCGTCGATCTGCAGCACGCCGGGGCTGTCGGTGGTGCCGCGGCGGAGCAGCGCGCGGACGCGCGCCAGGAGTTCGTCGATGGCGAAGGGTTTGGTGAGATAGTCGTCGGCTCCGGCATCGAGCCCCTTGACCCGCTGGTCGACCTGGGATTGCGCGGTCAGAATGAGGATCGGGATCTGAATGCGTTCGCGGCGAATGCTCTTGACGATATCCAGTCCGGAGAGGGTCGGCAGCATCAGGTCGACGATGATGGAATCGTAGTCGGTCGCGAGCGCCATCTCCAGCCCCTTGGCCCCGTCTTCGCAGAGGTCGACCGCGTAACTCTCCTCCTCAAGTGCCCGCTTGATGAAGCACCCCACTTTGGTTTCGTCTTCGATGACCAGGATCCGCATGGCGGTAATGGAGGATTATAGCAAACCCGGGGGCGTCGGTCTCCAGTGGGGGCCGCAGCCGCGGTGCCTCCTTCCGTTGCGGGCGTCGGGAATGCGGCGACGACGGCGGTGATCTCCGCTTGGAGAACGGGGGGCGGGCATGATAATCTTCGCGCGGCGCAGGCGGACCGCCGCGCGAACCATACGAATGCAGAGGACGAACCACGATTCATGAGCACCCCTGAATTCCTGAACCCGACCGATACGTTCATCCATCGCCATCTTGGTCCCACGGAAGCGGACATGCGCGAGATGCTCGCCCTGCTCGGCCTGCAGTCGTTGCAGGCCTTAAGCGATGCGACCGTGCCGCGGGATATTCAGCTGGGGCGCACCCTGGATCTCCCCGCGCATCGCGGCGAACAGGCGGTGCTGCAGGAACTGCGCGGCCTGGCGGAGGAGAACCGGGTCTACCGGTCCTTCATCGGCATGGGGTACTACGATTGCATCACGCCCGGCGTGATTCAGCGGAACATTCTCGAAAACCCCGGATGGTACACGCAATACACGCCCTACCAGGCGGAAATCTCGCAGGGTCGATTGGAGGCGCTGGTCGCGTATCAAACCATGGTCGCCGATCTGACCGGCCTCCCCCTTGCCAACGCCTCGCTGCTGGATGAGGCGACCGCTGCGGCGGAAGCCATGACGATGTGCCTGGCGATCGCCCGCAGCGCCGGCCAGGAGCGCAAGGAATTCTTCGTGTCGAAGGATTGCCATCCGCAGACGATCGCGGTCATGCAGACGAGAGCGGTGCCGATGGGGATCACGCTGCACGTCGGACGGACCAAGGAGATCGATTTCCAGAATCAGCAGCTGAGCGGGGTGCTGCTGCAGTATCCGACCACCGACGGATACGTGGGGGACTACAGCGCGATCGTCGAGCAGGCGCACAAGGCCGGGATTCTGGTGGTCGTGGCGACCGATCTGCTGGCGCTCACGCTCCTGCGTCCGCCGGGCGAATTCGGGGCCGACATCGCCGTGGGGTCCAGCCAACGGTTCGGCGTGCCGATGGGGTTCGGGGGCCCCCACGCCGCGTTTCTCTCGGCGAAGGACGACTACCGGCGGCAGATGCCGGGGCGGATCGTCGGGGTGTCCAAGGACCGGACGGGCCGGACGGCCTATCGCCTGGCGCTGCAGACGCGCGAGCAACACATCCGACGGGAGAAGGCGACGAGCAACATCTGCACGGCGCAGGTCCTGCTGGCGATCATGGCCGGCATGTATGCCGTATACCACGGCCCGGAAGGGTTGCGGCGGATTGCCGAACGCGTGCACGGATTGGCCCTCATCCTGGCCGCCGGATTGCGCCAGTTGGGATTTGAGGTCGGCAGCGAAGAGTTGTTCGACACGGTGCGGGTCCGGGTGACCAAGGCGCAATGCGAACAGATTCTCATCCGGGCCGACGAGCGGGGCATCAACCTGCGCCGGCACGAGGACGATTCGCTCGGCCTGTCGCTGGACGAAACGAGCACGGAAGACGACGTCCGCCGGCTGATGGAGATTTTCGTCGGCCACGAACGGCTGTCATGTACCGTTCAGGACCTGAGCCGGACCGTCACGACGAGTTTTCCCGCCAACCTGGCGAGAACGAGTCCCTACCTGACGCACGAGGTGTTCAACCGGTATCACGCCGAACATGAGATGCTGCGGTATCTCCATCGTCTTCAATCGCGCGACCTTTCGCTCACCCACTCCATGATTCCGCTCGGGTCCTGCACGATGAAACTTAATGCGACCGCGGAGATGCTGGCCGTCACCTGGCCGGAGTTTGCGCGCCTGCATCCGTTCGCGCCGCTCGAACAGAGCAAGGGGTATCAGGAACTCTTCCGTCAACTGGAAGCCTGGCTCGCGGAGATCACCGGATTCTCCGCCGTGTCGTTGCAGCCGAACGCGGGCTCGCAGGGGGAATATACGGGACTCATGGTCATTCGCGCCTACCACTGGAGTCAGGGGGAATTTCACCGCGATGTCTGCCTCATCCCCGTCTCGGCCCATGGCACGAATCCCGCGAGCGCGGCGATGGTGGGCATGACCGTCGTGCCCGTAGCCTGCGACAAGCAGGGCAACGTCGATTTGGCGGACCTCGAAGCCAAGGCGGCCCAGCACCGGGATCGCCTGGCGGCGTTGATGTTGACCTACCCGTCGACTCACGGCGTCTTCGAAGCGGACGTCCGGCGCATCTGCCAGATCGTCCACACCCACGGCGGGCAGGTCTATATGGACGGCGCGAACATGAACGCCCAGGTCGGACTCTGTCGTCCCGGCGACATCGGCGCCGACGTCTGTCATCTCAACCTGCACAAGACGTTTTGCATCCCCCACGGAGGCGGCGGGCCGGGCATGGGGCCCATCGGGGTCGCCAGACATCTGGCGCCGTTTCTGCCGGGCCATCCGGTGACGCAACAGGGCGGCGACCAATCCATCGGCCCGGTGTCGGCGGCGCCGTACGGGAGTCCGAGCATCCTGACGATTTCGTGGGTCTATATCGCGCTGATGGGGCGCGACGGGCTCACCAAGGCCACGCAGGTGGCGATCTTGAATGCGAACTACATGGCCAAGCGGCTGGAAAAATACTATCCGATTCTCTACACCGGAACGTCGGGATTCGTGGCGCATGAGTTCATTCTGGATCTGCGGCAATTCAAGGAGACCGCCGGCGTGGAAGCGATGGATGTCGCGAAGCGATTGATGGATTACGGCTTCCATGCCCCGACGGTGTCGTTTCCGGTCGCCGGGACCTTGATGATCGAGCCGACCGAGAGCGAGTCGAAAGCCGAGTTGGACCGGTTCTGCGACGCGATGATCCGCATCCGCGCGGAGATTCAGGACATCGCGGACGGCCGTCAACCGCGCGTGAATAACCTCCTCAAGAATGCCCCCCATACGGCTCAAGTTGTCACGGCTTCCGAATGGGACCGGCCCTACAGCCGCGAGCAGGCCGCCTATCCGGCTCCCTGGGTGAGGGAGAGGAAGTTCTGGCCCCACGTGAGCCGGATCGATGAGGCCTACGGGGACCGTCACCTGGTCTGTACCTGCCCTCCCATGGACAGTTATTCCACCGAGTAGCAAGGGCTGTTTGCATGGCCTGCCGCCGCTCCCGTCGGATCAGGTCGCACGATTCCAACCGCTTGATTTGTCATAAGAAATAGCAGGAATTGCGAGAAGGTCTTCGTGGGGGTGCGGGCGGACTGCCCGTCTTCCCCTCCCTTTGGGGCATTGTGAAAGGCTCAGGGGATCGGCGATAAAGAGCCGTCACGCAACCGCTGAGCGAGGCCGCTTTCATGTCACAGATTCTGAACTTGAGCCAACATACCACCGACGACGAGCTTCAACGTCTGACGACGCTGCTGCTGTTTCATCTGGTCGAACGCTGCGGAGGGCAGGTGCAGTTCAAGCTCGAAGACGCCCAGCGGGTGCGCGCCAGCCTCACGACCAAGATGGTCCAGATGCAGGTGGGAGACGAGGTGAGGCTTCGGATCATCGACCGCCTGCCCGAGCTGCAGTAATCCGCGCGTCAGAGAGGTTTTCTCCTGCGTGACTCCGGTCGAGACCGGGGAGGCCGAGGCCGACGTATCTTCGCGCCCGGGCGCATGACTCAACTCATACGACTGCGGTACACTCGGCCATGCTGCAGATCTCCTCACACGTGGCCATCCCCGACTCCGAGATCGACATCCATGCGATGCGGTCGCAGGGGGCGGGGGGGCAACATGTCAACAAGGTATCCTCGGCCGTCCATCTGCGATTCGACATTGGGGCCTCGTCGCTGCCGCCGTTTTACAAGGAAGAGCTGCTGAAATTGCGGGATAGCCGCATATCAGACGACGGTGTGATCACGATCAAGGCGCAGCAGTATCGGAGTCAGGACCAGAATCGGGAGGATGCGCTGAACCGGCTGCGAGCGCTCATTCAGAGCGTGGCGATTCCCCGCAAGAAGCGAAAGGCCACGAAGCCGACCAAGAGTTCACAAAATAGAAGGCTGGAGAGTAAGAAGAAGGCGGGACGACTGAAGGCGTTGCGGAGAACGATCGAATAATAGGTCCTTGTCAAACGTCATTCGTCGGCCGTGATGAGAGCGGCTCCACTTGGTTCCTACGATTGACGAATGGCGATTGTCGATTGACGAATCATTCGACTGATGCCAGCGATCCCAGAATGTTGTACCCTCCGTCCACGTAAATCACTTCTCCGGTAATGCCCCGTCCCAGCGAACTGACGAGAAACAATGCGGTATCCCCCACTTCCCCCTGTTCCGTGGCCCGGCGGAGCGGCGCGAATTCCTTGTGGTGGTCGACCATCTTACTGATGCCGGAAACGCCCCGTGCCGCGAGCGTCTTGATCGGCCCGGCGGAGATCGCATTGACCCTGATGTTCTTCGGACCGAGGTCATGGGCCAGGTACCGGACGGTGGCCTCGAGGGCGGCTTTGGCGACGCCCATGACGTTATAGTGCGGGACCACGCGTTCCGCTCCCAGGTAGGTCAAGGTCACGATGGATCCTCCGTCCGTCATCAGCGGGAGGGCCGCTCTGGTCACCGCCACCAGCGAATAGGCGCTCACGTCGAGCGCGGTGGCAAAGCCTTTGCGGGTGGTGTTGACGAACTGCCCCGTCAGTTCCTCACGCGGAGCAAAGGCGATGGAATGGACCAGGAAGTCGAGTTTGCCGGCCTCCTTTCCGACGTGGGTCATCAAGGCGTCGATCTGGGCGTCGTCTCCGGCATCGCAGGGGAAGGCCTTGGAGCCCGGCAGCGTGGCCACGAGCTCTTCGACGTTCTCCTTCAAGCGGTCGTTTTGATAGTTGAAAAAGAGCTGGGCGCCCTGCCCGGCCGCGGATTGGGCAATGGCCCAGGCGATGCTGTGCTTGTTGGCGACGCCGATGATGAGGCCTTTCTTTCCCTGTAGCAGCATGGTCCCTGGTTCTCCTTCAATTGTCGTCATTCGTCACATGTCAGTCGCCAATCGTGGAGTGAAAGAACGAAGTCTCGACGAAAAGGCTTCGTTACGGTTGACGTGTGACGATTGACGCATGACATTCCGTCGGGCGCTGAAGATAGCATGATTCGCGGTCACTGTGAACCGGCTTCCTGCCGCAGCGCTCGAAAGGCCGCGAGCATCGTCTGATAGGAATAATGGGCGTTGCGGCCGCTGGGGTTCGGCAGGAGAAAGACCGGAACGCCGGCGAGCTGCACGTTGCTGAGGCCGAGCGCGGGCGGACGCGCCGGTTTCGTCCGCTGCGGGAAGAGGACCCGAAAGATCGTGACGCCCAGCAGAGCCACGATCCGCGGCCGGTAACGCGCAATCTTGCGTTCCAGGGCGGCCCGACCGTCCCGATATTCTGCGGAATCGAGAACGTCGATGCCGGCGCTCGTGCGGCTGATGATATTCGTGAGCCCCAACCCCCATTCCGGCAGTCGCCGGTCCTCCCGATAGGTGAGCGGAAGGGGGATCAGGCCGGATTCGTGGATCAGTTTCCAGAAGCGGTTGGAGTGGCCGGCAAAATGGTGCCCGACTGCCGCCGATCGGATCCCTGGATTGATGCCGACGAACAAGATGCGGAGGTCAGGCCGGAGGCGGTCCGGAAGCGGACGGGTTGTCTGGCGCATCCCGGTCACGGCATGGGGGATCGGCCGGAGCTGAGGCGGTTTGGTCATGCCCGACTATTCTGCCACAGTTTCCGGAGTGGAAAGACCTTCAGTTCGACAGCCCCCTCTCCATCTAAGCTGCTGAAATTGCGATGAATCGTCATTTTCGGGAACCGGGCACCAAGCTTGCTGAGTACCAGACCAGTGCCCGTTGAGGGGCACATATTCCACAATCAAGGGGAGGTGACATACTATGAAGCGCATGTTGATGGCAATCATGGCGGTCGCGGTGGCGGTTTCCTTCAGCGCTCCTTCGTTCGCCGGTGAGGAGAAGAAGGACAAGAAGGATGAGAAGAAGGGCGGCCACGTCCTCGTGTACGGTGAGGAAAAGAAGGACAAGAAGGACGAGAAGAAGGGCGGCCACGCGGACGAGAAGAAGAAGGACGAGAAGAAGGGGAACTAATCCCTTTTTGGCGAGGCTAACCGGCTCGAGGGGCCTTCCGCCAAAAGCGGAGGGCTCCTTGGCCGGTCCTCCTACCGGGTCGCTTCTCCCAGATAGACCGACTGCAATCCCACCATCGTTTTCGCATCCCGAATCGTTCCCGCTCGAATCATCGCCAGGGCATCCGCCAGGGGGAGTTCCACGATCTCCAGCACTTCATCGCGATCCAGCTGCTGCCGGCCTTGCGTCATGCCGGTCGCCTTATAGACATGGATCACCTCGTCGGTGAAACCCGGGGCGGTGAAAATGCTTGAGATCAGCTCAAGCGTGCCGGCCCGGTAGCCGATCTCTTCCTCCAGTTCGCGCAGGGCGCAGTCTCTGGGATCTTCTCCTGGATGGAGTTTCCCCGCCGGGATTTCATAGATGAACCCTCCGGCGGCATGACGAAACTGTTTGATCAGGATGACGGTTCCGTCTTCCTTCAGCGGCACGATCGCCGCGGCTCCCGGATGGCGCACCATCTCCAGATCGACGGTCAGGCCGTTCGGCAGCGTGACGGTGTCGATGTTCAGCGTGATGACCCTGCCGTTGTAAATGTTCTTCGAAGTCATGGTCAGGGGCAAGTGGCGAGTGGCACGAGATTGAAGATGGAATAATCGTCAGTGTTTGAGGTCATCGCATTGCCTCTGGCCCATAGCCTCTCACCTCATGCCCGCACAAGGCTAGGCCTTGCGCTTGTAGAACGGCGGTTTGACGACGGCGGCCGGAAGAATCTTTCCCCGTATCTCGATCGCGAGGGCGGTTCCCGGCGGCGCGAAGGATGAAAGAACATAGCCTAAGCCGATCCCTTTCTGCAGCAGCGGCGAGAGATTCCCGCTGGCGACCTCCCCGATCGGCCGGGAGGAGGAGGGATCGAGGATCCTGAAGCCGTGGCGCGGTACGGCCTTCTCCAGGAGTTCGAAGGCCACGAGCCGGCGCGCGGGTCCCGCCTGCGCCTGCTCCTGCAGCGCCTGCCTGCCGATAAAGTCGCCCTTCTGGAAGGCGACGGTCCAATCGGCTCCGGCTTCGAGGGGAGTCGTGTCTTCTCCGATGTCGTTGCCGTAGAGGAGGTAGCCCATTTCCAGCCGCAGCAGATCCCGCGCGCCGAGCCCGGCCGGTTTCAACCCCGCGTCCTCTCCCTTCTTCAAGAGCTGGGTCCAGAGGTCCGCCGCCTTGTCCGCCGGTACGTTGATCTCGTAGCCCAATTCGCCGCTGTAGCCCGTCCGCGCCACGAAGCAGGGAATGCCCGCCGGCCGGCTTTCACAGCTGTGATGCAGTTTGAGGCCGGCGACATTGTCGGCGCCGACTGCGAGCAGGATGTCCCGTGAGGCCGGCCCCTGAACGGCCAATTGGGCCAGGTCCGACGTGCGGTCTTCGATCCCGCAGGCGTCGCCGGCCGCCCGCTGATGCTCCGTGATCCATTGCAGGATCTTTTCGCGATTCGAGGCGTTCACGCAGAGCAGATAGTCCGATTCGGCGGTCCGATAGACGAAGATGTCGTCTTTGATGCCGCCCCGTTCGTTGCAGACCATCGAATAGTGGGCCTGGCCGACGGCGAGTTTCCGCACGTCGTTCGTCGTCATCCGTTGGAGGAACGCAAGGCTCCCGGGGCCGGAGACGGCGATCCGGCCCATATGGCTGACGTCGAAAAGCCCGGCCTTGGTTCGGACCCTGTGATATTCGTCGACGACGCTGGCGTACTGAATGGGCATTTCCCAACCGGCGAAATCGACGAGTTTGGCCCCGTGCGCGCGATGCCGGTCAATGAGCGGAGTGTGTTTCATCGTGTATCCTGCTGACATGACGACATGGTATCAGGCTGACAAGAATATGGACCGGGTAGCGGGAAGATGTTCCCGCTTCAGGAATGTCAGCCTGTCGGCTTGACACTTGTCAGCATCGTTACAGGCCGAGCAATTCGACTTCGAAGATCAACGTGGCGCTGGGGGGAATGATTCCCCCGGCTCCGCGCGCGCCATAACCGAGGTTCGACGGGATGATTAATTTGCGTTTGCCGCCGACCTTCATGCCCTGGACGCCTTCGTCCCAGCCTTTGATGACACGGCCAGCCCCCAGTGGGAATGAGAACGGCTGGCCGCGGTCCACCGAGCTATCGAATTTCTTTCCGTTCTCCAGCCAGCCGGTATAGTGGACGGTGACGGTCTGGCCTGCCTGCGCCGTGGCTCCTGTACCGACTTTGAGGTCGATATACTGCAATCCCGAGGCTGTCGTGACTTCCTTCCCTTCTGGCCCTGCTTGTTCAAACGGCATGTGTGCTCCTTTGTCGTCGGTCGTCGGGTCGGCACTGCTCATGTGGAGGGGCGTTGGATGCATCCCGCGGGGGACGATGTGCGCGTTGCGTCTTACGGGAGTTCCTGGCGGTCCTCCGGTTGCGAAAAAATGGCCGCGCTGGCCGTGTACCCGTGAAGGAAATTGCGCCCCCCGACCGGACCGATCTCGCCCTGGGCGAAGAACCCCGCCACGGGAATGTGTCCCATCCGTTCCTGCAGGACGCCGCTGTCGTGATGGGCACGGCCGAAGAGGCCTTCGCCTCTGCCGCAGCAACTGAAAAGGAGCGCGCCCAGCGGGGGATTCCGGTGCTTGGCGCGGTCCGCCGCGAGGAGAAAGCGGAAGTCGTCGCTGGCGGATTTGGCGTCGCGCAGTTGAAACTGAAGGGTCTGGCCCTCCTGGACCATGTCGCCGACGGCGATGGCCCCGGCCTGCTGGTCCGCGCCGACAAGATTGCGGACGAGAAAATCCCCGCGCTCGAAGCGGCTTCGATGCTCGTCAATGACGATACCGACGTGCAGCGCTCGATGGGCGGTTCGTCGTTGTGCCCCCTCCAGCGATTCGAAGACGTCCTGGAGACGCTGCAGGGCGGGTTTGCCGCCCAGTTCGTAGACCATATTTTGCTCGGCCTTGGTGACCACGTAGGCCTCGCCGATCGGAGAGCAGCCTTGTGCGATCACCGTCCGGACCGCGACGGGACCCGACAGTTGCACGCCGACCAACCCCCCGTCGAAGACTTCCTCGTTGCGAATGAGTCGATTTTCTCCCGCGCCATGGCCTCCGCCGCAGAGCCCGCCGACGGCCTTTCCGTTGGGATAGCGGTCGGCCATCACCGCCAGGACGCCGTGAACCGGGGTGGTGAAGGGGTCGGCCAGCAGGATGAAGGTACTGGGCTCCGTGCTCGCCTCGGGCCAGCCCGTCATCCGGACTTGGTCCTGAGCCGGGGAGAAGGACAGCCGGAGGGGCGTCACGCGGACCTGGGGCAGGCTGGCCACCCAGAGGGTCAACCCGGGCGCCGTTTCCAACTCTTCGGCGTCGGCGATGACGCCTTCGCCGGAACAGCCGAGACAGACATCGACGGACAGTTCCTCGCGAACCATGGTCGCGAGGAGGCGCGCCTTTTCCGCATGATGCGCGGAGAAGAATACAACGGCCAGATCGAGCGGCGCCCGCCCGGTCTGCGTGCGAACGGCATCGGCGAGGTCCCGGACGGCGGCTTCCGTATCGGTCTTGCGGGAGAGCGCCGAGGCGAATTGGAGCCCTGTGGAGATGCGGCTTTGCGCCGGCTGGGTGATCATCCGTTGAGTCCGTCTCGTCAGACGCCGGGGTTCATGCGCTCGGCGCGGTCCTTCGCGAGCTTCTTATAATACCGCCACATGTAGGAGTAGTAGTCGTCCAGCTGCGCCAGCAGATAATGCAACTCCGTCGGATCCTCGGTTTCCAGGGCTCGGACCATTCGTGTTTTCAAGAAGTCGCCGAACGCGTCGGTTTTTTCCACGGCGGTCAGGAGGCGGAGGCCGCCGCCGATTTGGTACTCGTTCATGTCGTTCCTCCACGCACTGGGCAGCGGCGTGAGAATAGCGAGGGGACGGATACAAATGCAAGCCGCCTGTTCATGGCGACGGCCGGGCGCGATGATCCAGGATCGCGCGCAGGCGCGCGAGCGAGATGGCGTCGACGCGGTGGCCGTCACGGCCCACCACCGGGGTGGCGGCGGTGAGGGCGTTGAGGATCGCTTCCTCCACGGCTTCGACCGTGGCCGAGATCAGCGGGTTCAGATGGGTATCGGCGAGGTGAGTCATCACGTAGGTCCGGTCGTTCGGATAGTGGGGGATCACGTTTGCGGTGGAGAAGGCCAGAATAAAATCCCCGCTGCCGTGCCTGGCGGTTGAACCGGTGCGCGCGAGTCCCAGTGCGGCGCGTTTGGCCAGTCTGGTGAGCTGCCGGCCGTCGAGCGGCGCGTCGGTGGCCATGACGATGATGATCGACCCCTCGCCGGCACCCGGCAGCGCAGGATCCGTCGCCGGTCCGATCCGGGCAGCCGGTGATGCGGGTTCATCGTAGAGCCGCCCGACCGGGACTCCCTCCACCACCAATTCATGGCGCCGGCCATGATTCGCATTTACCAGCACTCCGATGGTGTACCCGCCTTCCGCTTCGACGAGACGGCGAGAGGACGTGCCGATTCCCCCCTTGAATCCGTAGGACACCATACCGGTTCCGGCTCCGACGGTACCTTCCGTCACGGGGCCGCCGGACGCGCCATCCAGCGCCTTGGCGACGTCCGCTTCCGAGACATGCCGGCCCTGGATGTCGTTGAGGCGGCCGTCGTCGCACTCCGCGACGACCGGGGTGAGCGTGTCATCGGTGATGCCGATTTCCGGATACCGCCGGATCATCCAGCTGATGACGCCGTTCGCCACCCGCGGGACGTTCAGCGTGTTCGTCAGCGCGACGGGATATTCCAGAAAGCCGGATTCCCCGACCCAGGCCAGGCCGGTCATTTCGCCGGTTCCGTTCAAGACAAACGACCCGGCCGGGACCTTCTTATGCCAGACATCGTCGCGCGGGATCACGACGGTCACGCCGGTGCGGATCGGGCCCGCGCCGGGTTTCAAGGGGCCTTCTCCGGAAATGAGCGTGGTGTGGCCGACGGTGACTCCGGCCACGTCGGTGATGGCGTTCAGCGGTCCGGTCGGATAGGTGCCGATGACGATGCCGAGCTCGCGCGCCCGGAGGCGCGGCTCCGTCGGTTCCCCGGCGTGGACGAAGGGACTTGCGGCCAGCACAATGCCCAGCGCGGCCATGACCGGTGCGAGACGTCGGGCGAACGGGTTAGACGTCATGGGTCGATCCCAGATGAGGCACGGTCACCTCGATGCGAGGGTGCTCCGCCTGGATCGCGGCCGACAGCGAGAGGGCCTGTTTCTCCTCCCCGTGCACGATGAAAATCTTCCGGGGCAAGGGATCGATGGCCCTGACGTAAGCCAGAAGGTCATGGCGGTCGGCGTGGGCCGAGAAGCCGTTGAACTTGACGATTTGCGCGCGCCGCGGGGTGGGAACGCCGAAGATCGGCACGATGTCCCATCCCTCGACCAGTTTGCGGCCCAGGGTATGTTCGGCCTGGAAGCCCACAAACACGATCACGTTGGCCTCGTCCTGAATCGCGTGCTTGAGGTGGTGAAGGATGCGGCCGCCTTCGCACATGCCCGAGGCCGAGATGATGACGCAGGGGCCTTTCATCGTATTGAGCCGTTTGCTGTCCTCGGGTGACGACACGAAATGGATGTAGCGCGAGGCAAACGGATCGCCGTCGTTCGAAAACGTTTTGAACGTCTCTTCGTCGTAGCACTCGGGATGGCGCCGGAAGACCGCGGTGGCCTTGTCGGCCAGCGGGGAATCGATGTAGATCGGAATGGGATCGACGCGCCCCTCGCCGACGAGTTCCTTGATCCGCATGACCAGTTCCTGGGTACGGCCGACGGCGAAGGCGGGGACGATGATTTTGCTCTTGTGGGTCTTGGCGTGGGTGATCAGATCCTGCGCCTTTTTCTTCATCTCCTCGCCGGCCTGCTCGTGCAACCGGTCGCCGTAGGTGGATTCGAGGATGAGAACATCGCAGGGGGGCGGCGGTTCCGGATCCCGCAGAATCGGCATGTTGGAGCGGCCGAGGTCCCCGCTGAACAGGACGGTTGTCGTATTGCCTCGCGCCGTGTACTTGACCCGGATTGCGGCGGATCCCAGGATGTGCCCGGCATCGGAGAACGAGGCGGTTATCCGCGGCGCGATTTTCAGCTGGTCTCCGTACCGTGCGCTGTCAAAGCGTCTGACGATCTTGCGGACGTCGTCCCCGTCGTAGAAGGCGCGGACGCAGGCTTTGCCCCGCCGCCCCTCCTTCTTGTTGACGTAGCGGCAGTCGCTTTCCTGCACGCGCGCGGAATCCTCGAGCATGATGCCCGCCAGATCGGCGGTCGCGCGGGTGACGTAGACTTTGCCGGAAAAGCCGTGTCGAGGCAGGACCGGCAGCGCCCCCGAATGGTCGATGTGCGCATGGGAGAGCAGCACCGCGCCGAGCGACTTCGGATCGAACCCCAAGTCGCGGTTCTGCCGGAAGGCTTCTTCGCGTCGCCCCTGAAAGAGCCCGCAATCCAGCAGCAACCTGAAGCTCGGCACCTCCAGCATGTGACGGCTTCCCGTCACCGAGCGCGCGGCCCCGTGAAAAGACAGTTTCATGACGTCGGGACTCCGTTGTGACGCCCGATCAGGTCCCACGCTTCCTGGGCCGTCTCGGCATATTGAAAGAGGCGAAGGTCGTCCGTGGAGATCAGTCCGTTGTCCACGAGAAACTGCCAGTTGATCAGGCGTTCCCAGAAGTCGCGGCAGACGAGGACCACCAGCACGTTTTGCGTCTTGCCGGTCTGGAGCAGGGTCAGCGTTTCGAACAGTTCGTCGAGAGTGCCGAATCCGCCCGGAAAGGCCACCAGCGCCTTGGCCCGGATCAGGAAATGCATTTTCCTGATGGCAAAGTAGCGAAATTGAAAACAGAGCTCAGGCGTGATGTAGGGGTTGGGGCGTTGCTCGTGGGGCAGCGTAATGTTGAGTCCGATCGATTTGGCGTTGACGTCCGCCGCTCCCCGGTTGGCGGCCTCCATGATGCCGGGCCCTCCGCCGGTGACGGTGACGTACTCGCAGCGTCCGTCGACTTGGCAGGTCGATGAGACCAGGCGGCTGAATTCACGGGCGACATCGTAATACTTGGACAGGTCCGCCTGTCGACGCGCGATCGCCGCCTTGCGCCCGGCGGAGGGATCGTTCGGCGCCCGTGCCGCTTCCTCTTCCAACCTCCGCAGGGTCGCGTGGGCGGCAGCCGGCTCCTGGAGCCTGGCGCTGCCGAAGACGACGATCGTCGAGCGGATGCCCTGTTCGAGCTGGATCAACTCGGGCTTCAGCAGTTCGAGCCCGATCCGGACGGAACGGAGTTCGTCGCGTTGCAGAAAGTCCGTGTCGCGATCGGCCGGAATGTAGGAGGAGGTGATGAACGGATTGGCTGTCGGCGGACGATTGGACGGACCAGGCTCCATGAGGCGACATTATAGCGGGACGGGTCGCAGGCGGCAATTCACCGGAACAGAGCGTGAGGAGAGTTCAGAAGGGATAGGGATTGAATTGGGGCGGGGCCAGTTGGCGCAGGAAACTGCGGTGCGTGACGATCCAGCGGTCATCGCAGAGCAATTCAAACGCGTCGAGGCCGAGTCCGGACCGGGAGATGACGAGGTCGGGATCGACGGGGGACCAGGGCTTCAGCAGCCAGCCGAAATTGACGCGGGAATATTTGGCGTCCAGGAACCGGTAGGTGGCCACGATCCCCGTTTCGGTGTCGACGATCGAGTCCGGGGTCCCCAGTTTGGCGATGACGTCGGCGAACGTCGTCTGTTCGGGGATGATAAACTGCACGTCCTCCTGGGTCAGCGGCTGGTTGACGCTGATCCGGACGACATTGCACCCGAGCAGCGCCGTGCCGGCGATCGTCAACAGGAGGAGCGAACACACCCAACGTGCCATGCGCGCCGCCTCAATCTCCGAAGGGCCAGAAGCGGAACTCCATGCCTTCCGTCCGTTTGGAGAAAAGGACATCCTCCACGATCCCCTCCCGGTTCAACAGAACGAACAGGTCGTCGCTTCTGATCGAGACGCGTGAAAAATTGATGAGGATGAGCAGCAGGCTTCCGGCTTTGGCATCGTAGCGATAGTACTGAAACAGGTCCCGCCCATTGACCTGGAGGACGCGGTCGGGAGCGCCCAAGAGGGTCAGGACCTCGGCTTTCGGGGTGACCC
Organism: Nitrospira sp. UBA5699; assembly: GCA_002420105.1. Classification (GTDB taxonomy): domain Bacteria; phylum Nitrospirota; class Nitrospiria; order Nitrospirales; family Nitrospiraceae; genus Nitrospira_C. The sequence goes on from DIHJ01000123.1 coordinate 44,082, forward strand.
CTTTCTTGATCGCGGCGACGGACTCCGTCTTGATCTCGTCACCGAGAGAGCCGCGGCTGAATGCACAGCCTCCCAGTGTCAGCAGGAGCGCCAAGACCATGATTCCCGCATGCTTCATGAACAGCCTCCGTTCTCAACAGTGAAAGCACCCCGGTTCATTCCCCGGTCCTCAGCGCCGGTGCGGCATGACGAAGTCGGTTTCATACACCTGATAACTCGAGACCGACAGGCCGACCCGGCTATAGACCCGGCGGGCCGTCTCGTTGCCCGCTTCTACGTACAATCGTATTCCGCAGACGCCGGCGCGTGATTGCGCGAGATCGACGATGGAGCGGTGCATGCGCCGATAGACCCCCTGCCGTCGCCAGGCGGGCGCCACGTAGACGCTCTGAATCCACCAGAAGACCGCGTTCCGCCAATCGCTCCATTCGAACGTGATCATGAGTTGACCGATGATGGGCGGCGACGGTCCGTGCGCGAGCTCGGCGACCGTGAAAAAGCCCCGGTCCGGGGTTCTGAGCAGCGCGAGCGTGCCTTCATGGAGCCGGGTGAGATCGAGCCGGCGGCCTTCGGTCTCCAGAGCCATGGCCGCACTGAATGCGACGATGGCTTCGACGTCCTCTTCGCGGGCTGGTCTGATGATGATCTGGTCCGGCGTCGTCATGAATGTCAGGCCGATGTCTTGGGAGACGCGAGCCAGCCGGCTCCGGGCTTGTAGAATCCTGCGGAAAACTCCATCTTCATCGCGTCTTCCGGGAGAAGGTTGAGCGGGCGCGTCCGGTCCTCCGGGACGAACGCCAGATAGCCGGTGAATGGATGAATGGCGGTTGGGACGAAAATCATCAGGAGCGCGGCGGATGGCGCCACCTGGATGGGCTGAGGAGCCACTCCCATCACGAAGCCCAGGGCCCAGAGCCCGTCCCGGGGAAACGGAAAGATCACCACCGTGCTGCGACCGAAGCGGGACCGGAATTGAAAGAGATCGGTCATGCCCTTGAGTGTCAGATAGATGCTGCGGACGAGCGGGACCTGTTCGATCCAGCGCTCAGTCGATGCGATGAGCCGTCTGCCCAGAATATGCGTGGCGATCGCGCCCGAGGTAAAGACGAGCAGGACGAAGAGGAGCAGCCCCATGGCGGGCGTGGCGGAGATGCCGATCGGGGCCAAGAGGTCGGCGATGGCGCGATTGACCGTGGAGACGAGCGCGGAAAGAATCAAGAACGTGACCCAGGCCGGGAGGAGAATCAACAGGCCGGCGAGGGAATGGCGCCAGAGGGTCTTCACGGTCCAGGGCTCTCCATACGAAGGCGGAAGATCTGGCCGTAGTGTACCAGAATCGACGGAGGACTTGGAGTTGCGATCCGGCTTGATCTCCGCCCGAGCCTGCTTTATCCTGCTGGAAACGCGGCACGCTTCTGACGACGGGAGTCTGTTATGGCTGATCAGGCGGGGATGAGACGTCCGGTGCAGGTGGACAAGGATCTCCTGGCGATTCTCTGTTGCCCTGAAACGAAGCTCGATGTCACTCTGGCGGATGACGTGGTGGTCAATAAGCTCAACGACGCGATCAGCCGGGGTCTGTTGAAGAACAAAGCCCAAAAGCCGGTCACCGAATTGCTCGACGGCGGGCTGATCAGGTCGGACCGTAAGATCCTCTATCCGATCCGCGAAGATATTCCCGTCATGCTGATCGAAGAAGGCATTCCCCTCGACGGCATCCTCTAGCCGGCGGTTTCCCCCTTCCGTGATGCGCACTCCCCGATCTCGAGCCCGCGGCCCGCATGGGCACGGGGGCACGCGGGTTGTCCCTCGATGCGATGGAGCGGCAAGCTCGACCTACGGTTCGATCACGCGGGGCTCCGACTGGTCGGTTTTGGAGCCGGTCGAGGTGCCGCATTGCTGGCAGAGGTACTCGTAAAGATTCCCCGTGGGCAGGACCAGGAGCAGCCGCTCGCGCGTCGGCGTGGCGACTCGGCAGCGGGGACAGTAGAGCAGCGAGGCGTTCAGAGACCTGAATTGGTCGGCCTGCCCCGTTGAGACCGGTCTTGTCGTCCGACCAGGTCTGGATGACGGACCGGAAGCCCACACGGGGATATTCGGTTTACGAGGGGGCAGCGGCATAGAAGAATTGTAAGGAAGCGACCCGCTGCCGGTCAACGGCGGCGCTCAATCGGCGATCCCGGTTCAGGCCGCTACCAGGAGGTACCGGAGGAGTTTTTTGTTGTGGCCGAACCGGAAGACTTGAAGAGCTTCCAGAGCCCCCGTCCCCCTTGAACCCCCGCATAGATGGCAAGCCCGCTGAGCAAACCGTAAAAGCCTGCCGTGCTCCAGGGCCAAAGATCGGGCATGTGCAGCATCACCCCGAGGGCGACATGCCCTCCCACTCCCAGACAGAGAGCAAAGATGATCCACTCGCGCATCATAATGAGACGGGATCACGGATGACGGATCGCCGAGCGTGAGGAAAAACGAGGAATTTCCGCACAAGACCAGAGACTTACGCCGCAGGAGTCTTGGCCGATTCGATTTCCGTGGCCGTAATGAGGCTTGAGAGGTAATCCGCCACAAAATTCAGCGCCTCTTCCCGACCGTCGGCACGCCGTCCCTTTTCCCGCCGTTGAACGGACAATTCATGATCGAGGTCGGATTTGACTTCCGTCAGGACGCGCTGGAGCGACGAGGGCGTCAGGTTGGCATCCATATCCTCGAGTTCCTGGCAACGGTCCAAGACCCAATTGAGCCCTTCAATCCGGCCGGCGTAATGTTCCTGCTCCGCCGTATCGATGCGGGCCATGGTCGTGGCGAAGGTCTGGGCTTCGTAGACGAGGTTGTAAAAGCTGGTTACCGCACGTTGCAGGGTCGAATTCATAGAACTCCTTTTATGGCTCGATAGCTCGTGGCGATGGATTAACCAGTCAATTATACATGAGAATGAAGCGGCAACAAGGAAAATTTTCGCGGTACTTACGTAAACAGGAGGGAATGGAATTCGTTCATGAACCCATAATAGAGCGGCGCGAAATCCTTGAGGCTCTCGGGGCTGGTCTCTTTGAGGCGTTTAAAGAAAAACACCTGCATGCGGGGGTCGAGCTGTTCCAATAAATGGCTGAGTTGCGCCATCGTGTAGCTGCCGGCCGGTACGCTGAGAATGTAGTGGACGAGGCGTTCAACGAACTGCTGAGCGACATATTCGCTGCTGAGAAAGCCTTCCGGGAGTTTCCCTGCCGCCAAGAACTCGTCGAAGGGAACGGCTTGCGCGGCAAACGGGATCGACTGGTCTTGACGAGAGGTCACGCTGAAGGCACCCCGTGGCTCACTGTGGAACTACGCAACATTGAACAACTTTACTGGACCCCCCCCAGCCCGTCAAGTGGACAGAAGGCGGAGAACGCCTGAGCCGAAAGACCGATGGAAACCGAAAGGGCGGGGCCCCTTTCGGGACCCCGCCCTTCCTGAAGCGACCGCCTAGCTGGAGATTACAGCCAGGTCACGCGTTCGG
>DIHJ01000103.1:0-138 GCA_002420105.1 Nitrospira sp. UBA5699
AGCCCCGTCTGCACCAGCCGAGGATTGCAGATCAGCACATCGAGACCGGCCTTGACCCGGTCCTCAATCCATTCCTCTCGCCGCTCGGCTTGCACAGCAGCCGTGAGGACGGCCATGCGAAACCCCGCTTGCTTCAGG
>DIHJ01000103.1:476-1030 GCA_002420105.1 Nitrospira sp. UBA5699
TTTGAAGAGCTGCTCGTACTGCTGCTTGAGTGGGCCTTCGAGTTCGCATGTCTGCACATGCTCCTCATAGGGAGGGAGCGCGAGATCCAGGTCTTCCATCCGGAGGAAGCAGGCCTTGTCGACCAGGTGTGGGATCAGCCGGGGCGAGATCCCCGGCCGCTCCACGACCGTCACGTAGACTTTCCGTTTGGACTGAGTTCCGCGCTCGACCACCTGGTCGGCATCGATGCACGTGGTGCGCGTCTCGCGGATGCCGTAGACATCGACCCACCGGGATTCATCGTGGAAACGGTACGCCGACTTGAGGCTGGGAATGAGACGCCAGAGGAGGTAGAAGAGCGATGTGCTGCGTCCGTTCGACAGCGTACCCGTCAATCCAATGACCCGGTCCGCGACCTTCATGAGGTTCGCGAAGGCGATGCCTTGGGCTGTGGCCTTGCCCTTCAGTTCGTGGATCTCATCAACCACGAACGTATCAAACACGGTCGGGTGCTGCTTGCAGATGTAATCGGCCAGGGCGTACCGGCGCGGCCCGCTCGGATCGAAGTCGTACA
>DIHJ01000103.1:1271-2482 GCA_002420105.1 Nitrospira sp. UBA5699
TTGGCCTTTTCGCGGGAGATGATCGCAAAGAGGGGGAGATGGTTGGGGAGCGGGGTCCTCGCGATGCGATCGATGCTGCTGAGCGACTTCAGCTGGTGGACCGGGGCGTCCGGCAGAATGCGTTTGATTTCCCGCTCCCACTTGCGGAGGAGATGGGGCGGCGCCATCACCAGCACGCGTCGGGAGCCGTGGATGAGACAGGCGCCGACCGCAGTGCGGGTCTTGCCGGTCGCCATTTCTCCGACGATCAACGCGCCGCGATGCTGCTGGAGCACGAGGGCCGTGGCCGTCGCGACATCCGCTTGCGGAGGCCAGAGCGGTTCCTTGAGTTGATTCAGGATGGGCTGCGCCGTGATCCGGTGCTCGGGTCTGAAGATGGGCCTGAGCTGTGAGGCGGCCGATTCACACAGGCTGGCGCTGAAGGTCTCGATGAACGCAGTGATCGGAACCTGGCGCGTGTCCATGGCGTCTCCTTGCGAGATCAGGATTGAGCGATGCCTGTGCTGTTACGAACAGGAAGATGGAGCGCGCGGCGCGGCCTGGTGGTGAATGCCGCTCTCGGTGAGGTGGAACGGCGAGATGCGGGTCGGGGCCTGAAGCAGAAGCTTATGGAGGTCCTTGACGCCTGCCTGGTGGTGGACTCGGACATCCACCACGTGCATTCCCAACCTGGTGAGCAACACGATCGCCTCTTGCTGGGCTTTCGGACCCTTGTCGGGATCTGGGTCATTATCCAGCGCGAGGTAGACGATCTTAGCCTTGAGGCGAGTCAGGTACTCCGGAAGTTTGCCGACGTTGCCGATCCCGTTCAGGGCGCACAGGGTGAACGTGGGGCCGAACAGCGCATCGCCGGCTAAGCAGTCGAGGATGCTTTCGGTGACGAGGACCGCCGCGTCCCCGCGCTTCATGATCCACGGAGATTTGATCCCGATCGTGGCGCGAAGGAGTTCATTCGGAACGTCATGGAGTGCCCGGCATTCCACTCCGTGCATGAAGTGGACGTTAGGGCTGGGAAGTGGGATGCCGATGTACGGGGTCTTGGCCTCGCCGCGGGCCATCCAGACCGCTCCGAGTTGGGGAAAGTACGGGACCTGTCGAGAGAGAAAATACTGCCGGAGCTCTTTTTCTTTCGCGGGCGTCATGCGGGCCTTGGCGCTGCGGTAGGTCTGCCGCGCCAGGTCGATGCGCTGCCGCTGTGCTCGGGTCGAGTC
>DIHJ01000103.1:2542-3387 GCA_002420105.1 Nitrospira sp. UBA5699
GTCCTTCCGGGATCGGCTTGGAGGAGGGCCGAAGGCGATGGGATGACCGAGCAGCTTGCACACCGCTTCAGGGAACGTGAGCTGGAATGTCTGTTGGATGAACTCGATGCCATCGCCGTGCGTGCCCGGGCCAAAGTCATACCAGACCCAGGCGCCGTTGACACGGGAGACAGAAAACGACGGGTGGCGGTCGTCACGCAAGGGAGAGTGGAAGAGGGCATGGTCTGGGCGGCGGGACACGGGCTTGTGGCCCAGCCCGATCAGGAGCTCGATGAGGTTGACGGAACGGGCGCGGCGGATGTCGTCGGGCGAGAGCTTCATGACGGGTTGTGATCCTTGGCGTGATCCTGTGATGGAGACGCCGGCAGAGAAGGTATTACTGCGACGAAGCTGCCGGAAGGGGAATCGGCACCTCTCTGTTATTCGTCCTCCAGCACGTAGACGCGTGAAGGCTTCTCGACCAGCAGCGCATCCAACTGGGACTTGATCGCTCGCATCCCTTCGCGAACGACCGTGGTCACGGATTCGTCCTTCCGGATGCGATTCGGTTCCATCCCAGAGAGGAGGCCCTTGGCCTGATTCACGAGCTTCTGCAAGTCCACATCCTGGCTGAGATTGCGCGCATCGAACCGGTTCAAGAAGTCCATCAGGTTGGTCACCGTGCTGGCCTTGAAGGTTTTGGCCTTGCCGTTGGCGTTGGGCGTGAGTCGCTCCATCAGGTGGTCGACCAATTCGGCCATCGCCTCGCGCAGGGTGGTCTTGGTTTCCTCGAGCATCTGCCTGACTTTTTGTGAGACGTTTTCGGTCTCACGCGTCAGCAGTCGCTCGCTGAGGGTACTCAGGGT
>DIHJ01000028.1:0-155 GCA_002420105.1 Nitrospira sp. UBA5699
ATGATCTCGCAGATGTCCTCGAAGTGGGTGTAGGCGAAATTCTCTTCGTGATGGGCGAGGCACCATTTGGCGTGAATCGACCCGCCGCGGGAGACGATGCCGGTCATGCGGGTGGCCGTCATCGGCACGTACGCGAGGCGTACGCCGGCGTGGAT
>DIHJ01000028.1:379-4615 GCA_002420105.1 Nitrospira sp. UBA5699
CGGATCGACCAGATCATCTTCTCGACTTCCTCCTCGATCGAGGAGGCGACGGCGGAGTTGCCGATGTTCGAATTGATCTTCACCAGGAAATTGCGGCCGATGATCATCGGCTCGCTCTCCGGATGGTTGATGTTCGCCGGAATGATCGCGCGGCCCCGGGCGACTTCGTCGCGGACGAATTCCGGCGTGATCGACGCGGGAATGCCGGCGCCCCAGGGCTGCCCCGGATGCTGCGCCACGCCTCCGCCGTGTCCGTTGCGGGACGCGAGCTCCCGGGCGACCTCGCGGGACTGATTTTCCCGGATCGCGATGAATTCCATTTCGGGCGTCACGATGCCCTTGCGGGCGTAGTGGATCTGGGTGACGTTGTGCCCGGCCTTCGCGCGAAGCGGTTTGCGAATGTGCTGGAACCGGAGGCCGGCAAGTTTCGGATCGGTCGCCCGCATGCGGCCGTACCGCGAGGTGACATCGGCAAGCTGCTCGACGTCCCCGCGCGAGAGAATCCAGTCGCGTCGAAGCGGGGCGAGTCCCTTCCGGACGTCGATGGCGACGGCCGGATCCGTATAGGGGCCCGACGTATCGTAGACCGTGACCGGTCCGTTCGGAGTCGGCGGCCCGCCGTTCATCGATCTCGTCGGCGTGAGGCTGATTTCCCTCATCGGCACGCGCACGCCCGGGCGGGTTCCCGTGACGTACACCTTCTTCGAGGCGGGAAAGGGAGCCGTGGTCAACGTCGATGCCGTCGTCATTTGTCCGTTACCGTGGATGGTGGCCTGTTCGCTCATAAGGAGATCCTTTCATCATTGTGGCGTTGAGCCTTCCGCCCTACGCCACGAGCGATGCGTTCTATTCTCCAAATATCTGAAACCCGACGGCAGATCGCCGATTGCCGTATTGTTCTGCAAATAAAAAAAGCCGCACCGGGGAAGCGGGGTGCGGCTGATCAAACGGCCTGTCCAGTTCGTCCGCTTCCCTACGCTGGTATTACCCAGGTCAGGTTCTGAGGGTCGTCCGAAGGCTCGGACTCTCAGCCGTGTGGCCCCCCTAGCTATGGAACGAAATCGTATCCCCCGGTTCCCCCGAAGTCAACGGGTTATTAGGCCTATCGGACGGTCAACCGAGTGGGCCATGGAGCGCTAGGACTTCTTTGCGGCGGCGGTTTCATTGATTGTGGGGGAGGCCTATCGTAGAATGACGCTCCACCAGCTTTTCGCGAGGCACAGTGAACCGGCTTTCGACGCTCCCCAGACCGATCACCGACTACCAGCAGTTGTCCGCCGAGGAACTCTTCCGCCGGACGGCCGACGCCAAGCGCGCGTTGGGCGAACGGGTCATGATTCTCGGCCATAATTATCAACGGGATGAGGTCATCGAACATGCGGATTTCCGGGGCGATTCCCTGCTGCTCTCCAAGCTGGCGGCCGAGCGGTCGGAGCGTCCGTACGTCGTCTTCTGCGGCGTGCACTTCATGGCGGAAACGGCGGATATCCTCAGCCGGACCAATCAGACGGTGATCCTTCCGGACATGGCCGCCGGCTGTTCCATGGCCGATATGGCGGCCATCGAGCAGGTCGATCAGTGCTGGGAGATGCTGGGGCGCATCCTGCCGGTCGAGGACAGGGTGATGCCGGCCGTGTATGTGAATTCGGCGGCGGTGCTGAAGGCCTTTTGCGGCGAGCACGGGGGTATCACCTGCACCTCCTCGAACGCCAGGGCCGTGATCGAATGGTGCTGGGCCCGGCGAGAGAAAATTCTCTTTTTCCCGGACGAGCACCTGGGCCGCAACACGGCCAACAGGATGGGACTGCCCCGCGAGCAGATGATCGTGTGGGACCCGTTCCAGCCCAACGGCGGCAATACCCGCGAGGCGATCACGCGGGCGAAGCTGATCCTCTGGAAAGGCCATTGCAGCGTGCATCAGATGTTTCAGCCCGTCCACGTCGACAACTTCCGCAAGCAGTATCCGGAAGGGAAGGTGATCGTCCATCCGGAATGTCACGAAGACGTCGTCAATAAAGCGGATCTTGTCGGGTCCACCGAGTTCATCATCAAGACGGTTACGGCGGCGCCGGCCGGCACGGTCTGGGCGGTCGGAACGGAGTTGAATCTGGTGAATCGGCTCAAGCGCGACCTGACCGACAGGAAAGTGTTCTTTCTCTCTTCCACCGTCTGCCAATGCGCCACCATGTTCCGCATCGACGGAGCCCATCTCTGCTGGGCGATGGAGAATCTCGCGGAGGGCCACGTCGTCAACCGCATCGTGGTTCCCGAGGACGACAAGCGCTGGGCCAGGGTTGCGCTCGACCGCATGATGGCGATTAGTTGAGACCCGTACCTCTAGCCTCTGACCTCATGCCCATGGATTTGACGCATGGACTATAAGTCGACGCTGAACTTGCCCAAGACCGATTTCCCGATGAAGGCGAACCTGCCGCAACGGGAACCGGAGCTGCTGGCCTGGTGGGAGCAGGAGCGGCTGTACGACAGGATCCAGGAAGCGGGCAGCGGGAAGCCGCGGTATCTGCTGCACGACGGTCCCCCCTACGCCAACGGCCGCATCCATATCGGCCACGCGCTGAACAAGATTCTCAAGGACATCGTCGTCAAGTCCAAGACGATGGCGGGGTTCCATGCCCCCTACGTGCCGGGGTGGGACTGCCACGGTCTGCCGATCGAGCATCAGGTCCTCAAAGACCTCGGCGAGAAGAAGAAGGCGCTGGATGCCATGGCCATCCGCCGCCTCTGCCGCGACTACGCCGAGAAGTTCTACAAGATCCAGCGCGAAGAATTTCAGCGTCTCGGCGTGCTCGGCGACTGGCAGAACCCGTACCTCACGATGCTCCATGCCTATGAAGCGCAGATCGTGCGGGAGTTCGGGAAGTTCGTGGAGCGGGGCGGCGTCTACAAGGGGCTGAAACCGGTGCTCTGGTGCACGCAGGACCAGACGGCGCTGGCCGAAGCCGAGGTGGAGTACGAAGAACACACGTCGCCCTCGATCTACGTGAAGTTCCCCGTGGCCGGCGGGTCCGCCGCCGTCATGTCGCGATTCCCCGGAGTGAAACTCTCCCCCGACGTGACGGCCGTTTCCGTCGTCATTTGGACCACGACGCCCTGGACCCTTCCCGCCAACCAGGCCGTCTGCCTTCACGCCGACATCGACTATGCGTTCGTGCAGGCCGGGTCGGACGTGCTGATCGTGGCGGAAAAGCTCCTCGACAACGTGGCGAAGGCGTGCAAGCTCGACGGGTACGGCGTGCTCGCGGTGAAAAAAGGCGGCGACGGGTTCGAAGGCCTCGAAACGCAGCGCCCGTTGACGACGGGCCTGTCGCCGGTACTGCTCGGCGATTTCGTGACGCTGGAGCAGGGCACCGGCTGCGTCCATATCGCGCCGGGCCACGGCATGGAGGACTATCTGCTGGTGCTGGAGCACAACGCCAAGGCGACGCCGGGGGAACGGTTGGAAATTCTCGCGCCGGTCGACAACGCCGGCCGGTTCACCGACGCGGTCGCCGACTTTGCGGGCCAGCATGTCCTGAAGGCGAATCCGGGGATCGTGGAGCGGCTGCGGGCCAAGGGGAAATTGCTGGGGCACGGGTCGCTCGGCCATTCCTACCCCCATTGCTGGCGCTGCAAGAGCCCGGTCATCTTCCGCGCGACGGAACAGTGGTTCGTGTCGATGGACACGAACGAGCTGCGTCGGGAGGCCCTGGCGGAGATCGACCGCGTGCAGTGGATTCCTCCCTGGGGGAAGGACCGCATCAACGGCATGATCGCCAACAGGCCCGACTGGTGCCTGTCACGCCAGCGCGTCTGGGGCGTGCCGATTCCCGGGTTCACCTGTACGGGCTGCCGCGCCGTACTGGCCGATCCGGTCGTCATCGATCACATCGCCGCGGTGATGGAGACGAACGGCGCCGACGTCTGGTTCGAACGGCCGGCGACCGACCTGCTGCCGGCCGGAACGACCTGCCCGCACTGCGGCGGAAGCGATTTCGAGAAAGAGCGCGACATCCTCGACGTCTGGTTCGAATCCGGGGTGAGCTATGCCGCGGTGCTCAAGCCGCGCAAGTGGTGGCCCGCCGATCTGTACCTGGAAGGCTCGGACCAGCACCGGGGCTGGTTCCACAGCGCGCTGCTGGCCGGCGTCGTCACCGACCGCCGCGCGCCCTACCGGTCCGTGCTGACGCACGGCTTCGTGCTCGACGGACAGGGCAAGAAGATGTCCAAGTCGGCGGG
>DIHJ01000028.1:4769-8384 GCA_002420105.1 Nitrospira sp. UBA5699
ATCCTGAACCATCTGATCGAGGCCTACCGCAAGATCCGCAACACCTGCCGGTTCCTGCTGAGCAACCTGTACGACTTCGATCCGGCGACGCACCGGATCCCCTACGGGCGGCTGCCGGAGCTCGATCGATGGGCGCTGATGCGGCTGGAGGAGCTGAAGGGGAGAGTCCGCAAGGCCTACGACGACTTTGAGTTTCATGCGATCTATCACGCCCTCAACAATTTCTGCTCGGTCGATTTGAGCGCGGTCTATCTCGACATTCTCAAAGACCGTCTCTACACGTGTCGCGCCGACTCGCCCCTCCGTCGCGGGTCGCAGACCGTGCTCTACGAGATCATCACGGCGATGACCAAGTTGATGGCGCCGGTATTGAGCTTTACCGCGGAGGAAATCTGGCGGTCGCTGGCGGCACAGCTCCCGGGCGGTATGGAGACCAAGAGCGTGCACCTGGCGGCATTTCCTGAAGTTGAATCTGCGTGGGCTAATAAGCAGTTGGCCAAGGATTGGGATGCAATCCTCGATGTCCGAAGAGATATTCAAGATCAGCTTGAGGGGTTGCGCCAGCAGAAGCACATAGGCTCTTCTCTTGAGGCCATCATTAACTTGGATGCTAAGGAAGACACATATGACCTATTGAAAGCCTATGAGAAGGACTTGGCAAACATAATGATAGTCTCCGAGGTTGTTCTGCGTAATGAACCGAAGCTTTCTCGCCCTTATGAGATTAGTGTCGAGATTGCCAAGGAGAAGTACAAGAAATGTGAACGCTGCTGGAATTACCGCGAGGCGGTGGGCACGCACGCGGCGCACCCGACGCTGTGCGACCGCTGCGTGGAGGCGGTGCGGTGAGTCGAGGCCTCCGTTATCTCCTGCTCGCGTCCGTCGGGATCGCGGTCGTCATCATCGACCAAGTCACGAAGATGTGGATCATGGAGTCCATGCGGCTCCATGAATCGATTCCCGTCATTCCCAACCTCTTCAGCCTGACCTATATCCGCAATCCCGGCGCGGCGTTCGGTTTGCTGGCCGGGAGCAGCAACGCCTTCCGCATGGTGTTTTTCGGCGTCACCTCGTTGTTCGCCCTGGCGCTGCTCGGCACGATTCTGGTGCGGCTGCCGGAAAAGGACTGGATGGGGCAGTTGAGCATCGCGGGGATTCTCGGGGGCGCGATCGGCAATCTGATCGACCGGCTGCGGTTCGGGGAAGTGATCGACTTTCTCGACGTGTACATCGAGTCGTATCACTGGCCGGCGTTCAATGTGGCCGATTCCGCGATCAGCGTCGGGGTGGTCTTCCTGATCATTCATTTCGCCTTCGAGCGCAAAGACACGTCGCTGGCGACGCCGGAGGCGCATCCGCCGTCCGTCTGAGCGCTCAAGCCGGCAGGGGCAGAATGAACCCGCCCTGTTCGCGAAACTGCTTCTGCTGCTCCGCGGAGAACATCGCCAACGGTTCGCTGTGGCAGAACCGGCATTCCTCCAGCGTGACCGTGACGTCGCGCTCGCCCAATCCGTCCAGATAGCGCGCCGCCAGCTTCAGCGCGGTCGCTTCATCCGTCGTCATGACGTCGAAATGGAGAAGGCCCGTCCTGCCTCTCACCCACGTATCGAAGACGTGCACCGTATCGGCCTGCCGGTCGGCCATGCGTTCCCTCCCGTGATCAGAACCCGAAGACGTAGAGCACGATGATACCCATGGCGATGCGGTAGTAGGCGAACGGCCGGAGCGTATGGCGCTTCACAAAGGTCAGGAACGCCGCAATGACGATCCAGGCGACGATGAACGAGACGGCCAGGCCGACGCCGAGCGCCGCATAATCCTCGGGGCGGAACAGGCCGCGCGATTTCCACATCTGGTAGCAGGTCGCGATGATGAGAGTCGGGAGCGCCAGGAAGAAGGAATACTCGGTGGCGACTTTCCGGTCGAGACCGACCAGCAGTCCGCCGATGATCGTGGAGCCGGAGCGCGACATCCCCGGAATCAGCGAGGCGCACTGGGCCAATCCGATGAGCACGGCGTTCCGGATCCCCACCTGCTCGAGCTGCTGCACGCGGGCCTCCGTGCGGCGCGCTTCGACGGCCAGGATGATCAGCCCGCCGAGAATCGAGGTGACGGCGACGGTCTGGGGGCTGAACAGATGGGTCTTGATCCAGCCGTGCGTCGCGAATCCGACCAGGCCGGCCGGCAGGAACGCGGCCCCCAGCCCGAGGAGAAACCAGAGGTGCGGATGCCCGGCCATGGAGCGTCGAAGCGCCTCCGCCCGCGACCGCCCCGCGGGATTGGTCAGCGACCGCCGCAGGTCCGCCTGTTCGCGGGCGGCATGCATCACCAGCGTCTTGAGCTTGTCCCGTTCGTACGCGACCACCGCGAGGATGGCCCCCAGCTGAATGGAGATTTCGGCGTTGGCGGCGACGTCTCCCGTGAATCCCAGGGCGTGGCCGACCAGGATGAGATGGCCGGTGGACGAGACGGGCAGAAATTCCGTCAGCCCTTCGACGATGCCGAGAATGACCGCGAGGGCCGGGCCCCATTCGTTCATGATGTGTCCTTGTCGTCGTGGTGTGGGTGGAGGAAGCGGGTCTCGCGCATAATCACAAAGTGGCCGCGATCAGTCAAGCAGAGCGACGAAATCGCTCCGCTGCGTGCGCGCAGGCGCGCGGTCGTCGGGCAGGCGGCAAATCTGTTGACAAAGTCCAAGGCTTGGCATACACAGAGTATTATACGTAGAGGGCAGTCGGTTGCCCCGTTCCGAATCCGAGATGCGCAACCCGGGTCTCGGACGGCGGAGAGATCCTGTGAGGAAAGGGAGGGGTCGCATGAAGCCTGTGTGGATGGCAGCTGTCGTGGTGGCCGGTGCAGTCTCGTTGGTGGGATGCGTGTCGGACCGGAAGTATCAGGAGTCGTTGGCGGAAGCCGAAACGGCCAAGACGGAGCTGGCGACGACCCGCGCCCAGAAGAGTGCGCTGGAGCAACAGGTCAAGACGCTCAAGGAATTGAACGTGAAGTTCGGGAACGAGGCGCAGGCCGCCCGCGACGAGCTGGAACGGATCCAGTACGGGCGCGACAAGGAGCGGGGCAGCGTCGAGTCCCGGACGAAGGAGCTGGAGGAGCGGGTGAAGCAGCTGGCCGCCCAGAACCGCGCCGTACGGCAGGAATACGAAGACGCGAAACGCCATAACGAGACGCTGAAGTCGCTGGTCGCGCGCTATCAAAAGGAACTCAAGGATCAATCCCGCACGGGAGGCGGCTCCCTGGCTCCGGCGATGCCCTCCGGCACGACGCCGGCCGCGCCCGGAGCGTCCGCGCCCCCTCCGGCCGGCGGCGCGCAGGCGCCCGCGACCGTGATGAACGTGAACAAGGCCTCGTCCAGCGAGCTTGTGTTGCTGCTGGGGCTGCCCAAGGACGTGGCGGACCGGATCGTCAGCAACCGTCCCTACAAGGTGAAGGGGGAACTGGTCGCCAAGAACGTCGTTCCGAAGGAAACGTTCGATCTGATCAAGGATCGGATCACGGTCAGCCAGTAGCGGCTCTTCAGAGTCCGTGCTTTCCCGGGCCGTTTCGGGGGGGAAGCCTCCCGATAGATGATTCCCCCGCCCCTTCTTGCTAGAATGCTTC
>DIHJ01000053.1 GCA_002420105.1 Nitrospira sp. UBA5699
GAGATCGCCAACATCTTCGACAACCTCCATATGCTGCACGACAACATCAGCGACATTCTCACGAGCGAGCGGCTGCCGACGTGGGAGGCGAAACGCGCCGAGATCTACCGGATCGTCAACAGCTATTATCTGGCGAGCGCGGACGCCACCAATCCGATGATCGTGACAGATCGGGAGCAACACCATTGAACAGACAAGCCATTCACATGATGATCCTGTTCGTCCTGGGGCTGTGGCCTGCCGCCGGCTCCGCCCTGGATCACGACAACCTCGATCCCAACCGGCCGATCGGGATGGAGGACGCCTACGCCATTCCCAAGGGCGAAATCGGAGTGGAGGGCGGGGTGCGGTTCAACGACCGGCGGGAGGGCCGGACGCGGGTGACCTTTCAACCGCAGATCATCTACGGCGCCTTCGACAACGCGCAGATCGAGATCCAGGGCGACCTGTTCACCGAACCCGATACCCTGGTCGGCGCCAACAAGTCGGGAGACCTGCACCTCGGCCTGCTCTACAACTTCAACACCGAAACGATCGACCTGCCGGCCCTGGCCCTGCGGGTTGAAACGGATCTGCCGACCGGCGTGAACTCCAAAGGGGTGGACACGCAGGTGACCGGCATCCTGACCCGTTCCTTCGGCCGGCTCCGCGCGCACCTCAATGCCGGGTACACGGTGCTCGGGTCGCCGCAGGCGCGGGAACGGCCCGGCGCCTATCGGGCCGTCGCGGCCGTGAGCTATCCCCTCGGCTATCCCATGAGTTTCCGTGACACGTTCATTGCCAGCATCTACACAAGACAATCGGACCAGCGGGGGCAGCGGAACCACACGGGTGTGGAGCTGGGCATCCGCCACCAGCTGACGTCGCGCCTCGTGGCGGATGCCGGGATCGGCACGGAGTTCGTCGGCCCGTCCGACCGGGCCGCGCTCCTTGGGACGGTCGGTCTCTCCGTGGGTTTCTGACGGCGGCGGCCGGATGACCGGCCGCCGCCCTTACCTGAGCGCCAGGAGGGCCGGCGCAAGCAACCACAAGAGACCCTTGAGCAGGAACAGCGTGATGCCCGCTTTTCCGAACCGCGACCAGAATCGTCCCGATTGTGTGATCCGGAGATGGTCGCCGTTTGTCGAGACACGCATGGGCCTGCCTCCGTCGCTCACGCGACTCTCGAAAGGTCCGTTCCAAGGTGGTCCGTGCCATAGGGACGGACGGACGGAATCAGCATCGGCACCTCTTCGCGGTACCGCGCGTAGGCCTGTCCGTGGGCCTCGACCAGGTCCCGCTCCTCCCACTTGATCGCGATCAGAATGTAGGCGGTCGTGGCGACGGAGAACAGGAGATGGGCGGCGGTCATCGTCGGCGCGGCCCAGAAGGTGAGCAGCCAGCCGACGTAGAGAGGATGCCGCACGTACCGGTAGAGGCCGAGGGTTGCAAAGTGCAGCGGCTGGTAGGGCAGACCTTTCAGGTGGAGCCAGACCTGTCGCATCCCGAAGAGATCGAAGTGGTTGATCAGGAAGGTCGCCACGAGAATCAGGGCCCAGCCTCCGGCGTAGAGTCCATACAGGGTTCCGCGGAGGACGGGATGACGGACCTCCCACACCGCGCCCCCCATCGGTTGCCAGGCGTGGAAGAGCAGCAGCAGCGCCAGGCTCGAGAACAGGACATAGGTGCTGCGCTCGACCGGCTTGGGGACGATGTGGGTCCACCAGCGCTTGAACGCCGGCCGGGCCATCGCGCTGTGTTGAACCGCAAACAGCGCCAGCAGCAGGGTATTGACGAGCAACGCCTGTCCGAACGGCGCGGTTGCCTCGCCGTCGAGGGTCTTGCTCAGGCCGATGTTCCCGATGAAGGCGACCGCATAGAGGAAGGTCGCGAGAAACAGGAGATAGCACAGGGTGCCGTAGATGAATGAAACGATCCGGTTCATGATCATGTCCTCCTTTGTGGTCCGCGGGTCCCGCCCCCGGGCCGGCCCGGGGGCGGAGCACCGTCATGCGGTTGGTTGCGTGGACACGGTGATCGTCACCGGTACGGGGTTCGACACGATGTCGTGAACCGGTGAGAATGCGGTCAGGGCCTTCAGTTGCTCGGCCGGGGCATCCGACTTGATCGTGAAGCTCACGCGGATGCCTTCGTAGCCGCGCCGGACCTTGTCGGAGAGGCCGAGGAAGCCCTGCAGGTCGAGGTCTCCTTCGAGTTTGGATTCGATCGACTCGATCCGAATGCCCCGCGCCGCCGCATGGCAGACGATCGACGTGGTCAGGCAGGCGGCCAGCGCGTGAAGCACGTGCTCCACGGGGTTGGCCCCCAAATCTGTGCCGAGCAGCACGGGCGGTTCATCCGCATCGAGCACGAAGGGGGCCGTCCGCGTCGTATCTTCCTGACCGGCGATGTAGAAGCCCTGGATCGTGGACCGGTTGTGTCCCCCGATGATCCAGCGGTTGGCCGCCCGGAATTGTGATTTGCCCAGACCGGGATTCTGCCGGATCGCCTGGGCCGTCTGGCCCAATCGATCCACGTCGATCCCGTTGATGATTCCGCTCATGGTGGCCTCTGTCATGGCGCACGCTCCTTGTTGAGATGGTTGTTGGATGAGAAATTGCCGAAACAAGAGCCGGTCGGCATTCCGGCAGAACGACTCCCAGTTCATCGTGGCACCTGCTCGAGCGACATCCGGCGAAAGACTTCGCCGCAAGGCGGCACGGCGGTCTGCAGCGACAGGAACGTGCGCCGGAGCAGGGTGAAGGACCACGGGTGACGCCGGTTCCACGGCGCGAGCGACAGGGTCCTGGCGAGCAGGCAGTAGCCGATCACGATGCGCGCGGTAGTGCCTGCGAGTTGCATCCAATGAATCCAGTGCAAGGGCTCCCAGGATCCGGCCGTCAGCATGGCCAGGTACGCGACCCGCACCTGCACGGGGAAGGAGGCGACATCGCGTGTGATTCCCGCGACATGAACGAGCTGTACGACGCAGAGCGCCATGGCGAGATCGATGCCGGCCGGCCAGCCGGAGAGCCCTGCGCCGAGCAGTCCCGCCGTCAGGAACCAGTACCACCAGCCGAGATCGTGAATCGCCCGCATCGCGTTGCTCCTTGTAGTGAGTGATTGCGCCGATGCCGGCTCGCTACAGCAGCATCGATGCCAGCAGGGCGAAGTCACGCGACCTGATGGAATGTCAACGCGTTAGGAGAAAAGGCAGGGAACCCAGCCGGTCATGACATCTCGCAACTTGCGAAAAGTCGTGAGGCGATTCGTGAATTCTCGTGAACGGGAAGAAGACCGTGAGGGTGGGCGGGACGATTGACGAATGACGACCGGAGTCCGGATCCTAGCCCGCATTATTCATGACGGTTCGTCGCGAAATCGCTGAGCCGCGTCGCGAGACCGGCGCGCGGAGGCGTGAGGCCCGAGGCGTATTTGTGCCGTACGTCGAGGGGCCGAGGG
>DIHJ01000047.1:0-176 GCA_002420105.1 Nitrospira sp. UBA5699
CTTTTCATATGACACTACCTAGGGCAACGAGGAGCGCTTCCAGTAAACCTATATGGTCCTAGCACGAGCGTCCTGCAAATAACCTGACCCGACTAGGGCGACTCCTCGTCCAAATACCGGGGGCGTCACGCCGGCACCACGTCGGTGATGTCAATCTCCACTGCCGCGGCCTGTTG
>DIHJ01000047.1:407-2171 GCA_002420105.1 Nitrospira sp. UBA5699
CCGACGGTCTTGAGCACCGGCAGTTTTGAACGGAGGCAAACCGAATGACGCAGGCTCTCAAAAATAACGGCATCCCAACATCCTTTCTCAGTCCTTCCGCCGGCTGAGACATTTGACCATCGGCAGCATCTGCTCAATACTCTGACTCGCAACTGGTCGTGCACGATTTTCTAATGGCGCCATAGGATCCGAAGCGCATACCAATGAGCACAATCGGCTTAGTTCGAAGATTGTTCCATCGTCTGGACTTGATTCTCATTGTCTCGCTGCTTCGTTCGCAGATTGAATCAGATATACTCATCAAATTGCCATAATCCACTGCAATCTTGATCGGACTTGAACCTCGGCGGATTCGGTGGATGAGGACATCGTTGTTTACAGAAAAGGCGGTCAGAACGATTACGCTGACATAGGCCAGTAGCTTAGCGACTTCTCCCCGCGAACCTGATATATCGCAAGCATTTTCACCGGACAAGCATGCGGAGCCACTCAGTCACGCTTGATCAACCCCACCACATGCTCCGCGAAGGGCGCCGAGGAGGTGAACGCAGGTGACACGGCGTTCAAAACATGGGTCGAGCGCGGTCCAGGTTCGACGACGAAGTCGTTGAGCAATTCCGAAGTTCTCGTATCGACCAGTTGCGCTCGAATTCCCGGCGCCTTCCCGGGCAGGAGATCCGCGGCTTCAAGTCCGACCCCAAGCTCCTGCGCCTCGCGGAAGAATCCCGATCGCGATCGTTTTCTCAGTTCACGCCACGCGATCGAACGGAAATGATCTTGATTGCGCCTGAACAACCCGAACAAATATGTCGTCATGGCCAGCCCGTCCTGCACCGTGATCCCTCTCAGTCCACGATACTGTTCCCGTCCGAGTAGCGGAAGCGCCGAGGGCCCCACCGTCACGTCCCCTTCCGGCCGGCGGGTGAAGTGCACGCCCAAGAATGGATTCCTCAGATCGGGTACGGGATAGATGTTCCCCCGCACCTGAAGCCTGGATTCAGGTCGTAGCCGATAGAACTGCCCGCGAAACGGCAGGATACGGTAATGCGTCCCGACTCCAAATGCCCACGCGATCCGGTCGGCAAACAACCCCGCACAGTTCACCAGGTGACCGTAGGCGATCCGCCCTTGAGAAGTCTTCGCGGCCTCCCGCCCTTCACGGCTATGCCAGGCGCAGTCCATGTGCAGATCCACACCTTCCCGACGAGCATCCTCCACGAGCGATTCCATCACGCGTTGTGGATTGACGACCGCCGTGTCTTTTACGTACAAGGCCTGCTCGACGGTCCTGGCACAGGGCTCGATCGATTTAAGCGTCCGCCCGTCGATCAATTCTGCGCGCACGCCATTGGCTTGTGCCCGAGCATAAAGTTCCCGGAGAGCCGGGAGTTCGTCAGGGCTTCTCGCCACAATGACTTTTCCATTGTCATTGAGTGGGATTTGCTTTTCCCGGCAGTACTCGCGCATCCGCCGGTTGCCTTCGACGCACAGCCGAGCCTTGAGCGTTCCCGCTTTGTAGTACACCCCCGCATGCAGCACACCGCTGTTTCTCCCGCTGGCATGCTGTCCCGGAGACGGTTCTTTCTCAATGATCATCACTCGTGCATGGTACCGACGGCGCAACTCTCGCGCGATGGACACGCCGATCACACCCGCTCCGACCACCAAAAAGTCACAGGTCACGGCGGCCATCACTGAATATCCAGATGGCTTGGGCGCATCATGAACTGGCCCCTGCATATCACGCCGGCACCACGTCGGTGA
>DIHJ01000047.1:2418-14094 GCA_002420105.1 Nitrospira sp. UBA5699
CCGACGATGTCGACGACCCCATTCCTCAAGCGAATCTGGCGGAAATAATCTTTGCGAATTCTGCGAATGCGCTCAGATGATGTCGAGCGATGCGGTGGACAATCGTCCAATCGATCTCCTCGTAATTATGCACGGCGATATTCCGAAAACCCACGGCCTTCTTGAGTTGCACGGCCAGCTTTTCAGGGACGACCCCCGCAAGGGACAACGCATCAAAGGTTTGGCCCATTGTGTCCGGCGGCGGCACATTCAGATCGACTATGAGATGCGCGCCAAGGTCAACGCACAACTGCACGGCTCTGGTCAGATTGAGGGTCACGATATCCTGAAGATCCGGGTCTCGCTTCAGACTGTCAGGATCGGATGGGCACTTCTCCTCGATACGCTGAAGGCAGCGACGTAGGGATTCGAGCTTCTGCTCGATCAATTCCCGATCCATGCCCGCCTCCTTTCAGCAAGAATCCTGTTGCGATATGGCAGGTAGTCCGTCTGATCGAAGAGGTGCCGGCAGATAAGGGCGGCGTAGCACGTCTCACTCCCCAACAGTTTTTTCCCATGCCGGAGAATTTGACCTAACAGCGGCTCACCGATGGCATGGATGTCTACCAAGTCCACTGGCCGGCCCGTTTGTACTGCCAACTCGCCTATTAGCGCCAGCTTCTCATCAGCTGTGAGGAGGCGCCCCGCGTCCACCGCCAAATCCAGGTCACTTTCCGCCCGTTCTCGACCGGTAGCCACCGAACCGAACAGAATAGCGAGCCGAATCCCCGGCTGTGTGTCGATGGCGGCCTGGATCGCTTGAGTGAGACTCCGACCTTGTGTCAACGCACGCACCTCACTCCGCCTCGAAGAATTCCGAATGGCATCGTCATTGCGTCACGCCGGCACCACGTCGGTGATGTCGATCTCCACTGCCGCGGCCTGTTGGATCAAACGGACACCCAGCACCAGCCGGTGCCGCTTTTCCTTCCGCAGCAGAATCCCGCGAACCCCCTGGAGGGGCCCGCGAACGACTTCCACCTGCATGCCCTCCTGAAGATAGGGATGCGGGTCGTAGGGAAGCACGTTCGTCATCAGGGTCTGCAATGCCGCGATCTCCTCATCGGGAATCGGTTCCGGCCGCTGGCCGCCCCCGACGATGTCGACGACCCCGACGGTCTTGAGCACCGGCAGCTTTTGCTCCATCCCGAACCGGACGAAGCAGTATCCGGCAAACAGCGGCACTTCGATTTCCTTCCTCCGGTCTTTCCATTGGCTCAGGCGCCTGACGGTGGGCAGCAACGGCTCGATGCCCTGATTCGTCAGCTGGTCGCGCACCACCTTCTCGTGCCGCGAGCGCGTCCGGAGGGCGTACCAGCGGGGTGTGCCCATGAACTCGTTCATGGGCCACCCCGTGCGCGAAGGGCGCGAAAAGCGAGAAATGCGCGACTGGCGCAACGAGCGCGACATGCGAGAAATAGGCTGGACTTGCCCAGACACTCTCGCAGGTTAATAGCGGTCTTGTCTTCGACGCTATTTACGCTCACATCACTTCTCATTCTTTAGCGTCTTGATGAGGGCGCCGATCATGGCGCTGACGTTATCGACTTTCAGCGTTAACTCTTTAGAGTTTTCATGATCCAGGTAGCCGATGTCCTGCGCTATCAATAACTGTGTTTTCAGTTCACCGGCTGACCCCTTCGCGATATATAAGTACCGGATGAACTCCGCGATTGTTTCTCGCTCCTTCCCTTCTGCAATATTTGAAGGAATGGAAACGGCTGCCCGTCTGATCTGATCTTTAAAACCGAAATCTTTTCCAAACTCTCCGCTGTTCGAGATCGCGTACAATTCGACCGCCAGCGACTTCGCTCTTTGCCAGCATTCCAATTCTTCAAAGCGAATAACAGGCATCACGCTCATGCGAGAAGCGCGCGACTAGCGAGAAAGGCTGGGCTCGCGAGACTTGAATGTCCAAATTTACCTGCCTTAGCTTCTCGCGCTTGTCCAGGACGTCTCGCCCGTCGCGCGCCCCGCGGGCGCAGCTCCGCCCTTTCACTTACATGGAAGAAAACCGTAAGCGACACAAAACTCTGCTACTTAATCCTCGTCCCAGCCGCGTCGCGTCAGAATCGCGCCAATGGCTGCGAAATTCGCTGCGTTGGCCGGCACGTGAAAATTGAAGTCCAGCGAGNNCCTTTCACTTACAGGCACAATCAAAAACTTCCGGTCGTACGGCCGGTTCCTGAGTCCGGCTCAACCCCGGGAATGAGGCCCGAGCCTGAGCACTTTCTCGCGCGGGACCCCCGCCTTCACCAGTTGTTCCTCGCAGACCGCAGCCTGGTCGAGGTCCGCGATCAACACCCGGTCGAACTGCCAGTCCGCGATCCCGGCCGGCGAAGACACCGGGCAGGAGAGGAACGTGCCGCGGCAGTTTCCATCGATGAAACCGACGCAGTCGATGTTCATTTCGCGGAGCGAGAGAAAGGCCAGTTCCGCCAGCTCGCTCGTGCCGTAGATCGCGACCCGTTGGCCGTTCGTCCCGTCGAACACGGCCAGCATTTCCTTCAGCCGACCGCGCATGTCGCGGTAGTACGAAAGCGAATACTGCATGTACTGGTAGGTAAGGCGCGATTTCTCCGCCAGCCCCTGAGGCGTCAGCAAATATCGAATGCGGTTGCGCGGAATGGTCGTGATCTTGATATAGCCCTTGCGGGCCAGTCGCTTGAGATACAGATTGGTCAAGCCGAGGGCAACGCCGAGCTTGGTGGAGAGCATGCGCTGAGTCGCTCCACCGTCCCGATCGAGCTCGTTGAGGAGCAACAGATCGCGCTGTCCTTGTAAATCCATGATTTATGCGGACAAATTGGCTGGACGTTCACAATATGAACAAAACGAGGAAACCTGTCAAGCAGATTTGTCTCCACTCGAACCCCTACGGCATTTCTCGCATTGAAGGGAGACGGACGGACGGCATGAATCTACTACCGGCTGGATGTACCGGGGGCGTCGGCCTGCTGCTTCGAGGCATACACCGTCATCTCGGTGCCGTACCCCACATGACCGGCAATCCAGGCTACCGGCCTGGCGACGAAGCGGTCGATCAGTTTCCGGAACGGCACCTCTTTCTGAAACCGGTGCGTCCAGAATCGATCGAGACTCGCCATCAGAAACACGGCTCCGGTCCCGGTCCGATAGCGGAGCGGGCGGAACCCTGTCTGGCTCAAGGCTTGAAACAGCGTGTTCTTCTCAAAGTGATAGAAGTGCCTCGGGGGGTCCCACCCGAACCACCACCATCCGAACAGTTTGACCTCAAAACTGTTTGCATTGGGGACGCTGACGACGAGCAGCCCGTCATCCTTTAGGAGCCGGCGGGCCCGGCGCAGCCCATCGAGCGGACTGGGGAAGTGCTCCAGCGAATGGTTCATGAGAATTAAATCGAAGCTCCCGGGAGGAAAGGGGGCTGACTCCAATGTCCCCGTATGGATTGCCCCCGTAACGAGTGCCTGCGCATGGGCTGCCGCCACACTGCTGATCTCGATGCCGGAGACGTTCCAGCCCTGCTCCTGCAGGACCTTGAGGTTCCCGCCGGCACCGCAACCGACGTCCAAGACGCTTCCCTCCCCTCGCCACGGCACCGGATAACGGCCCATGAACTCCCGAAAGGCCTTGTCGGGCCACAGCAGGATCCGCTTCAGGGTCCGTCGGAGTCCCGCCGGATCCGCAGCGGGATACCCGTAGTACTCTTCCAGGACCCATCGTTTCATTCTGCCGGAAAACTTCTTCTGGACTGGCAGAGAGAGAGACGGTGGTTTAGCGGGAACCGGCGGATAGTAGACGGTGGGATAGTAGGTGCCGATCCGGTCGATCGACGGACGCGGATTCAGATAGATCAATCCGCACCGGCGGCAACGGCCGATGGTAAATTCCTCATCGGTGACAGCCAGCAACAGATCCTGTTGGCGGATGAGCACTTCGCTCTCATCCGAGCCGCACAAATCACACGCAACAGTTTCCATGCCCTCCTTACGGCTCCCGTCTCGAACGCATGGCTCCCCTCCAAGCTCTCTCGAAATCACCCGGTTCTCCATCGGCACCTATCGTACGAAGGCGCACTCTCGCGGCCAACGCCCTTCGGGCCCCACTCAGCCCGTGGCCTGCTCATGCCAGCCGATGACGTACTCATCCCGCAGTTTCCGGAACGAGTCCTTTGATCCAAATACGCGCCAGAGCAGAAGACGGCGCATGCGGGACACCTTGTTCTTGAGCGGAAGCGAGTCGCTCGCGCTCCTCATCGCGCCTTCCAGCTCGTGCCGAAACTGCGCAGCCATGCAATCGAAATTTTCCGGCACCGTTTTGAAACCGATCCCAAAGACGACGAATGGGTTATAGGAGAGGCCCTGATAGCCGACGATCTTGGCCGGGAAACCGTCGAGCAGTCGCGCAAAGGCCTCCGGAGTGAATCGCCAATAATCGCTTGGGTAGGCGTGGATGCCGCAATCCATATGGGACGTCACAATGAGGGCGCCCTTCGCCGACAGTGCGCGTTCGACCTCCTGAAAAGCATCGAACACCCGAAAGATGTGCTCGACCGTGGAGACCATGACCGCGGTGCCGATCGAACCTTTCTTGACCCCCAGCCTTGTCGCATCCGCGACACAATCGACCCCCGGCCCGGGTGAAAAATCAGAACCGATATATCGTCTACCGGGAAAGAACGGCCGTAGATCTTGATACGGATTCCCGCCTTCGCGGAGCTGGTGGGAGCCGATCTCGAAAACCGGTTCACTGCCCCGGAAGTTCTTCACGAACGCTTGGACCAATAACCGATCGAGTAAGGTCATTCCATCACCTGCTGCGGCTGTGGAACCGGCCGGTGACGCGGACGCACCGGCCGGCTCAGAGGTCAGGATTACCTGAGACCGCTCTATAATTCAATCAGCCACGGAACGTCACCGTCCGATTCCTCCGTTCTTGATCGTCCGAGCCACGGCCGACATCACCTCGTCGACCGTGATCAGCTTCATGCAATTCTGCTCGCCGCGTTCACAAGTCGGATGGAAGCAGGCCCGGCAATCCAGGCCTTTGTAGATGACTTCGGCGGTCCCGCCGCGCGGCCCCCATTCGGCCGGATTGGAGGGACCGAACAGGGCCACGACGGGCGTGCCGACCGCGGACGCAATATGCATGGCCCCGCTGTCGTTTCCGACGAAGAGGGCCGCGCATTTCACGATTCCCGCGAACTCCTTCAGGGTCGTCTGGCCTGCGAAGCTGACGGGCCGGCTCTTGGCCGTTTGTTGAATGCGATGAGCGAGATCCTGCTCCTGGGGGCTGCCTCCGATCAACACCCGACAGCCATACCGGGAAGCCAGCCGGTCGGCGAGTTCGGCGAACCGATCGGCCGGCCAGGCCTTGAACCAATAGCGCGCGCCCGGTTGAAGAACCACGAATCGTTCGTCGCTCTGAACACCGAGCCGCGCGAGCCGTTCGCCCGCTCGCGCCTCGTTCTCCGGCGTCAGCCACAACCGGGGAGTCCGGTCGTCCGCGGCAACCCCCAACGGCGCCAGCGCCGCCAGGTCCCGTTCGATGCGATGCCCCCCCGCGTCACCGTGAACCACCAGGCTGTAGCATCGCCCTCTCAACCGCCGTTCGTCGTTGAAGCCGATGCGCACCGGCGCGCCGCTGATCAGGCTCAGAAACGCGGACCGGTCGGCATCGGTCAGATCGATGACTCTGTCGAAGCGCCGGCGGCGGAGCTCCGACGCAAACCGCCATTGCGCCGCAAGCGACCCCTTGTCCAGGACCATGATGTCGTCGAGATCGGGGTTTCCCAGCAACACCTCCTCCGTTCCCCGATTCACCAGCATGGTCAGGCGGGCGGCCGGAGAAGCGCGTTTGAGCGCATGGAGCGTCGGCGTGGCCAACAGGACGTCGCCGACGTAGCGGAGCTTGATGACGAGAGTGTTGTTCATCGGTCGCCGCTGACAAGCTTCAAGCTGACAGGCAGTCCTTCGCCTGTGACGGAGCATCTCTCTCTGTCCGCTTGCCCGCTTGTTCCCTTGTCAGCTTCTTCCACAGACTTCCCGATACAGTTGTAACGTCTCTGCTGCGGTCCGATGCCAGGTGTACCGCCTCACGCGTTCGAATCCCTTCGCCCGCAGGCTGTCACGCAACGACTCATTGTCCAATACCGTGATCATGGCTTCGCCCAGGCCTCGCGCATCGGCAGGGTCGATCAGCATCGCCGCATCCCCCGCCACTTCGCCCAGCGCCGTCGTCCCGGACGTGATGACCGGCGCCCCGCAGGCCATGGCCTCCAGCACCGGCAGGCCGAAGCCTTCATAGAGAGAGGGAAACACGAACAGGTCGGTATAGGAATAGAGCAGCCGGAGATCTTCCATCGGCAGACGTCCGGGGCACAAGACCTGCCGGTCAAGGCCGAACGACTGCGCCGTCGCTTCGTACGAGCCGAACGGATGGGTCGTCGATCCCACAAGGAGCAGCGTTCTTCCCTGAAGAGACGCGCGCACCAGGGACGCCGCTTCAAGAAATACCCGGTGGTTCTTGCGCGGATCGGCTCCCCCGATGAAAAGCACATATCGCTCCCGGATCAGGCCGATCCGGCCTCGCAATGCCGCCATGGCGCCGTCATCGCGGCAGGGCCTGAACTCGTCGGACACCCCGTTGGGAATGACCGCGATCCGCTCCCGTGGAATGCCGTAGAGCGCCGTCAATTCGCCGGCGGAAAACTCCGACACCGTGATGACCTTCCGCGCGCGCCTCGCCGTGCGCTTCGTCTTCCGCGACGAGAGCCACTGCCCCAGCACTTTCGGCGAATATTGCGGAAATCGCTCCAGCCAGAGATCGTGGATGGTCACCACACTCCCGCGACGCCCGGTCGTATGGGTCCTGAAATTCGTTCCGTGATAGAGATCCAACCGGTCGGCCGACCCGCGCCGTCGCATCGCCCATTTGGAGGCTTCGACCCACCGAAGCCGATCGGCCCCCTCCCACAGACGGGTTTCCTCCGGGGGGATCGATCCCGGCCTCAGGTAAGCGACGAATTCCACGTCCCGTCCGGCTGCCAGCATGGCCCGCAACAGATAATAGGTGTGCCATCCGACTCCTCCGCGATCACCCGCCATCGGAGTGGCATCGAACCCGATCCTCATGCTACCCCGTCCTCTCCATGCCCGACAGGGCGCGATACAGCTGCCCGATCGCGGCCACCGCGGCCTTGAGGCTGAACTGCTCCCGGACCCGCGCCGCACCCCGGCTCCCCATCTGTTCCCGGCGTACGGCATCTTGCAGCAGGGACAGGACGGCGGCGCTCAGCTGAACCGGGTCGCCCGGCGCAACCAACAGACCCGTTCGTTCATGCTCGACCACTTCCGGAAGTCCTCCGGTTCTGGCGGCCACCACCGCCTTCCCCGCCGCCATCGCTTCCACGACTGCGATCCCGAACCCTTCCATCAACGCCGGATGGACGTAGAGATCGAGCGCCGCGAGATACGGCTGCACCGGATCCTGAAAGCCGACCATGTGCACGCGGTCCAGCACCCCCAGCTCGCGGCTCAGCGCCCGCAAGGACCGGGCATAATCCGGCTCTTCGCTTCCCACGATGACATAGTGCGCCGCCGGAACCGCATCGAGAATCCCGGGGAGCGCACGCAGCATGACCTCGTATCCCTTCCGCGGAAACACGTTGGCGACGGTGCCGAGAAGGACCGCGTCGGCGGGAAGACCCAGCGCCCTGCAGATCGATTCACGGGCTTGCGCCCCCGGCAACAGCTGAGGCCACTCGAGCCCGCTATAGATCATGTGCAGCCGGCCCGCGGCGACGCCGCCGGCCGCCAGAGCCCGTTCCACCTGCCGGGAAATCGCGATGACCGCCTCGACCCGGTCGAGTCCGTACCGGCGGACCTTGTCCGGTTCAATCTCCTGGCGCACGTGCACGACGATGGGAACCCGGCGAGCGGGAACGTCTCCCAGCGCCGCGATCGTATGAGGAGCCCACCAGATGTCGTTGACATGGACCAGGGCCGGCCGGAGTTGCGCGAGCAGCGTCCGCAGTCCGGCCACACCCCGCCGGCGCACGAACGGTGAGAACCATTTTCTCCAGGGAGGAAGCGGGAGCGTGTGGACGGGAATGCCGGTCTGCCGGATGACGGCTTGCAGCGGCCCCCCGGCGGGACAGGCGACGTGCGGCTCCCACTCCGCCCGGTCGAGCGTGGTGAGCACCGACAGGAGGTCGCGTTCCGCTCCGCCGATCGCGCCGATGCCGTGAATGTAGAGAATCCGCCTGGCCACTACCGGAGATCCCGCGGGGCCGGGGATTGCCTTGCCATGTCCCACAGCTTGGCATACTTCACGAAGGTGTACATGCTGGCAAACACGCAGACGATGAGCCCGCGAACGCCGTCCCGGTACCCCTGCTTGAGCAGATAGGTTTTCATGAGGACGACGAGCGGGCGGAAGAGCAGGTCGGAGGCGGACACCGCCCGCACGGTTTTGGCCTTCTCCTGCGCGGCCAGCGTGGTGTACAACCCGAACTTGCGGAAGTGATCCTGGATTCTTCGTTCCGTATGGTGCTCGAACGGGCTCGACAGCCTGCCGACGGCCCCTTGCACCATTAAATTTTCATGGACGGGCACGTCGTTGTATCTGGCGCTGCCTCTGCGGAAGAGGCGCAACTGATAATCAGGATAGACGCCGGCATGGCGCACCCATGTTCCATAAAAATAGTTCTTCCGCGGAATTTCATAGGCGACCGGATCCCCCGCCTTCCAGCGTTCGATGCGGGATTGGATCTCGGCCCGGAGCGCCTCCGGAACCCGCTCATCCGCATCGACGACCAGGATCCACTCGGACGACGCCTGCTCCATCCCGAAGTTCTTCTGGGCTCCGAACCCCGGCCAGGGGCGGACGAAGACCTTGGCGCCCGCGGCGCCGGCGATGTCGGCGGTCCGATCGGCGCTTTCCGCGTCGACGACGAGACGCTCCGTCGCCCACCCGACGGACGCGAGACAGTCCCGGATGTTCGCTTCCTCATTTTTCGTGATGATCACGCAGCTCACCGTCGGCATGCCCGCGCCCCCGCCCTTCAAAGAGACGGCCGGGCCGGCGCTTCCGCTCCGCCCAGCGCCTGGAATTTTTCGCGATAGAGCCCGACCACCCGTTGCGGGGGAACCCAGAGTCTCCGCCCCGCCGTGGCACGGTCGAGTTCCTGCAGGAGTTTCCGGACCGGTTTGACCAAATGGCGGCTCAGCGCCTGGCCGAGGGAAGAGGGGGTGGAAAAATCCTCGGGCTTGCACCACAGCCTGGCCTGCTCGGCCTGGCTCCATTTCCGGTCGATCGACCAGCGCTCGTGGGTGCAGGCGAAGGGCTCCCGCTTGCTCTTCATCGTCGCCCGGATGAAGTGATGCACGAAGGTCGCGCCCACCACCATGCAACGCCGCAAATCCCCGACTTCCTGCTCCCGCTTCTTTAAGGTGTAGTAGAGATCCCAGTCGGCCGCTTGAATCCGCTCGTCCAGCCCTCCGATCTTCTCGTAGGCATCGCGTCGAATCATGACGCAGGACCCGACGATGCCTTCGAGCAGGGTTCCGGCAAAGGCCCCGTGCAACTCGCCGCAATACTGCTCCCAGTCGCCGTACATCGCGCGGATCATGACATGCAGTTCTTCGAACCCCTTGCCGCTCGAAAGGCGTCCCTGGCCGATGGCGGCCCACCGCCCCTGCATCCAGTCGGTCAACCGCGCGGTCGGCATCATTTCCAGTCCCAGCGGCGTGGCGGCGTCCAGTCGATGACGCTCCATGGCCTCGATCAGGAAACCGTTCCAGTTCGGCGCCACGTAGAGATCGTTATTGATGTGACAGAGCCACTCGCCCTGCGCGACGCGGGAGCCGAGATTCATCGATTCGGGATAGCAGAGATTCCGTTCGTTGCGGAGCACACGACAGCCCTGCGACTCAAAAAACTCGGCGGACCCGTCGGTCGAATGATTGTCGATGACGATGACTTCGTACGGGCCGGCGGTGTAGCGGCGGATCCCCTCGAGAAAGAGCCGGTTGTGCCCCAACTGATTGTGCACCGCCACGATGACGCTGAGCACCGATCCCTCCGTGATCGAAACGCCGCCTACCCGCGAAATCCGCGCCGAAGCACTTCCCGATAGAACTGCGGGTTGAGCCAGCGGTTTCGCCTCGTTCCCCACCGGCGCGCGGCGGCGATTCGCCCGCGCATGACCGACGGATGCCCCCCTCGAAATTCCTTCAGCACCGCGTAGTCGTCGTAGTGAAACGCTTCCTGCCGGTATAACTTGGCCTGCTCCGGAGGCGGCGTCCTGTCGTGATGGAAGCCGATCTGCTCCTTCACCTTCGCCAGCATGGTTTTGGGATCCTTCACCCAGCCGTAATGGAAGATCCTTGCACCAGAATGGGCCAGCCACTCTTTGGGGCCGGACTGCAGATATTGCCGGGTCGGCTTGAAGTGGAACCCTACGGCATCGCCGCAGGACTCCACGTCCCCGTTGTTGCGGATGATACGGACGGCCTTGTGGTAGAACCAGGGATTCGTCGACCAGTAATCGGCCACGAAATGCAGATAGCGGAACAACAGCCCCTTCACGGCCGGATTCCCGAGATGCCGCCGCATGGATTGCTGCAACAGGGGCAGGTCGTCTTCGTGCACCACCTCGTCGGCCTGGATATAGAACGCCCAGTCGCCCTTGCACTGCGCGAGAGCGATATTGGTCTGCTGCGAGTAGATCAACCCGTCCTTGCGCAGCGTCTCGTCCCACACCGACTCCACGATCTTGATCTTGGGGTCCCCGATCGACTGAATCAATTGGAGGGTGCCGTCCTCGCAACGACCGACGTTGACGACGAACTCGTCGCACAGCGGCAGCACGGAACGGATCGATTCGACGACGGGATAATCGTACTTCACCGCATTGCGGCAGAATGTGAACCCGCTGACCTTCATGGATAGGCCAAGGTTGAGGTTGAGAACCAGGGATCCGGAACGCGAAGCTGATTTTTCGGAGGTCGATCTTTCACTCCCATCCTAAGCCTCAGCCTCAACCTTTCTTCGTCAGCTCCCAGAACTTCGCGTACTTCATGAAGGTGTAATAGGCATAGAGGCCGGAGAGAATCAAGCCCGGCATGCCGTCCAGCAGGCCCGCCCGTACCAGGTACATCTTGAAGAAGGCGCCGAGCGGATGCGTCACGAGCTGCCGGGGCGAAAACCGGCGCCCCTGGTCGGCCATCCGGCGGGCCATCAGGTCGGAATAGCGATCCTGCTTCGCGATGTAATGATCGATGTCACGGAAGGGATACTGCAGCGCCGGCTGCGTCAGGTAGCCCACCGGACCGTCGCAGTCGAAGCTCTCATGGACCAGTTCCTGACGGTAGCGGAACCGGCTCTTCCGAAAAAGCTGCGGCTGCCGGTAATCGGGGTACCAGCCGCAATGCCTGATCCACCGCCCGAGAAAAAAGTTCTTGCGGGGCACGAAGTAGGCGTCGGCCGCCGGCCCCCGTGCGAACAACTGCCGGATCTCTTCCCGCAATTCCGGCGTCATCCGCTCGTCGCTGTCCAGGCTGAAGACCCAGTCGTGCGTCGTCAGCGCGACGGCTTCGTTGCGGAGCCGGCCGAAGCCGTTGAACTCGACCTGGTACACCTTGTCCGTAAATTCGC
>DIHJ01000047.1:14199-16973 GCA_002420105.1 Nitrospira sp. UBA5699
TCCGCCCAACCGGCCACCGATTCCAGACAGGCCCGCATGTTCGGCTCATCGTTGTAGGCGATGACGTACAGGGACAGTTTGCTCATGTCACGTCTGCCGCATCCGAGCGAGACGCTGATAGACCTCCTCCATGCGATCCAGCATCTTGTCGATCGAGTAGGAGCGCTCCACCAACGCCCGGCCGTTGGCGCCCAGACGGGCGCGGAGCCCGGCATCGTCCAGCAACGGGAGGATACGATCGGCCAGCGCGATTCCGTCGCGCGGGGGCACCACGTATCCCGTTTCCCCCTCGATGACGACGTCGGGAATCGAGCCGACCGTCGTCGACACGACCGGGATGCCCATCGCCAGTGCCTGCATCAGCACTTGCGGGATCGTGTCGCCCTCCACCGACGGGATGACGAACACGTCCAGCGAGCGGAACACGTTCAGCAGGTCCGGACGGAATCCCAGCATCCGGATCCGGGCGGTCAACCCGGAACGCTCGATGAGCCGTCGGATCGTCCCCTCTTCCGGCCCCTCGCCGACGATGACGAAGGTCACATCCTCGCGTTTCCCCGCAATACGCCCGGCTGCCTCGATGAAATACTCGTGCCCCTTGTAGGTGCGCAGGTAGGAAATCAGCCCGACCAGCAGCTGCCCCTTCGGCAGTCCCAACTCGAGGCGGAGATCGCGCTCGGCCGGAGCCGGCCGGAAATACTCGACGTCGAGCCCGATCGGAAAGGCCGCCACGCGCTCGGCCGCCAGCCCGTCCCGCTCGATGAGTCCCCGTCTGGTGCGCTCCCCTCCCGTGACGACCACCATGTCGAGCAGGCGGTGATACAACACCTGCGTCGTGAAATTGCGATTCAGCGGGGTGGAGATGTGGCGGATCCGGATGATGCCCGGTCTGGGCCGCACCAGCCGGGCCGCGATGGAACCGATCCAGCTGTCGCGGGAGCTGTTGACCTGCAGAATGGCAGGCCGGTGGCGGCGCAACAGTCCCCGCAGTTCGAGAATCGCCTTCGGGTACCGGGACCGGCGCATCGACATCAGAGTGACGGGAAGCCGCTTTGCTTCGGCCATTCCGGCAATCGGGCTTTCCGGCTCCAGGATCAGGCGCAGGTCATGTCCCCGTTTGACCAAACCTTCGGCGTGGAGGAGCACCGCCAATTCCTGCCCCCCGACCGCCGTACTCGATTCAGAGATGAAGATGTTCATAACGGACTCGACAACTGACACGGTTCGCGATGCGCGACGGCAGAGCATACCTGATCCGGCGTGATGTTGCTCAAACAGGCCAGTTGCTCGCTGTTCCGGCAGGACCGGCTGAAGCAGGGGCTGCATGAGATCCGGTGCGTCAGAACCGTATGCCCGGAGCCGTACGGGCCGGTGCGAACGGGACTGGTCGGCCCGAACAGGGCCACCACCCGCGTACCGACCGCCGCCGCGATGTGCATGGGGCCCGAATCGTTCGTGATCAGCAGGGCGGCCCGGTTCAGGAACGCCGGCAGCAACCCGACCGGCAGGACGCCGGAGAGGTCGATCGAGGCGGCCTTCATCATGCCCCGCACGGCGGCCACATCCTCCCGCTCGTCAGGCCCCCCCATGAAGAGCACGGGACCGACTCCCTCTGCCGACAACCGGTCGGCCAGAGCGGCAAAGGAGGCAGCAGGCCAACGCTTCGTCGGCCAACGGGCCGACACGTTCATCGCCGTCCAGCGGCTCCCCGGGGAAACACCCGCCCCGCGCAGCAGCTGATCGATCCGGTCGTGATCGGTCTGGGGGATACGGAAACGGAACTCCGCCGGACCGGGCGCCTCGGCTCCCATCGCCTTCGCCACCAGCAGACAGCGGTCGACCGCGTGCATGTCCGCCGTCGGAACCGGCACCAGTTGGTTATACCACCAGGAACCGCCTTCGCGCGCGTTGGCGAAGCCGACGCGCCGGGGCGCGCCGCTCATCCATCCCATGAGGGCGCTCCGCAGCAGGCCCTGCAAGTCGACGGCGACATCGAACCGCTCCGCCCGCAGGGCCGGAACGCGGGACAGCCAGCCCGTCAGACCGGGATCAACCGCCAGGATCCGATCGACGCCGGCGATCCGCTCGACGAGGCCGCTCCATTGACGCTTCACCAGCCAGGTCACCCCGGCGGACGGATAGGCGCGCCGCAGCGCGGCCAGAGCCGGCATGGCATGGACGATATCCCCGAGGGAACTCGGCTTGATCAATAAGATGCGACGATAGTCAGCCATGACGCATCACGCGAGATGAGCGGGAAAAGCGAGAGAAGCGAGACGGGCGGGGCACAGGACGTTTGTGCATAACGCATGTCTTGCTCGTCACGTATTCCCCTTACCGCTCGCCCCTTGCCTCTCATCGATTATCGCCGAGCGCTGCCCGCTCTTCGCGACGTCCGCAAAAATCCACTCGACAGCCTCGGCCATGGAAGCCGCAACCTTGTCGGGCGTCGCCTGCCCGGCTCGCAGGATTTCCAGCGCCTGCGCATCGACGGCGCCCGCCGTCACCAGAATCGGTTTCGCCCCCACGACTCTGGCGAGTTGCATGTCGCGCAGGTGATCCCCGACCAGGTAGGATCGCCGGAGATCGATCTGCAACTCGGAGACGGCACGATCCACCATCGCACGCCCCGGCTTGCGGCAGAGACATCCGTCATCCGGATGATGCGGACAGAAATAGATCGCGTCGATCACTGCGCCCTCCTGCTCCAATAACCCCTGCAGCCTCGCATGAATCGTTTCCAGATCCTTCAAGGTCAGCAGCCCCCGTCCGAC
>DIHJ01000074.1:0-3986 GCA_002420105.1 Nitrospira sp. UBA5699
ATCTACGTGCCCGCCGACGACCTGACCGACCCGGCTCCGGCCACGGCGTTCGCGCACTTGGACGCCACCACCGTGCTGTCCCGGCAATTGGCCGAGTTGGGGATTTATCCCGCGGTCGATCCGCTCGACTCCACCTCCCGCATCCTGGATCCGCAGATCATCGGGGAGGAGCATTACAAGGTGGCGCGCGGCGTCCAATCGGTCTTGCAGCGCTATAAGGACCTGCAGGACATCATTGCGATTCTCGGGATGGATGAATTGTCGGAGGACGACAAGATGGTGGTGGCCCGCGCGCGGAAGATTCAGCGCTTCCTCTCGCAGCCCTTCCACGTCGCCGAAGCCTTCACCGGCGCGCCGGGGAAGTACGTGAAGCTCAAGGACACGGTCCGCAGCTTCAAGGAAATTCTCGAGGGTAAATACGACCATCTCCCGGAACAGGCCTTCTACATGGTGGGCCCGATCGAAGAAGCAGTGGCGAAAGCCGAAAAAATGGGCGTCAAGGTCTAAGGAGGCGTGACGTCACCCGGCGATCGTCAACGAACAGTCGTAGGACAGCACACCTGTTCAAACGATGGGCCGTTGACGAATGACGAGTGACGCTCTTGGTACATATGGCTGGGAAGATCCTATTGGAAGTGGTGACGCCGGAAAAGCAGCTGCTGAGTCAGCAGGTGGACGAAGTTATCGCGCCGGGTTCAGAAGGTGAGTTCGGTGTCCTCCCCGGCCATTGTCATTTCCTGTCCACCCTTCGTATCGGCGAACTTCGCTATCGCGCGGGCGATCAGACGAACCATATGGCCGTTCTCTGGGGCTATGCCGAGGTCACGCCGACCAAAGTGACGATCATGGCCGAGATTGCCGAGAAGGCCGAGGACATCGATGTCAATCGCGCCCAGGCTGCGGTTGAAAAGGCCGAGGAACGTTTGAAAGCCGGCGGCCTGCCGTCCGAGGTCAAAGAAGCCGAGATCAGCCTGGAAAAGGCCCGTCTCCGCAGAAAGATCGCCGAACGGACCCGCAAGACCGGTCACGCCTGAGCCTCTTCTTTCATCGGTACCTCTCCGCAGAATTCGGCGGGAAGCCGGTCTCGTTCACGCTCTTTGGTTCCCCGGACGGTTCTATTTGTCCAGCGGAATCTCAATCACCAGGCCGCCCATCACGTCGTTCATCTGAAAATCCTTCTTCGGGCTTCTCGGGTGCGCATTGTGGCAGGCAATGCAGCTGTGACTGACCGCCCGGTCCGCGTAGATTGCCTGGAAGTAGAGCTGATCGCCTACTTTGACGGTGCCGGTGGCGGATCGCTCGGGATGTTGCCGAACGGCTTCCAGGGCGTGCCGCTCTGATTCACCATACGGAGCGTTGTGCGGATTGATCGGCCAAAGGCTGATCAACCGGTAACGGACTTTCGTGCCGGTTTTCGAGGCCAGATCGCTGGATTCCATCAGGAACTGCGCAGGCAGCGGGAGGATCTTCTTGTCCGCGCGCCAGCCTTCCGCGGCAACGGCTCCCCCGCCGGACTGCTGACGTTCCACCACATGGACGGTGTAGAAGGTCCGGTCCGCCTCGATGACGGCATGGATATAGTCCGTCACGGTTTCGGGCGGGATGCCCGGCTGGTCCGAGGTTCGCGAAAGGCCGGCGAGGAGAGGGCTGAAACAAACCAACGCTGCAGTGATGAGCAACCTGCCTCTCATGGTGGCACCTCCTTGCACAGTTGGGACCAGCCTCCGTGGTCCAGCATAGCCCCCTTTGATACCGGAGGCAAACCCTCCCTGCAGAGATTCATTGATTTTGAGCGAAGCTGTTTAGTAGCGTGGGCGGACATGATTACGGAATTTCTCGTGACAGCCGGGGAACAACCGAAACGGCTCGACGTATTCCTCGTCAACAGGGAGCGGGATATCTCGCGATCCGCGCTCCAGCGTTTGATCGAACTCGGCCGTATCCGGATCAACGGTCAGATCGTGAAGCCCAGCCAGAAAATCAGACCCGGCGACAAGATCACCATGGATGTTCCCAAGCCGGAGCCCCTCGAGCTCAAGGGCGAGGCGATTCCCCTGGAAGTGCTGTTTGAAGACGAGCACCTGTTGGTCCTCAACAAACCGGCCGGGATCGTCGTGCACCCGGCCCCCGGGAACTGGACCGGCACCTTGGTGAACGCCCTGCTCCACCACTTTCACACCTCGGGAGGAACGGTTTCGACCATCGGAGGCAAGGAGCGCCCCGGACTCGTCCACCGTCTCGACAAGGAAACGTCCGGCGTGATGGTCATTGCCAAAACGGATCAGGCTCACCGCCATCTGGCCGCTCAGTTCAAGCACCATACGATTACGCGCGTCTACGAGGCATTGATCTTCGGCGTCCCGAAGAAAGGTCACGGTCTCATCGAATTGGCCATCGGCCGCGACGCGAAGGAACGAAAGAAGTTCTCCGCCCGGACATCCAGGCCGAAAGAATCGGTAACCGAATACAAGGTGGAGCGGCGATTCGGCAAGGCCGCCGCCCACGTGTTGTTGTATCCACGGACCGGCCGGACGCATCAACTTAGAGTGCATTTGACGTCGCTCGGGCATCCCATCCTGGGCGACCCGACCTATGGCGGCAGGAAGGTCTGCGCGCTGGACGGCATTGAGGTGCCGAGGGTGATGCTCCACGCCAGAACGCTGGGGTTCCAGCATCCGGCGACCGGGGTGCCGCAAGAATATACGAAGCCCTTCCCGCCCGACATGGAAGAGGTGATGCGGGTTCTCGAGCGATTCACCGCGCCGCCGATCCATCGATCGGCTTGACAACGATCCGGCTGCTCGATTACGACCATCCTATGGAAACCGGCGACGTGCTCGACACCCTCGGTGGTTTGATCTCCCAGCTGAAGGCCTATGCGGCAAAATTGCCGGCCATCGTCCATCTGACGGCGGTGCCGACCGGTATAAAGCCAAAGCCGGAAGCCGTCGAGGAATATGAGGAGATCGTCTCCCGGTTTCGCGGTCAGAGCGCGGGAACGGCCTATAAGGGACTGAACGAACCGTTGATCGAATCGCTGGAGGCGTTTGAAGTCGGCAAGCTCCTGAGTTCCGTGCAGCCGCTGCTGGCTGTGCTCGATCATCTTGAGCGGATGCTGCGGGACAAGGAAATTGAAGTCGGCCGGCAGGATGAGAAGCGGATCGGCGAATACCGCGCCGCCCTGACCAAGATTCTTCCTGGCAATAAGCCGGAACTGGACGGCGCGGGACGGGGAATCTAAACAGTCAATGCCTAAATGGCGAATGTGGAATGGCGGAGCAGGAAGGACTATTTACATTCCACATTCCTCATTCGTCTTTCACATTGATGCTAGTGTCCCATCTTGGGGCCGGTGGCGTTGGCTCCTTCGCTTGTCAGCCTGAAACGAACGGTCGAACCGCAATGGGGGCACTTCGCTCGCAGCGTCTGTTCATCGACCGGTTCATATTCGTTTTGCTTGAGCCACATGAGCTGAAAACACTTGGGGCAGCTACGGACTTGCGTTGCCATGCATTTCCTCGTACACTGTGCCGCGCGGAACGCTGAAGCGGCCCTGGTCCCTGCTTGCGTAGCGCGGATCATCAGCCGGCTGTTTTGACGTCGTTGGCTGCGTTGACTTACTACGGGGTACACTCTAGTACAAGATGCCTCCCACCCTCAAGCCTGCAATTACGTTCTCCGAAAAGAAAGATCTCGAAGCTTCTCAACTGCTCCGCCTCTTCCATCAGGCCCCCTGGGCCAAGGATCGGACGCTCGAGGACGCGAAAGAGATGCTCCGCCATACCGATGTGGCGCTCTGCGCCTGGGACGGAGATCAGTTGGTGGGATTCGGCCGTGTCCTCACGGATTTCGTATATCGCGCGACGATCTGGGACGTCATTGTCGACAAGGCCTATCAAAAACAAGGCATCGGGACCGACATCGTCCAGCGGATCCTCAATCATCCGCGGCTGAAGAGAGTCGAACTGTTCTGGCTGTGCACCAGG
>DIHJ01000074.1:4234-16801 GCA_002420105.1 Nitrospira sp. UBA5699
ATCTTGACCCCGACGAGGAAACCGAACGACGACGCGTTCCAATCGTTATCGCGGACTCCGTTCACCGTGACATGTCCGTCGTTCCGTTTGTACGCCATTTCGGTGTTCAGCGCCAATTGCTTGGTGATCATGTAGTCCGCGCCCCAGCCGAGACGCCAGGCGAACGTGTTGCTGGGCGAAATCCGATTGCCTCTGATGCTGTCGCTTTCACCGAAGCTGTTCACGTTCACGCCGAAACTCATGTTCACATAGGGAGTCAACGACCCGAATCGTACCGGACGCACTTCCACCGTGGGAAGGACGGAAACCGTATCCTGGTGACCCAGGTCTACCTCCGGACGGCTCTGGTCCATGGCATGACGCTCCCATTCGAGCATCATCCCGAGCAGCAACCATCGATTGATGCTGTACATGGCCTGGAAATTGACCAGCGAACCCACGTCCGTCGAACTGTTTGCGGTGACGGATTGCGTCACGGGAGCGAACCCCGCCCGCATGCCGAGCACCAATTTGCCCGGTTCGATCCCTCCGTTCTCCATCTTCAATTCATCAGCCTGTGCCTGGCCGAAGGCCCCTCCAAGCACGATCATGCCGATAAGAACCAGAACCCGAATGCCTACCGCACGACGCCACGCAGAACGCATACGCACCCTCCTCTGATGAAAAAAGTCCACAGAAACGCCTTCAGGGTTTCACATATGGCAAGAATGATACCGTCTGGAAATGACTGGAAATCCCTACAAGATGCTGAGGGAGGCAATGGATTGGAGGCTATTCAAAGGATTGGTCGGCAAAATTCGCTGAACCCCGTTCAACTTTGACCGGTATGAGGTGACTCGTTGCCAACACGCACCGTAGGCTGCTGCCTACAGCAGAACGCGCACACCGATGGTCGGGATCGTCGAAGAATCGCTTGGAATTTCCCATTTGAGCCGAGAGGAGTCGCACTGTGCCCCGACTCAGAAAAACCTCTTCACTCCGAACAAGAAACCGAAGGACGACGCATTCCAATCGCTTCGCGCGGCTCCGTTGATCGTGGCATGACCGTCATTCCGCTTGTAGGCCATTTCCGTATTGAGCGCCAATTGCTGAGAGAGCATGTAATCGGCGCCCCAGCCGAGACGCCAGGCGAACGTGTTGCTGGGCGAAATCCGATTGCCTCTGATGCTGTCGCTTTCTCCGAAGCTATTGACGTTCACCCCGAATCCCATATTCACGTACGGCACGATCGGCCCGTATTTGACCGGCCTGAGTTCAATGGTCGGCAGAACCGAAACCGTGTCCTGATGACCCAGGTCGAGATCCGGGCGGACCTGGTCGATCGCATGCCGTTCCCACTCCAGCATCAGACCGACCAAGAACCATTTATTGAGGCTATACATGGCCTGAAAATTGACGAGAGAACCGACGTCCGTCGAACTGTGCCCCGTCAGCGATTGCGTCAACGGAGCAAATCCCGCCCGCATGCCAAGCACAAACTTCCCCGGCTCGATGCCCCCCTGCTCGGTTTTCCATGGTTCGGCATGAGCAGCAGGAACGAAGTGGAAGCCATAGCCGACAACGAAGCACAGGAGGCCGGCCGCCATGCCACGCCGGATCAACGTGTCCATTTGGTATCTCCTTCCATTTAACCCGCGGTTCGTCCGGGGGTCCCGACGTCCCGGTGAAGGCCACATGTACCACGAGTGCGCGCGAAAGTCATGCGAATCACCGTCGGGCGGGACGAATCAGCTTTCCCGCAGGGTGATCCCGGAGCAAAGCCGGAACCGCAAACCTGCGAGTCCGGACAAACCGGTCAATTTGCGGGAAGAGCCTGACGTAGTCGCTTTGGAGACAGGAGAACCGACAGGAAGAATATCAGGGTCGACAGAAGAACGATGGCGGGACCGGATGGAATATCCCAGACAGCGGAGAGAAGCACGCCGCCGGAAGAACAGATGACACCGATGATGATCGAGTACCAAGTCAGCGTCGACAGACTGTGGGTCAGCTGGTAGGCGGTCGATGCCGGGATCAATACCATGGCAAACACCAGAATCGCACCGACGGTCTTCAGCGAGACGACGACGGTCAGGGCGACAAGGGTCAGCAGGAGGAAAAAGATGCGCCTGGCCGGCACCCCGGAAGCCTCGGCCATCTCTTGATCGAAGGCGATGAAATACAGTTCCTTGGAAAAGAGCATGATCGTTCCGAGCACCAGGATGCTGAGCCCGCCGATCATACGCAGTTCTTCGGTCGTGACCGACAGGACGTTTCCGAACAGATACCCGTAGACTTCGGCATTGTAAGTTTTCATCAGTCCGATAAACAGAATGGCGAGGGCCATGGTGGTGGTGTAGAGGATACCGATCGAGACGTCGAGCTTCATATTGCCTCGCTCTTCGACCCAGCCCGTGATCCAGACCGTGGCGAGCCCGAAGAGAATGGCGAGGAGCAGAGGCGGCCACCCCATCAAATAGCCCAACGTCACTCCCGCAAAGGCCGCGTGCGCGGTGCCGGCCCCCACAAACGCTAGGCCCCGCAACACGACAAACACGCCGATGACGGAGCAGAGCCCTCCCACCAGGGCTGCCGCGAGCAGGGAGCGTTGCATGAAGTCATACGAGAAGAGTTCGATCAATTCCATGTTGGTCAATGATGGTGGTGGTAATCCTCGACGATGACGAGATCCTTCTCCGTAATGACGAGATCCTTTCCGTACACCTCACGGAGAATCTCCGGCTTCAGAACATCTTCGGGCGGTCCGGCGGCAAAGAGACGGGTCTTGAGCAGAACCAGGCGATCGACGCGCGACCGGATCATGTTGATGTCGTGCGTAATCAGCAGCACGGTCAGACCGAGTTCCTCGTGCAGATGCTCGACTAATTCGATGACATTGTGCTGGGTCGTGATGTCGAGCCCGGTGGTCGGTTCGTCGAGGAGCAGCACTTTCGGCTGCTGGGCCAGGGCCCGGGCAATGAATACCCGCTGTTGCTGACCGCCCGACAGGTGACCCAGCGCGGTGCTTCGGTGGGCCTCCATCCCGACGTGAGCCAGCGCTTCCCGTGCGATTTCCCGGTCCCGACCGCTCGCCCGCTTGAAGAGACCCAGGGCCCCGTAACGGCCCATCATGACCGTTTCCAGTACCGTC
Organism: Nitrospira sp. UBA5699; assembly: GCA_002420105.1. Classification (GTDB taxonomy): domain Bacteria; phylum Nitrospirota; class Nitrospiria; order Nitrospirales; family Nitrospiraceae; genus Nitrospira_C. The sequence continues at coordinate 7,365 of DIHJ01000074.1, forward strand.
ACGGGAAAGTTCCGATCGACCACTCCTTTTTGCGGCAGATAGCCGATCTTGGCGCGATGATGACAGCGGAGTTCATCGCAGGCGCAATCAAAGATATGGAGATGCCCTTGCACCGGGGCCATGAGGCCCAAGACGGCTTTGCACAGGGTCGTCTTGCCCGACCCATTGGGCCCGATCACCCCCACGAATTCGCCGGCATTGATCGAAAGGGAAATGTCCTGGAGCGCCAGGACGCCTGGAAAGCCGAAGGACGCGTGATCGAAACGAATGATCGGTTCGTGGGGTTCTGACACGGGAACGTCGCTCCTTCCGGCCTTCCGGGGATTCCTTGAGCGCAGGCGCTATGCCGGCTCAAGAGCGTTGGCCAATTGGAGCACATTATAGCGAAGCATGTCGAGGTAGGTCTCGGTCCGGGGGAGCCCGCCCGGGAGGGTGGTGAGGACGACGACCCGGGTCCCCGTTTCCTTCGCCAAGAGGTCCGGCAGCTTCTGACTCAGTTGGATCTCGGACACCACCACTTTGATCTTTTGTTTCTTGATCGTGGCGATCAGGTTCTGGATCTGAAGCGCCGACGGCTCGCTTCCGGACTGGGACTGGATGGTGCCGGCAATCTGAAACCCGAATCTCCTGGCAAAGTAGGGCCAGGCGGGATGGTGAGCGATAAAGCGTCGGTCGGATAAGCCGCGCACTCGCCCGACCAACTCGGTCCGCAATTGATCCAGGCGTTTCAGGTAGGCAGCCTGATTCTGACGGTAGACCTGGGCGTGATCGGGGTCGGCCTGGGTGAGCGCTTCGGTGATGTGGCGCATCATGGTGACGGCGTTTTCGGGATCCAGCCAGACATGCGGGTTCCCCTGTTCGTTGTCTTCTCCCTCCGGATGATCGCCGTTATGCGCGTGGCCGTCGCGGACGAGGCCGATTCCCTTGGAGGTCGTGATCACGCTCAGGGAAGGGCTGCCGGCGTTCTTCACCAGGTTGGACACCCACACTTCCAACCCGATGCCGACTTCGAACAGCAATCTGGCCCTCCTGACCGCGATCAAGTCGCTGGGTTTCGGCGAATAGGTGTGCTCGTTCTCGTATCCGCTCAGAAGCGAGGTCACGCGGACATGATCCCCGCCGACTTGCTCGGCGAGATCCTTCAGGACGGGGATCGTCACGACGATGTTCAGCGGTTCCCGGGCCGAGGCCGCCCAGCTAAGGCCGGAAGGGACCATGAGGCACAGACTCATCACGAGGAACGCATGGCGCAGAGACGGGAACAGGCCGAAACACATGGCCCAGGACCGTAGCATCGGGTGGTCGTGATGTCAACGCGCGGGGCCTCACCCTGTTCGCCGTTCTGTTGACGACTGCTCCGCCGCTTGACCGATCGACGGAGTTGCATTAGCGTAGCGATCGCACGGGCCGTTGCAGACCATCACAGGAGGGGGCAGCATGAAAGTCGTGGGGCTGATGTCCGGAACGTCCGGTGATGGCGTCGATGCCGCACTTGTGGAGATCTCCGGTCGCAAGCAGTCGCTCACGGCTCGTGCGCTCGCGGCCCAGACTCTTGCGTATCCCCGCTCGCTGCAACAGCGCATTCTGACCGCGTCGGTCTCCGGTACGGTGGCGGACATCTGCCATCTGAACGCCTTGCTGGGCGAATGGTTTGCCAATGCGGCGATGCAGGTCATCCGTCTGGCAAAACTTCGGCCGGCCGATGTCGCGCTGATCGGCTCGCATGGGCAAACCGTTCATCATCTTCCCCATGGGGTTCAGGCGGCCGGAGTCGGAGCCATCCGCTCCACGCTTCAGATTGCCGAGCCGGCCGTCATCGCCGAGAGGACCGGGATTACGACCATTGCGAACTTTCGTCCGCGCGATATCGCGGCAGGCGGGCAAGGGGCGCCGCTCACGCCGGCTGCTCATGTCTTGCTGCTTAAACATCCGCGACGGGCCAGATTGATCGTGAACCTCGGAGGGATCAGCAACATCACCTATGTCCCTCGAGGCGGCAATCCCGATTCGGTTGTCGCGTTCGATACCGGGCCGGCCAACATGGTGCTCGATGCGCTCATCAGCCGCTTGACTCATGGTCGTCTCTTGATGGATCGAGACGGCAAGCTTGCCGGCAAGGGAGAGGTCGATGCACGATTGCTGGCGAAGCTTCTGGCGCACCCTTTTCTTTCGCGGCGACCGCCGAAGTCGACCGGGCGGGAGGAGTTCGGCCCTTCCGTCGTCGACGAACTGCTCACGATTCAGCAACAGCAGGGACTCTCGACGGAGGATCTCCTGGCCACCTGCAGCATGTGGACGGCAAAAGCGGTCGGCACCGCACGTCGCTGGATCAAAGGGGAGGTGGACGAAGTCGTCGTCGGCGGAGGGGGTGTCCGCAATCGGGCTATTATGGCGCACTTAGCCGCGGTGTTTTCGCCTGTTCCCGTCACGACCTTCGAGGCCTTGGGCTGGGATAGCAAAGCCTTTGAAGCCGTGGCCTTTGCGGTGCTGGCCTACCAGACCGCCACGGGACAAGGGGGGAATATTCCGGCGGTCACCGGGGCGAAGCATCCCGTCCTGTTGGGCACGATAGTCCCCGGGGGGCGTCGTTGGCTGGAGCATTTCCGGTCATGACGGAAGGCTCGATTGATTCATGGTTCATCGGGCTGGTGGGCGTGCTGCTCGCGTTGCTGCTCTGGCGAATCGTGTTCGCCGGCACCGGTAAAGGGGGCCAGGCCGGACCATTCAGTCTTCCGTCGGGGGTTACCCTCACGCCAAAGGCCTTTCTGTCGGATACGGAACTGCTGCTCTACAACCTGATTCGCATGGCGGTGCAGGACCGGTATCTTGTGTTTGCGAAGGTCCCCTTGTTGAGCATCCTCGCCGTGGAGCCGGAAGGTGAATCCCGGAAGCAGGTGCTACGGCACTTGGCGCTCAAACGGGCGGATATTGTCCTGGTGCATCCGGGGACTCGAATGATCGAGCAGGTTGTACAGATCGAGGACGAACAAGCGCCGAATCCGGAGGAGAAAGCGAAGCGACGTGAGATTCAGCGGGCGGTGCAGGCTGCCGGTATCAAAACCACAACGCTGCACGCGCAATCACGTTACACGGTCGGGCAGCTTGAGGAACTATTCGGGGTGAGCGAACCCGAGTCGTGATCGGAGCTCATTCCATCCTGAAAGAACCGGTACCAGGTGATTCGGTGCGGCTGACCGGTTCAACCTCGGTACTTTGAGGTGAGGGATCGGCTCTCGTCGCGTCGGCCTCGATGGCTTTTCTCGCCAGCTCGGCCTCCGGGCTCTCGGGATATTCATCGACCACACGTTCGTACATCATCCGAGCCTTCTCATAATCCTTCAGCTTCGTGTGAGTCTGTCCGATCTTGAGCGTCGCCGCGGCGAGTTTGGGACTGAGCGGGTAATACGACAGGACGTTGTAGAAAGACTTCAAGGCGTCCCTGTAGCGGCCCATACGGTACTGGCATTCGCCGACCCAGTACTGCGCGTTCGCGGCCAATGATGTTTGACCGTGAAGCTCGAGAAAGAATCGAAATCCCGCCAGGGCTGCCTCGTAGTCCCGATGTTTGAATTCCTCCATGACACGGTCGTACAAATGGCGAGCGGTATCCTGCATGTTCGCCGGTGCCGCCTCCGAGATCGCGGGAGCGGCGCTCAAAAAGCACGGGAACGCCACGGTTGCCAGTAGGACTCGGAAGGATCTCGTCATGGGCATGCCTCCGTCATCGGCCAAGAATCAAGCGAACGGGATTTCAAATATCGCAATCGGCATGCCACTGACGAATCGGGAAGAATGGGCATAATCGGAGTAAAATCGCGCGCTTGGGACGAGACCGCCCCGGGCCCTCTGCGGGACGGTGCTCCTCTGTGAGAGCAGTTTTGTACGATGCGATGGTCCGACCGTCGCTTGACAAAAGTCCGAAAGCCGTTCCTATAAGCTGTTTCCAGTCAACGGTTCCCGGGAATCGCAAGCAGCGTGCGATGAGTACAGCATGAACGGTTCAGAAGAAAACACTGCTCTCGATGCGCCTCCCCCGAACCCCCTGGGCGGAAGAACATTGGTGGTTGACGGGAGGGATCCGGCAGCCTACCCGCGACCGAGCGCCGCCCTTGAAGACGCGGGAGAGCAGGATCAGGTCTTTATCCGCGCCGGCATCTATGAGGACAAGATATTTCTGGCCAGACGCCCGGTACTGCTGGTAGGGGCGGGGCGTGATGTCGTCCAGATTTTTTCTCGTCGAGGAGGCCCGCTGTATCTGCAGCAGGTCCCGAGCGGCCGGGTCTCCGGTATCACCTTTCGATACGTCGGCAGCGACCAACACTCGGCCGTCAATATTCTGGATTCCTGCTGCACGATCACGCGGTGCCGTGCGACGGAGGGGATTTTATCCGGCATGGTGATTTACGGACCGCAATGTCGCCCGACCATTCATGACAACGAGGTCTGCCACAATCGCGAGTCCGGAATCTTCGTCTTTGCGGGAGCCAAGCCCCGAGTGGCGGAGAATCTCTGTCGGGGCAATCACCACTTCGGGATCGCCGTGCGCGACGCCGGAAGTCAACCCGAACTGGTCCGCAACCGGTGCCAAGAGAACCTGTTGAGCGGAATGTTGCTCTTCCACCATGCCGAGGCGATGTTGGTCGACAATCTCTGCTGCGACAACCTCCATTGGGGAATCGTCATGACGCCGGACAGCCGCCCGTCTCCGACGCGCGAGGAGCTCCCTGATTCCAATACGATGATGCCCAATCCGCGCGGCGCAATTACGGTGACCAACGACCCGCTCTCAGAAATCGGACGATAGCGCCGCTGCCGATTCGGCCATGCGCTCGTGCGGTCGGGTGTTGCGAAGTGCTGTCGATGCGCGGTTCAGGAGGCTGAGAAGATCGTGGCGTGATTATAGCCGGAGGCTTCATGGAACGCGAAGCCGCTTCCCCCATGCTGCTTGGCGCGATACATGGCGGAGTCGGCATGTTTAAGCAGGTCGTCGATGCTATGGTCGTCGTGCGGATAGACGGTGATTCCGATACTGATGCCGACGGATATCGCGTGTCCCTTCAATTCGAAGACGGCCGAGACGGATTCCGTAATGCGCTTGGCCACCACGACGATGCTTTGTTCGGAGGCCACGCCTTCCAGGATGATCGTAAATTCGTCTCCGCCCATGCGCGCAACGGTATCCACTTCTCGCACGCAAGCCTTTAATCGTTCGGACACCGCTTTCAGAAGCTCATCCCCGACGTCGTGGCCCAGGGTATCATTGACGGATTTGAACCGGTCCAAGTCCAACAGCATGAGCCCCAGCGGCTGCTGGAGGCGCTTGCTTCTGGCCATGGCCTGCAACAGGCGATCGCGGAAAAGGCTTCGGTTGACGAGTCCGGTGAGGTGATCGTATTGAGCCAGGTAGGTTAGGCGTTCCTCCGAACGCTTGCGTTCAATGGCATACCGTACGGAACGGGCGAGAAGTTCCGGATGCCCCTGACCTTTCACGAGGTAATCCTGCGCGCCTTGCTGCACCGCTTGGAGGGCCAGGGTCTGATCACTGACGCCGCTTAAGACCACGACAGGGATCGAGGGATTCGTGGCATGGACCTGCCGCACGGTTGGAAGTCCGAAGGCATCGGGGAGAGAAAGGTCCAAGAGAATCGCATCGAAGCGGCATCTGTCGATGTGGGAAAGCCCTTCCGCCAACGTGGTGGCATGGGTAATCTTGAATTCTTCGACGCTCCACTCCGCGAGCAGGTCCTGCGTCAGTCGCGCATCGACGTCGTTGTCTTCGATGAGAAGGACGTGGATCATCTCTTTTAATCCTCCGGCGCAGGATAACCCGCGCCAGGCGCAGGGCCAGCGACGGACCTCACTCGTTCACGGACTGCTACGTAGGTCGATTATAACCAAGGATTAATATGCGAGAAGCAAAATATGGGAATTTGCTCGAAGAGGACGACGAGAAAGGCAGGATGCTGCAGGGCCCGATGGAAGGGCTCTCCCTCCCATGGGAATAGAATGCACAGCCAGGCGACAAGACCCGGCCTACCGTCTATGTGCGAACGGCGGGGTCGGGCGAACCCGACCCGTTCTTTTAGCTTGCGTGCAGGGCTTCTGCGCGACGACGAACCTCTTCGGCCTTCTGTGACTGTCCGAGGTTTTCATAGAGCGACGCGATATTCGCGTGCAGATGTGTGAGCAGCTGCCCCAATTGCGCCTCCTGGGCGATCACATTGGCTTCGAGCGCCAGCTTCTTTTCTTCGCTCCGACGGAACCGCTCTTCCAGGCGCTGGACGAGTTGAATCCAGCCCTTCACCTTGCCGGAATCGAGATCGGGAGTCGTCGGCAATGCTTCACCGCGCTCCAGGGACTTTTCGGTTTGGTTCATCCAATTGATGAACACCAGAAAATCCCCCAGCGTGATTTTCAAGGCGGACGAGGCTCCTTCTTCTTCGATCACGAGATCTTCCATGATGACTCCTTCATAAAAGTGCGTTGATGAACGGTGAGCGCGAACCCGACTTCAAACCGGTACCGAATACCTGCCCATGCAGGGCGAACCCGTGCGCCATACTTTGCGCGCGCAGCCTCCTTTCGATACGTCGATGACGGGATGAGAGGAACCCAGAGATACAAGAGCGGGTGTTCCATCAGCTACAGGGGGTTGTTGTGCTGGAGTAATACTGCGCCAGCGGTTGTGTTGTCAACAGCTCTCTTTGAGGGACGACACCAGGAGAACCCCTACACGATTTTCTTGGAACGGAGGGAACCGCGGGGTAGGAAATGACGGGGGAAGGGGTCACCCCTGGGGCAACCGGGGGGGCACGTCGGGATAAATTCCGTTTGGAGGCAATTCAGGGCCGATCGCCGCTTCGCAGGCGTATCCCGGCTCAAAGGGCCAGAGGAGGGATCGTCCGGGCAGCGAGCCACGGACGTGCACGTAGCGAAAGGTTACGCCGAGTCGATCGGCTTCCTCGCGCATGGTGGAAAGACAGCCTTCGTACGAATAAGCCCGGCGACCCAAGAGAATGGGGTCCCCGGTTCGGCTGTGAAATACCGTAAAAGAGTCGGCGCAGCCCGCAAGCGCGATGGAGGCGAACAGGAACGCGAGCGTACGATATCGCATCATGAGCCGGCACCCTCCGAGGGAGTCTCTGAATGCTAGGAGTGTAGCATCCGGAAGATGCTTCGTCGAGCAGGAGATTGAAGCGGGAGGTGCATTTTGACCAATCGCCCAAGCCGTACCTGGTCCGTACCGGGCATCCGTATGAATTCCACCCCGAAGCGATGCCCTTCACGCCAGCGGACTTTTGCCAGGCCGACGCTCAGTGATGCTCCGCTGTCGGGGATCAGCACTTTCATCTCAAGGTAGGCACCGGGTTCCACGGATTTCTTACTATAAATCTCACAGCCGGGAACCGACATATTGAGCACGGTGCCTTCTCCAACATAGGAGTCTCCGGCAAAGATGACCGGCAATTCGGTGTCTATCCGTTCACAATAACGAAGCTTCACCGTGTAGAACTCCTCTGCCCCTCAAGGTCCCGTCATGATCGGCAAATTGCGGCACAAGCGAACAATATACGGAAACCCCTCGCCAGACCATCCCTACAAAAGTTGGGAGACAGGGAGTGCTGTATGTCATTGTTATCGTGCGAGAAGATTCATAATCATTGATCAAGGCTAGAGGCACGAAAACTGCGGGAACGGACCCTCGGTTGATGTGCGAACTTCGCTGCGGAGACTCCCGGCCAAGGGAAAAGCGATCGGGAGCAGGAGGTCACGATTATGAAGCAAGTGGAACAGTCCCAACCATTCGCGAAGAAGCAGATGGTTCACCCGGGAGATCTGCCCCTCTCCCGTTTGATCCCCAGCCGAGCCTGTTTGTGCGCGGCCGTTGTACTTATGGCCACGTCAGCACCGTCCATCCTGGCCGAGGTTCCCGCCCGTCCATTTGTAACGGCGCCGGAGACGGCACGGCACCTTCACCCGCAGATGGATGCCGGAGCGCATACTGCCCGGGCAATGAGCCGAGAGGCGGTTTACGGTTTTGAATTAGAGCGAGCGGTGACCCGTGCGGCCACCCGGCATCGCCTGCACCCCGCATTACTGTTTGCGGTCATGAAAGCGGAATCCTCCTTCAATCCTCTGGTCGTCTCCAGGGCGGGTGCCGTGGGGTTGATGCAACTGGTCCCGGAGACCGCCATGCGGCACGGGGTCCGGAATCTCTACGATACGGAAGAAAATGTCGCAGGAGGGGCCAGGCATCTGCGTTATCTCCTGGACCGGTTCCACGGCAACATACGATTGGCCCTCGCCGCCTATAATGCGGGGGAGCGGAAGGTCGACCGCTATCGGACGATTCCTCCCTACAAAGAAACGCGTCTCTATGTCCGGAAGGTGTTGGGCTATTATCGGGATTACCGAAAGGGAGACTGGCCGTCTTCGCTGGGGCAAAGGACTCGCGAGCCACGGTTGTTGTAGTATCTGGAAGGCGGAAGACACATTCTCAGAATGGCCGATGAAGGTGAGCAGGCCTCAGATCGACGGGGCGGCAAGGCTCCTTTGATGATTCAGGCGACAGGTTTCTCGGCAACGTATTCCAAATACTTCCACAATTCCTTGGCGTCATTCTCTCCGAAGACGAGGGGTGTGTTGTTTGCGGATCCGGCGAAATAGACCTTCACGCTCATCTCATCCTGCCACACCTGCACTTCGCAATAGCTGACGCTGTCGAGATTCAATGCTTTCTTCCCTATGCGAACGTAGTTCATACGGGCTCCTCTCGGTATTTACGTACCTCGAACTATAGCATCAGGCCATAATTCGTCCAATGAGTAATCAAGAATTCGCATCGGCTCCCCCTCTTAAGCGGGAGAGGGTTCCCCCTCTCCCGAGGAAGGCGGACCAAGTCCCCGGGGAATAGCCTTGAGGCAAGACGGGCTTGGAGATACGTGGACAAGAGGTCCGGTCATGGACACGATTCGCCTCATAGAAGCCACCGTGCCCCTGCGGGAAGCGGAACGCCCGAGGGCCGACAGCAACGCAGAAGGAGCAGAGGGAGTGCAGGAGGACTATCTGGACCGCCGCGGCGCCGTCCGGGCGCCGGTGGAATGTCCGGTCAGCTTCATCTCCGAAGAACACTTCGACAATTGGTCAACGAGAGAAGGCCGGCTCCTGGACCTCTCGAAAACGGGATGCCGGGTCTTCAGCCAGTATCCCCCCGAACGGGGCGGTCAAATCACCCTCATCCTTCCTCTGCCCGACGGAATGCCGCCCATTCGTTTGATCGGGACGACGGTCTGTCACGTGCGTGCGAATGAGTTCGGCGCCCGGTTCCAGCCCCTCACGCCGCAAGAGCGAAGACGCGTGCAGGCGATCATCTTCAAGTATGTGACCTGGTCGCCCTCTGCCCTCCGACGCCCGGCCTTCCTGATCCTGTAAGCCGG
>DIHJ01000074.1:16918-17375 GCA_002420105.1 Nitrospira sp. UBA5699
CCCCGGCAGGCTCCGCACGCGCTTCAACCATTCCTTACCGATCATTTCGACGGTTCGCGAGGCAGGGACGGCCGACCGGGTAGGAGCGGTTGCGGACCGCGCGCAAGCGTTCCCCGAACGGCCTGGCGGGCAAGACGGAATGTCACAGGTTTCCGCTCCCGAACGATACAACTCCCGGCCCGTTGTTTTGTCAGAGAGAAAGAGTCCGTCCGGTTCTTATCCAGCCCGTAGTGGAATCCCCCGGCGGTGATAAGTTACAGCTTCGGAACTTCTAGATCTTTGCAAATCTTGTGAGCAAGAAAGTCATTGATCTCTCGATGGCGAGGAATCGTCGAGGAACTGTCGAGGTTTTGCCGGCGGCACGATTCACGTAGACACTGTGACTGCCACCTTCACGGAGAAGCTGAACACCGTAGCGTTCGAGGTGACGGATCAGATCGATCCGTTTCATGAAATG
>DIHJ01000074.1:17502-17692 GCA_002420105.1 Nitrospira sp. UBA5699
ATGCGAGCGGCTCACGAATGACGGTCTTATTGCGAAGCGATTCGTCGGCAAGCGCACGGTTCGCTTCTAGCACCAACTGGACAGCTTCTTGAAGATTGGTCCGGGCTTCCTCAAGTGTCTCACCTTGGGTGTTAGCACCCGGCAACTCCTCAACGAAGGCAATATACCCCTCCGGCACTTGCTGAAACAC
>DIHJ01000105.1:0-190 GCA_002420105.1 Nitrospira sp. UBA5699
CCAAGGCATCGTGCTGCTTCTGCGCGGGGGTCAGATATTCCGGGAACACGGCGATGACGCGGCCCGCGAGCGAGATGTCCCGCAATTCGACGCTCACGCCCGCCGCCTTGGAGAAGGCGTTGATGATCGGCAGAAACGAATAGGTCGCCAGCATCGGCGCTTCGTCGGTCTTCGTATAGATGATCTTGTC
>DIHJ01000105.1:323-34010 GCA_002420105.1 Nitrospira sp. UBA5699
TGCTCCGTCATGCTGTGGTTCGCCTGGATGGTGAGCGCGCTGCCATCCGCCTTGTGGATCGTCACCTGCACCGGCTTGCCTGGAGCCAGATTGCTCAGCCCCGTCACACTGATGCGGTCCTGCTGCTCGATCTTCTCGTAATCCTTCGGGTCAGCGAAGGTCAACGCCAAGATCCCCTGCTTCTTCAGATTCGTCTCGTGAATGCGCGCGAAGCTCTTCGTGAGGACGACGCGCACGTTGAGGAACCGAGGCGACATCGCCGCGTGCTCGCGGCTGCTGCCCTCGCCGTAGTTCTCGTCGCCGACGACGATCGATCCGATTCCCTTCGCCTTGTAGCGGCGGGCGATCTGCGCGATCGTCAGTCCGGATTCGCCGGTCAGGACATCGGTGCCCTTGCCCGGCTCGGAGGAAAACGCATTGTTGGCGCCCAGGAACATGTTGTCGCTGATTTTATCCAGATGGCCGCGGAACTTGAGCCACGGTCCGGCCGGCGAAATGTGGTCGGTCGTGGTCTTGCCCTTGGTCTTGATCAGGAGCGGCAGCTTCTCGAAATCCTTGCCGTCCCAACGCGGGAAGGGCTGCAGCAGCTGCAGCCGCTCGCTGGTCGGCGGAATGTCGACGGTGAGCGCGTCGCCATTCTCGGCCGGCGCCACGAAGCCCTCCTCGCCCTTGGCGAACCCCTTGGCCGGCAGTTCTTCGCCCTGCGGCGGCTCGAATTGGAATTCCTTCCCGTCGGCGCCCTTGAGCTTCTGGTTGACCGGATCGAAGCCCAGCTCGCCGGTGATCGCATAGGCGGTCACGACTTCCGGACTGGCCAGGAAGGAGAGGGTTTCGTTGATGCCGTCGTTGCGGCCGGGGAAATTCCGGTTGAAGGAGCTGACGATCGAATCCGCCTTGCCCTTCACGCCGTCGGCGCGCTTCCACTGGCCGATGCAGGGGCCGCAGGAGTTCGACAGCACCGTGCCGCCCAGCTTCTCGAAGGTCTCCAGGAATCCGTCGCGCTTCATCGTGTGATAGATGCGCTCGGAACCCGGCGAGATGAGGAAGGAGGCCTTCGCTTTCAACCCCGCCTTCAACCCCTGCTGCGCGATGTGGGCGGAGCGGCTGATGTCTTCATAGGAGGAATTCGTGCAGCTGCCGATCAACGCCGCCTTCAGTTCGACCGGATAGCCTTTCTCCTTCGCTTCCGCGGCCAACTTGGAGATCGGACGGGCGAGATCCGGCGTGTGGGGACCGACGACGTGCGGCTCGAGCTTGGACAGATCGACTTCGACGATCTGATCGTAGTACTTCTCCGGCGACTGATAGACTTCGGGGTCCGCCACAAGCAGGTCCCTGCGGGACATGGCGAGGTTGGCGAGATCGGCCCGGTCGGTGATGTTCAGGTAGGCGACCATCTTCTGATCGAAGGGGAACACCGAGGTCGTGGCCCCGAGCTCCGCGCCCATGTTGCAGATCGTGCCTTTGCCGGTCGCGCTGATCGTCTCGGCGCCGGGGCCGAAGTACTCGACGATCTTGTTCGTCCCGCCCTTCACGGTGAGCAGGCCGCAGAGATAGAGGATCACGTCCTTCGGCGAGGCCCAACCGCTCAGCTTGCCGGTCAGCCGCACGCCGATCAGTTTCGGATGGAGCACTTCCCAGGGCAGCCCGGCCATCACTTCGCCCGCGTCCGCGCCGCCGACGCCGATCGCCAGCATGCCCAAGCCGCCGCCGTTCGGCGTATGGGAGTCGGTGCCGATGATCAACCCGCCGGGGAACGCGTAGTTCTCCAGGACCACCTGATGGATGATGCCGGCGCCCGGCTTCCAGAACCCGATTCCGTACTTCTTCGCGGCGGACGCGAGGAAATTGTAGACTTCCCTGTTCTCGTCCATCGCGCGGAGCAGGTCCTTCTCGGAGCCCATTTCGGCGCGGATCAGGTGGTCGCAGTGGATCGTGCTCGGCACGGCCGCTTTCTTCTTGTTGGCCTGCATGAACTGCAGCATGGCCATCTGGGCCGTCGCGTCCTGCATCGCCACGCGATCCGGGCGAAGAGCCAGCATGGCCTTGCCGCGCTCCCAGGTCTGGTTGTCGAAATTGTCGGCGTGCGAAACGAGCACCTTCTCGGCGAGGGTCAGGCCGCGGCCGAATTTCTTTCTGGCCTTGGCAAACACGTCCGGCATCTTCGCATAGAGATTCTTGGCTAGATCCATCGACATGGCATATCTCCTTCGGTCGTCTAACGTCATCCGTCAATCGTCAAACGGATAAATGGCATGATCGTCGGCGCCTCAACCATTGACGCATGACGACTGATCGTTGACGTCGTATTCAATGGCGGCACATCCCGCGACTCATTCAGCCGCAGGGCCTCCCGCGATTATTTCAACGGCGGCACTTCGCGCCGTTTGGGGGCCGCGTAGTTCACCAGGTAGTCGAACAGCCGGATCAAGCGGCTGTCCTGGCGTTTCTGGTCGACCCAGTGGCCGATCAGACCGATGGTGCGCGACAGGATGAAGAACCCGTTCAGGCTGTCGACCGGGAATCCGATGTCGACGAGCACCGCCGCCATCGTCCCGTCCACGTTCAGAATCAGATTGTCCTTCTTGGCCGCCGTGACCTTTTCAACCTCCAGGGCGAAGTCCAGGCACGGTGTCTTGATGTTCAGGCTCTTCACGTAGCCGACGAGTTCTTTCACGCGCTTGTCCGGATTGCGCAGACTCTTCACGCGATGGCCGATGCCCGGCACCGGCCCGTGGTTCTTCTTCATGTAAGCCAGGAACTCATCGACGGACATCTTCTGGTCGACGGCGTATTTGAAGAACCGCCCGGCATCGGTGACGGCGCCGCCGAAACGGGGGCCGATCATGATGAGGCCCGCCGCGACCGACTGCGAGAGGCCGATGCCGGCGCAGGCGGCGAGGATCGTCGCATAGGCGCCGCTGACGCAGGGCCCGTGATCGGCGGAGAGCATCATGATGCGTTTGATGATCTCCGCTTCCTGCTTCGAAATCAGCCGCTTGTCCCACAGGAGGCCGATGACATGCGGAATTTCGTAGCCTTTGTTGATGAGTTCGGAGGCCGGATAGCCGTCGTAGCAGGGCTCGTCGCCGCGGTCGTCGCTGATCGTGGTGCGGATCAACGGAGCCACCATGACTTCGTCCGCCTTCATCGCCTCTTCGACGGACTTCGGCAGCTTCGGCAGCACGGCCGGCTCGACCGGCTCCTTCACCTGGCCGGACTTGAGCAATTCCTGATACGTGTCCTTAATGGCGGGGCCCAGGGCGCCGAACGTCGGCGGCACGATCGCGCCGGCTTTCTTCAGCGCATCGGACTTGGACCGGGCCGACCCTTCGCCCTTCATGCCTTCCTTGGCGCCGGCATGCCCGAACTTCATGCCCTTCGGCAAACTCTCCTGGCAGAATCCCGAGACGACGCCGATCAGCTTGATCCGGCGCTTCTTGGCCCCGTACCATTCGGCCGCCCGCTCTTCGAGATCGCCGCCCATCTCGCCGACAATGACCACGGCCTTCGTCTGCGGATCGTGTTCGAACATTTCGAGGTAGCTGACGTAGTCGGTGCCGGGATAGGCGTCGCCGCCGATGCCGATCGCCGTCGTGATGCCGTCGGCGAACTGCGAGCAGATCCAGATGATTTCGTTGGAGAGACCGCCGGACTTGGTGATGACGCCGAACGACCCTTCGCGATAGAGCTTGGAGAGGACGAGGTTGTCGAACGCGCCGCCGATAACACCCAGGCGGCAGGCGCCGGCGGAAATGATCCCGATCGACGACGGACCGTTGAACACTTTGCCCAGCTTGCGCGCATGGGCCCCGAGCCGCTTCGCGTCCTTCTCCGGGACGCCTTCGGTGATCATGGAGACCACCTTGATGTGCGGATCGTCCAGCGCTTCCATCCCGCCCTTCATCGCGCGGTCCGCGCCGATGTACACGAGGCTGGTGTTGATTGTCGGATGGTTCTTGGTGGCTTCGGCGACGGTCTTGTAGACCGGAATGGCGATGAGGCCGCTGCCGTAAGGAATTTCGTTGGTTTTCCCGGCGTCGGGGGGATAGACAAAGGCTTCGACGTTCAGGGGGCGCTTGATCAGGTAGCAGAACTCGGCCATACGCCGCGCCGCGTTGACGCCCGCCTGCCCGCCCTGGATCACCACGCGGGTGTCTTTGTTTGCCAGAATACTCATGAGAACTCCTCCAGCTGTAAAGCTCCCGGTCGTCGGCGTTCAGTCGCGCTGACACCTGACGGCCGATGGCTGATCGCTCTTTACTTGTGTAGCGCCTTGTCGACGATGTCGGTCAGCGGTGTATTGCGGTCGAAGACGTTGATGTCGAAGCCTTCGTCCTTCAGCGCGCGCATTGCGTCGAGACCTTCCTTCTCGCGCGGTCCCCCGCGGCGCACCCAGATCTTGACGCCCTTGAGCTTGCCGTCCGACTTGGCCTTGCGGAAACCGTTGATGATACCGCCGAACGTTTTCTTCACGTCGGTGAAGTTGGCGATGGCGCCGCCGACGATGATGTTCTTGATACCGGGCAACGAACAGACTTTTTCGGTGAGGACTTCGACGGCCCAATCGGGGGGATCGCCGGAATATTCCGCGTAGTTGGCCAGCTTGCCGCCGCGCGCCACGACCGCGTCCGAATAGTACACGCTGGCGCCGCCGCCCGCGGGAAGCATCGCCGTATCGCCGCCGGGAATTTCGATGAACTTGACCGAGCCCTTGATCTTGCTGTCGACCGCCATGACTTCCAGTTCGTCTTTGGAGTAGGCGCGCCCGAATTCGGCCGCGAACGTGAAGTTCCAGTCCGGATGGCGGAACTTGGCGTCGCCGTCGAGCAACGTCACCGCGTCGAGGGCGACGAGCTCGCCGTCGCTCTCCCGCGTCACGACCGGATTCACTTCGAGGTATTGCGCATCTTCGTTGTCGAAGCAGGTGAACATCCTGCCGGCGAAATCCCCCATCTTCTTGGTCAGGGCGCCGGTAAAGCCGGCGTCTTTCGCCAGCTTCTCCAGCGCTTCGGGGCTGGGGGTCTGTCCGACTTCGAGGCAGAGCCGCTTGACACGGTCCCAGTTCGACTCCACTTCGATCCCGCCGCAGTTGGCGACGAGGATCTCGCTGCCCTCGCGGGTGGATTTCACCGCGCAATAGTATTCTTCCTTGTGGGGAACCATCTCGGAAACGATCACCTGCGTGACCGTGATGCTGCCGACCTGCCGGCCGATCATTTCCTTCGCGGCCGCAACGGCGCCGTTGAGATCCAGGCCGACCTTGACGAGGCCGAGTTTGAACCGCGACCCGAGCGCTTCGTGAGCCTTCGCCACGAGCTTCGACGTCTTCATCCAATCATTGGCTTGCCCAAGCTTGGCAAGTTCGTCCGCGGAAGTGACCACGACATAATTGGGGACGTGAATCCCCCATTTCTTCATCAGTCCCATCCCGGGACCTTCAAGCACCTTGGCCATGGCGTCGCTCCTCCAACACGTAGTGGAAACAGGCGATAAGGGAGCAGGATTGTAGCGAAATCACAGGGGTGACTCAATACACCAGAGGGACTAAACCCGACCGATCAAAAGGCCTAGCAGGAAAGAGCCGTGAGTACGACAGTGCCTAAGTGGCCGGAATCACATGGCTTTGCTTCCAGGGTCCGCAAGGCCTATCGCGCGGCTTCAGCGCCGATGTTTTCGGCTCTGGCAGACCGGGCAGAAAAAGGAACTGCGCTCGCTCTGCAAACGGCTGATGCGCCGCCCGCAGCGGTTCGGGCAGGGCTGGCCATCCTTCCCATAGACCAGATGGCGACGCTTATACTGGCCTTCCGTCCCGTCCGGAGCGAAAAAATCCCGGACGCTCGACCCTCCGCAGGCGATCGCCTCCCTGAGCACCTCCTGAGTCAGCCGGTACAGCCGCTCGATCGCGGGCGGGGAAAGACGGTCGGCCCGGACGTTCGGATGCAACCCCGCACGGAAGAGGATCTCATTGGCATAGATGTTCCCGATGCCGGCGACCGCCTGTTGATGCATGAGCAGGGGTTTCAGCCTGCCGCGGCAGCCTTTGATCAGCCGGTGAAACTCCTCTCGGGATACGGTCAGAGGATCATAGCCGAACCGCCGGACGACATAGCGGTCGAGGCCGGTCCGGTCGAACAGCGACAGCCGTCCGAACCGGCGGGGGTTCCAATAGCGCAGTTCCGGCTCCCGTCCCCCCGAGAAGGTCATCCGCACGTGCACATGCTGAGGATGTCTGGTCTGCGCGGCCGAAAACAGCAGCAGACCCGTCATGCCGAGCTCGGCCACGACATAACGGGTTTCCTCTCCTTTCGCGAACTCCAGCGCGACGCTTTTCCCGAATCGTTCGACTTGCCGCAGCACGGCCCCGGGATACCAGGGCAGCGACCGGCTGCCCTCCCGAACGATGTCGGGCCGCCCGACCCAGATATCGGTCAGACTGGCGCCCAGTAAGGAGGTCCGCAGCTGGCGGGCAACGACTTCGGCTTCAGGCAGTTCGGGCATGGGCGCGATTCCTCTTCACGCATGATTAGGCCACGAGTCCGGGGGAAAAGGCAATGAGACCGTCGGAGAGGTGGGGGAGGAATCGACCGGCCTAGGCAGCGCGGCGGAACGAACGGATCTGCTCGATCGCTTCCTTGAGTTTCGGCAGAGGCATGGCGCCGGGACGCCGGATCATGACCAGCTTCAAGACATCCTCATAGGCCAGGCCTTCGACGCAGCAGAGGTAGGCCATGACGACCGAAACGGACCGCCCCATGCCGGCGCGGCAACAGACCAGCACGCGCCCCTCGGGGACGCGCTTCTCCAGCCACTCCACCGCACGAGCGAGCGTGACGGGGTCGGCCTCCGCAAATTCCGTGATGGGAATTCTGTGGTACTCGATCCAGCTTGCCGGTTCGACGGTGAACTCCTCCGCCACCAGAAGCAGGGTGCCGACCGTGGGGGGAGGCTCCCGGGCATCGTCGATGGTGCCGACCAGGAGCTTCTCGGTGATCAGATGCATGGTGCCGCCAGTATACCGACATCGCGCGAACCGTCAAGGGATCTTCTTCCGCGGTCGGAGCCTCGGTTGCAGTTCCGTTTTGTCGGTCGCTATACTGCCGCGTGACCGATCACCTTTTGGAGTATGACATGCCATGCCGTCCATGACCCCCGAAGCCGTCGAAGAACGACTCGCCACCGTTCAATGCGCCATCTGCAAGGGATCGAGCTTCGGGATCGACCGACGATTCATGCAGGCGGACGGCGAATGGCGGGGGGTCTGCAAGACATGCCGCTACAGCTTTCCCGTCTATACCGACATGGAATTCTATCTGCGGACGCAGCCGGACGTGCCGTACCGGTTAAAGGAAATTTCCTGCACCGCCTGCAACCACAAGGGCGTCAGCCTGGATTTTCGCATCACCATGTCCGTCCGGGAGGCCATCTATTTCGTGACCTGCGGCAACTGCACGCGAACCTTCCCGGAACGGTCCTCCCTGGAAGCCTTCGAATAACCCCCGCAGGATGTTCAAAATGGCCGCCTTCTCACCCAATCCCCGACGCGCCGATACGCGCCATTCCACGGGCAAGGCCGCAGTGAGCAAAGAGGTACATGCCAAGCTTCGCTTGAGTCGGTCGCTTCGCTCGCATGCGAGCGGATAGTTACGTTGCCGCAAGGTGGCTTTTCCTTGTTACGTTGAGGGCTTGAGCGGTGCGAGAACGACGCTGGCGGACTTTTTCAACATCCTGCTACCGGCGTAGTGTATACTGAGCGCATGACCGACAAGCCCAAAAAGCCGGAGCCCGCATCGGAAGAAGCGCCAAAGGCCCGCAAGGAAATCCCCCTCATCTCCGTGCCCAACGACCGCGACATGATCGCGGAGGAGATGGCGGAGCTGTTCGACGAGGACCGGGTGAGTCATCAGCACGGAAGCTCGGAACCGGAAGCGGACTGAAGTCTCGCCAAGCGTCAACCGTCAACTCGATGCGCCGAACTTCGGAGCGGACGCCGGGACGTCGCATCAGTTGCTTCACGATTTGGTCATGGGCTTTCACGTTACACCGCGAGCTTGGAAACACGAAGCTGTTTGCGACGTTGCTCGGCATGCCAGAGATCATACTGGGTCTGATGATTGAGCCAGCTTTCAGCCGAAGTGCCGAACGCCATGGACAAGCGCACCGCCATTTCAGGACTGATTCCCGCCCGGCCATTCAGAATAGCTGACAAGGTCTTACGGCTGACGCCCAATGCTTGAGCCGCCTCCGTAACACTGACACCCAGTGGGTCCAGACACAGACGTTTAATGATCTCCCCTGGATGAGGGGGATTGTGCATGCGCATCAGACAGCCTCGCTAGTGATAATCTTCATAGTCCACGGCATCGGCTTCCTTGCCGACAAACCGAAACGTGACTCGCCAGTTTCCGCTCACCGAGACAGCCCAGGCACCCTTGCGTTTCCCTTTGAGAGGATGGAGATCCAGCCCCGGCAAATCCATATCGCGCGGGGCCGTCGCTGAGTTCAGTTGAGCCAGGAGGAGACGAAGCCGGTCCACATGCTGTGCTCGGATGCCCGATTTGCTCCCGGTCTCAAAAAATTTGCGCAGCCCCTTATGCTTAAACCCGCGGATCACGCAAAGAACTGTAACCCATTGCGTTACGGATTACAACCGGCCTCACTTCTCCTTCAAGGATCGTGGACGGGAGGCGCTGGAGGAAGCGGCCGCATACTTTGATCAGGAGGGTTCAGACGGGACGGACGATCTCAACAGTGCCTTCGGCCGGAATCCGTCCCAGCATCGCCCCTTCCTTCCGCTGCAATCCCTCGATCCACACGATCGCACCCCGCTGACACTCATCCCAGGCCGCATTGGTCTCGGACCGAGTCCGGTCCAGCCGACCCACCTCCGATCGGCCCAGTTCATTGCACACCCACGCCCTCGTATCGCCTTTCAGTTCCCGCAACTCGCTGACAAGCCGGAAGGTCTGCGGTCTGCGCGGCACGATCGTCTTCCCATCCTTGCGCAACAGGAGATAGGAAAACTTCAGCGCATCTTTGATGAACCCGACTTCCTGATCGATAGCCTTGATACCGGGCGGAGCCTCCCAGGCCCGCTCCTCATGGCACCAGTCGTCGGGATGGACGAGGGCCGGGCAGTTCCGCTCGTGCAGGCAGGGGCTGTAGATCGTGCAGCGTTGCTCCTGCAACAGGCGGTCGCGCAGGCGATGCAGGTCTCTGGAGGTTTCGCGCAAGGCCGGTTCCACGATCATCATGGTGCCGTGCGGCGCAAGAAGGGGCAGCAGCTCGGCAATCAGACCGGCCCGGGATGCGACCGGATCTGCCGCCTGAGTGAACAACTCGTTGAGGCAATTGGCCAGGACGATCAGATCGTACGGCGCGTCTGCCTTGACCGGATCGCCCCAGGATCCGCCGGGCGCGCGTTCGAGGTTCGCCTCGCACAGGTTGAGGCGGGCGCCCGTCGTTCCCGTTTCCCCGCAATACCCGTCCCAGAGGGATTTCGCCAATTTCAAGGCTTCGGCGGATGAATCGGCCGCGACCACGGTGAGGCGCCGGGTCTGCTCCGGACGCCGTTGACGGAGCCAATCGAGGAGGGCCAGAGCGCCCGTGCCCGGTCCGGACCCCAGATCGAGCAGGTGAAGCCCGTCCGCCTTTTGGTCGGCCTGAGTGTCCTCCGGCATTTCATCAAGCAGCACCTGAATTTTGGACAAGTTGACAGGCAGAAAGTAGCTCAGGTAGGCGGCGGCATGATCCGGATCGTCAAGATAGGTTCTGTGCAACGCCGTTCTCTCTTTGGTAAAGAGGCGTGAGAGGCCCGCTACCGCCGGTGCCGGTCCGGCTGGTCGGGATCGGAAATTGGTCCGGCACACCAGCTCAAGGGCCTTGAGCAGCTGGGGGGAAACTCCGGCCGGCGGCTTGCCTTTGAAGCAGTCCATGGCCTAGTGTATGCTGAGCGAGCGGAGGAGGACAACCATGACTGACGCGATTTTAGAGGCCTACAAGGAAGTCGAACTCGCGGTCGAACGCTACACCAAGCTGTTGCAGGACCACGCCCTGATGTTACAGAACATCGAACCGCCCGGGTCCGACAAGGTGGTGCGCATGACGCAGGGATCGAAGGCGATGCGCGACAGCGCCATGATCTATCTCTCCTATGCCAAGTACGTCGCCTACGGCATGCCCGAAAGCGAGGAGATGGTCGAGGACGAGATTCAGGGGTAACGATCGGGTAATTCGGTCTATCTCGTTCCTCTTGTCTGTCTGGTTCGCTGATTGGTCCGACGAGATAGACAAGACAGACCTGACAGACCTCAAAAACAAGGGCCCATCAGGCTTCTCAACCTGACGGGCCCTTCGTTTTTGGCTATCGCCTCTTTTCAGATGCTGCGCATGAACTGGGCAACCTCTTCGGGGTTGACCGCGCCGCCCATGATCGACGACATGGCGACGTTCGTCGACTTCTTGCCGTGGACGCCGGATTCGACTTCGTCCACGATCAACTCCACCGGCATCGACTGACCGCCGTACACGCGCGGGCCGCCGATGATCTTGGCTTGCGAAAAGCCGTAAATCGCCGTCGCCACTTCCTTCGCCAGCCAGCCGACGTAGTTGAATTCCGGCACGACGATGAGCTTGGCCTTTCCGCACAGCGCCCGCAGTTCCTTCGTGGGGAACGGCCGGAGCGACCGGATCTTGATGAGCCCGACCTTGATTCCCTTTTCCGCGCAGAGACGAACCGCTTCGCGCGACTGCGCCGCGGCGCTGCCCGAGGCGATGATGATCGCATCGGCACCGTCCACGTTCTCGGCCGTCAGCAGACCGCCCAGATACTGGTTGATGTACTTACGGGACCGCTCCACGGCCGCCCAGACTTCCTGCTGCCAGACCGCATGGATGTTATAGGCCATGAAGTTCGATTTCTGAACCGGGGCGTCGCGGGACAACCGGGCGGGAGGATTCTCCGCGTCGAGCACCGGAACGGCGCCGCGCCAGGCTTCACGGGGCGGAAGCTTGATGCCGCGATCCTGCATGCGCACATAGCCGCGCGCGTGCGTGACGAAGAACCCGTCGCAGCAGACCCCGACCGGCAGGGTCACATCGTTCTTCTCGCTGATGATAAACCCGGCCATGGTGAAATCGAACATGTCCTGCTGGTTTTCCGCATGGAAGACGATCATGCCGCAATTCAAGAGGTACGACACCTCGATATTGTCCGGCTGAATGGCCAGCGGCGCGTTCACGACGCGACAGGTGAACATCGCCACGGCAGGCAGACGGTGCCCCGGCCATGAGGCGATCCCTTCGAGACCGCGCAGGGTTCCGGGACCCGCGGTCGCCGTATAGCAGCGGACGCCGGATCTGGACCCGCCCGCAATGGCGGCCATCACACCGACTTCTTCTTCGCCGCGGTAGTACTCCTTTACGTAGCCTTCGCCGTAGAGCACGCCGACGAGCTGCATCGTTTCGCTCTGCGGCGTAATGGGATAGGCCACGGCCAGATCCACGTTGGACCGGCGGATCGCTTCCTTTGCCGCTTCGCTTCCGGTGATGAATTCTTTGGTCCGCGGCGCTTCGTGGAACATGTACTCGGGCGTCACGACCTTTTGCCGTTTGGCCTCGGCATGGGGATCTTTCTTCCCGTCCGACTTCGGGGCCGCCACGCTGGTAATGGGATCGCCTTGCGGGTTGGTTTTCTGTTGGGCTTCCAGGGCTTCACTCATCGTCGCACCTCTCAAAAAATGGTGAGCTGCTTCGCTCAGCCTATCCTTCGCGCTTCATCTGTTCGGGGGAATGTCCGAATGCCGCCGCACTACCGGTGCCGCCCGGGGTCGGGGCGAACGTCATGGGATTGGTATGGGTCTTCCCGCCGTGAACTTTCGACTGGGTGCCGGTAAAGCGAACGTTCTCACCGTTGGCCGGCAGCTTGATGCCCATGTCCTCGCGGACCTTCTTGAAGATTTGCGCGGTTTTCTTCAGCTTCAGGGTGTCCGAATCGCGGATCGTCAGCATCGCGTCTTCATGACCCTGCTCGGCGCAAATCGCCATCGTGCAGCAGTTCGTCCCCGCACGGATCATCTTCAGCGTCAGATTGGCGTAGTGGCAATGCACCCCGATGAAAATGCAGGCTTCGATCTTGTTGCCCCAAATCGTCAGGTTGGGGTGATTCGGATTGATGACCTCTTCGGGATCGATCTTGGGATATTTGGGACGATAATCCGGCATCGGGATGATCATGACGTCCGGAATCTGCGCGGCAATTTCCAACACCGCTTTGGCTTTTTCCACCGCGTGGTCATTCCACGCCCAGAGCACCAACGGGCCGGGGAAAATCGTGGCGTTGGGGCTTGTCAACATTTTGCGGGCCATCTCTTCGATGACCTTATCCTCGTTCGGCTCCAGCAGTCCGTAATACAACCCCTGCCCGGGATCGGGCAGCGCCACGCCCAACTGAGCGGCGGAAGGCGGATGGAAACCCGCCGGACCCGGAACGATGATTTTCTCTCTCGTGTCTTGTGTCGTCGCCACGCCCATTCCCCTTTCTTACGCCTACCCGACTACGGGGCTTACCAGTACCGCGGTCGTGCTCTTCTCGCCGTAGGTAATGTTGTCGGTCAAGGCCGCCTTCGGCAATTGATCGATCATGATCATCTTGATGGCATGGTTCTTCGCCATGTTGTCACAGACCCACACGCACTGCGCGCAGCCTTTGCAGCGGTCGACGGCGACGTAGGCGGAACCGTACTTGAACCCTTTGTCTTTTCCCAGCTCATCGCTGTACTGGATCGTATTGGCTTCGGGACAATACTGCGTGCAGAGCTTGCAGCTCTTGGCGGCACAGATTTCCACGTCGATATCGGCTACGAGATACATGGGGACTCCTTTGTATCGCTACTTGGCGGCCGCTGCCACCGGCTCTTCCGCACGTTTGACGTCCGCCGCCGCCCACCCGTGATCGACGGCGTAGTTCCACCCTGCTCTCATGACGGCGACGTTCTTCTCGATCAGTTCCTGTTTCTTCTTGAACTTCCGTTCGACGACGCTGTCGAGCGCGGCGGTACCGCCGGACACCACGAACCCTTTTCCGAGGAACCGGTCCTTCACCGCCTGCTCCAATCCCGCCATGTTCGTCAGGCCGGTAATGGCTCCGATGCATCCCATCAGCGCCATGTTGGTCGCCAGGTCCATCCCCGCGACTTCCAAAGAAATCTTGGTCGCCGGGAAATAGTAGAGCTTCGCCCGGCGCTCTTCCAACTCGCGGGCCTGATCCTTGTGCAGCTTCATCGGCCCGTCGTTGTTGATCAGCGCGATCCCGTCTTCCTTCAGGCCGAAATAGAACGGCATCGTGTAGGACTTGCCGTGCGTAATGACCTGCGGGTGGAAGATGATGATGATGTGCGGGAATGTGATTTCACCGATCTCATAGATCGCTTCATCGGACACGCGCACATAACTCTCCACCGGAGCCATACGCTTTTCCGATCCGTAGAACGGAACGATGGTGCTTTCACCGCCGGCGTTGATGACGGCCGTGCTGAGAATGTGGGACCCGGTGACGACCCCTTGACCGCCGACACCGGCCATCCGGATGTTGAAACGTTTTGCCATGGTCCAACCTTCCTTTCGTCAGCTTAGGCCTTGTTCGGAATCGCCGCGGCGGGAGCGGCGGGCTTCTGGAGAAACTCCTTGTAACCGTACCGCTCGGTCAAATACTGTTTGGCTTCGTCGCTGATGTATTCGGAGAACGCATACCGGTCGTTTTCAACGTTCTTCGCGTCTTCCATGACCTTGTCGGTCGGGATCGCATACTCGATGTTGCAGGACGTGTAGGCTTGGATGTAGGTGGAACCCACTTCGCGGGCGATCAGGACGGCTTTCTTGATGACGCTCTCGACACGGCGCGGATTGTTCGGGACGACGGTCGCGACATAGGCGCAGCCGGCGACCTTGGCCATCTGCACCATGTCCATTTTCTCGAATTTTTTCCCGAGCGGGGCCATCTTCAGCACCGCTCCGCGGTTGGTCATGCCGCTCTCCTGGCCGCCGGTGTTGCCGTAGACTTCGTTATCCAGCATGATCGTCGTGAAACGTTCCTTCCGGAACCAGGAATGGAGCACCTGCTGGAAGCCGATATCGGCGGTGCCGCCGTCGCCGGCCATCACGACCACGTCCTTGGGCTTGTCGCCGAAGCGCAGCCGGAGTCCGCGGGACAATCCGCTCGCGACGCCGTTCTGGTCGCCGTAGTTGCCGTAGACGAACGGAATCGCGGCCTGGGAAATGGCCAACCGGCCGCAGCCGGCGGTTCCGACGGTAATGGTGTCTTCGGGATTCGGGAAGGCGATCATGGCCAGACGAATGAAGAGGGTCATGGCGCAGCCGGCGCACATCGGATGCTCTTCGAGCACTTCCTTGAAGCTGCCCATCTGGGAAACCGAGATCTTCTTTCCGAAGGGGCCATGTTCGACCATGTCCCGGTATTCCTTCGGCATGAACTTTTCAAATCCACTGGAAAACTTGACGTAGTCGAGACTCATTGGGACACCTCCCTCTCTCGTGGCAACGGCATGCCATTGCCTCTTGAACAGATACGGTTGTACGCAGCAGACCCGCAGGGATTCGAGGATGGAAGAACGGCGCTCATCCGTTCATGGCTATTCAAACGTGCGGTCATCGTAGCAAAGCCGAAAAAAGACTGTCAACGACAATGTTGCCCGAATCGCCGCCGATCCTCATTGTGCAAAAGTCTATAACGCTGCGATAATCAACGCAACTTCGCAGAAGGCCCACGGTCCACGAAAGAAGGCCTAGCTGCCCTCCGGACGATAGGCCATTCGCCCTAACCTGGGTGCGATTTCCCTGCGAATTGCGGGGGCATTTCGTCGCATCCGATCCGTTCGAAATGCAAAGGGACATTGCCCCTGCCGCGAAATGTGTCTAGACTAGCCCATTATGCCACTGCGGGTCATCATCCCGGGCGAAGACGAGGGAGCCCAGCATGTCGGGGGCGTGCACAAGCGGCCGCCGATTCCCGACGACACCCTCAAGGCGGAATGCCCGAAATTCATGAGCCACGGCCCCTGCGGGGGGGTCCGCAAAGGCGGGTTCTGCGAGGTGTACCCGGAGATGAAATGCCCCTGGGTCTCCCTGTTCATCGAGTTGGAAAAGATCGGGCAGACCGAGTGGATGAAACAAGTCTAGATGGAAGTGAGGGGTGAGGGGTGAAGGAGAAGCGGTCACACAAAAAGGCGAAGTCCACGAAACTCGGATACAACGAGCGGCACGCGAAAAGCGGCATCACCACCCCGTTGCCGGAGATCGAAACGTTCCCGAATCAGTACAAAGGCTACGAGATCACCATCGAGATCCCGGAGTACACCGCGATCTGCCCGAAAACCGGCCTGCCCGACTTCGGCACCATCACCGTCCATTACATGCCCGACCAAGAGTGCCTCGAGCTCAAATCGCTGAAGATGTACATCCACGCCTATCGTAACGTCGGCATTTTCTACGAGAACTCCGTGAACAGAATCCTCCACGACATCGCCAAGGCCTGCCGGCCGGTCTGGGCCCGGGTCACCGGTACGTTTGCCGCGAGAGGCGGCCTCCGGAGCGTGATCGAAGCCCGCTATCCCTGAAGCCGTCACTCGTTCTGCGTCGCACGCCGATCGGGTCCGCGAGAACGCGGCAATTCTTCGAGTGACGAATGACCGTTGACGGATGACGCCCCTGGTTCATGGCCACCTACGCGATCGGCGACATTCAAGGGTGCTACGCCTCGCTCCGCCGGCTGCTGGAACGGATCGCCTTCAACCCGATTCTCGACAGCCTCTGGCTCGTGGGCGACCTCGTGAATCGCGGCCCCGATTCCCTGACCACGCTCCGGTTCATCAAGAATCTCGGCGCCTCCGTCCGTCTCGTTCTGGGCAACCATGACCTGTTCCTGCTGGCGGTTGCCGAGGGCATCGCCGCGCCGCGGCCGAAAGACACGATTCACGACGTTCTCGCCGCGGAGGATCGCGCCGATCTCGTCGACTGGCTCCGTCGCCAACCGCTTCTCCACCGGGACGGACCGTTTCTGATGGTGCATGCCGGCCTGCTCCCCCAATGGACGGTCGAAAACGCGGCGGAGATGGCGCGCGAGGTGGAAACCGTCCTGTCCGGCTCCGGCTATCGATCGTTCCTGCGGCACCTCTTTCACGGGCCGGCGCCGCAGTGGAGCCCTTCCCTGAAAGGGCCCGACCGCCTGGTGAGCGTCACACGGGTGCTGACCAGACTGAGGACCTGCAAGCCGACCGGCGAGATGTCGGGTTTCTCGGGGCCGCCGGATGAGGCCCCCGACGGATTCATTCCCTGGTTCGGCATTCCCGGACGCCGCAACGCGGACGCCACGATTATTTCCGGACACTGGGCGGCGCTGGGGCTTCGGCTGGAACCGAACCATCTCGCCATCGACAGCGGCTGTGTGTGGGGACGGCAGTTGACGGCCGTTCGGCTGGAGGATCGCGCCGTATTTCAGGTGGACTACGCCGGATGAGGAAACCGCCCCGGCGGCGTGCTAGTGATAGGATTCCGACTCACCGGGAAACTTTCCCTGTTCGACTTCTTCCTTGTACCGCCGAAGCGCCTGCAGGGCGTCGGCCTTCAGGTGGGCATAGGGTTTGACGAATTTGGGCACGAAGTCGTCGAACAGGCCGAGCAGATCGTACAGCACCAGCACCTGCCCGTCGCAATGGGGGCCGGCGCCGATCCCGATCGTGGGGATGCTCACCTGTTCCGTAATCGTCCTGGCGAGCGGGGCGGGAATCGCCTCCAACACCATGGCCACCGCGCCCGCCTCTTCAAGCGCTTTGGCATCCGCCAAGAGGGCCCTCGCCTGGTCCTTCCCCTTCCCCTGAACCTTGTAGCCTCCATACTGGTGCACGGACTGCGGCGTCATCCCGAGATGGCCGATGACCGGAATGCCGACCCGCGTCATCGCATCGACTCGGTCGAGAATCGCGGCGCCCCCCTCGAGCTTCACCGCATGGGCGCCAGCCTGGAGCAGCCGGCCCGCGTTGCGCAGCGCATCTTCTCTGGCGGCTTGATAGGACATAAACGGCATGTCGCCGATGACCAGGGCCTTTTGCGCGGCGCCGGCGACCAGCCTGGTGTGATAGAGCATGTCCTCCATCGTGACGGAGAGGGTGTTGGGCCTCCCCTGCACGACCACGCCGAGCGAGTCGCCGACCAGAATGGCTTCGATCCCCGCCTCTTCGAGAATGCGCGCAAACAGCGCGTCGTAGGCGGTGACCACGATCACCTTCTTCTTGTCGCGCTTGTACCGTTGGAGGTCCGGAACGGTCATGATCAGAGACCGGCTTTCGTGATGATCTCCCCGAGGCGGTGGATCCCCTTGATCGCCATGATGTGGACGCCGTCGCAGTGGGGGCGCACGGCGTTGATGGTGCGCACGGCGATTTCGACGCCGGCGTCTTCCGACCGGTCGCCGGCGGCGCGCAATTCGTCGATCATCTCCTGCGGCACCGACATCCCCGGAATGTTCGCGTTCATGAACTCCGCCATCTTGGCGTTGCGCAGCAAGAGAATGCCGGCCAGAACCTTGACCTTGAACGGCCGCACGGCCTTCATGAAACTTGCGAAGACATCGGGATTGTACACGGCCTGCGTCTGGAAAAACTGGGCGCCGGCTTTGATCTTGACCTCGAACTTGGCCAACACCGGTCCGACCAGATCGGCTTCCGGCGTCACCGCCGCCCCGA
Organism: Nitrospira sp. UBA5699; assembly: GCA_002420105.1. Lineage (GTDB taxonomy): Bacteria > Nitrospirota > Nitrospiria > Nitrospirales > Nitrospiraceae > Nitrospira_C. The sequence goes on from DIHJ01000105.1 coordinate 18,080, forward strand.
TCGCGAAGGCCGTTGAACCGTCCAGCTTGTTACCCATCATGTCCCGACCTTGATTCAACCCCTGCACGAGCTGCATCACTTGCACGGAATCGAGATCATAGACCGGCTTCGCGTCTTTATGGTCGCCGACCGTCGGATAGTCGCCGGTCAGACAGAGCACGTTTCTGATGCCCAGCATGTGGGCGCCCATCAGATCCGACTGCATCGCGATCCGGTTCCGGTCGCGGCAGGTCAGCTGCATCACCGGATCATGCCCCAGCTCGTAGAGCAGCCGGCAGACCGGCAACGATCCGGCGCGCACGACCGCCGCCGTGTTGTCGGTCACGTTCACGCCGTGCACGCGCCCCAGTAACTGCCTGGCGTTGTCCAACACCCCGCTGATGTTGGTTCCCTTGGGAGGGTTGTACTCGATCGTGACAGCGAACTGCCCCGCCTCAAGCACCTCGCTCAATCGCCTCGGTTCCCGACTCATTTTTCTCCTATCACCCCACGTTGCTCGCAGGCTGGCTGGAATGCTCCATCGTGCGCGCGCCCAACGAGGGCTTTCTGAAGCCGCGCGTTGCGCGAGCACAGGGGCATCCAGCCAGACTAGAGCATTCCTGCCATTCTCTTAGCAGACTCCACCGTATTGTCCAGCAACATCGCGATGGTCATGGGTCCGACGCCCCCCGGCACCGGACTGATCCATCCCGCCTTCTGGCTCACCGCCTCGAAATCGACGTCGCCGCACAGTTTGCCGTCGGGCAGTTTGTTCGTTCCCACATCGATGACCACGGCGCCCTCCCGCACCATGTCGGCGGTCACGAACTTCGCCTTCCCGATCGCCACCAGCAGCAGCTCGGCCTCGCGGCAGACGGCCGGAAGGTCTTTGGTTTTCGAATGGCAGATCGTCACGGTGGCGTTGCGCTGGAGCAGCATCAGCGCCAGCGGCTTCCCCACGATGTTGCTGCGGCCCAGAACGACCGCCCGCTTGCCCTCGATGCTCACGCCGGTCGATTCGATCATCTTGATCACGCCCTTCGGCGTGCAGGCCTCGAACACCGGATGACCTTCGACCAGCCGGCCGAAGTTGTACGGGTGGAACCCGTCCGCGTCCTTGGCGGGAGACACCGCTTCAAGAATGACCTTGCTGTCGATATGTTTGGGGAGCGGGAGCTGGACGAGGACGCCGTGGATCTTCGGGTCGGCGTTCTTCTTCTCGATCAAGGCCAGGAGTTCGGCCTGCGTGGTGCTTGCCGGAAGCTTATGATCATCCACGTGGATACCGGCCAGCTCGCAGGCCTTCTGCTTGTTTCTCACGTACACGTGCGACGCCGGATCGTCCCCCACCAGAATCGTGGCCAACCCGGGTTTCGTCCCTGTCTTGGCCAGCACCGCGGCCGATTCCGCCGCCAGCCGGTCCCGCACTTGTTGCGCCAATGCTTTTCCGTCGATCAGTCGTGCCGCCACGATGCCCTCCCTGATTTACGCCCGCCGGCTCCCAAAATCGAGGGCACCTTAGCAGGGCAATTTTGCGCAAGTCAACGTTTCGAACGTGCGCGTGAGGCGAGGGCGCAAGGGCAAGAGGCGGGAATTCTGCGTCGATGCGTGGTCCCACACCCCTTGCCTGTTGCCCCGCGCCGCTCGACCGCGTTCCTTGACAGGTTCTCCACGCGACGGCTACGATGGCTTCAATGACCGTTGTACCGGCACCTGACCGCCCTGAAACAACCTGTATTCCGTCCATTCCTCTATGATCCGTCCCATCGGTCATCTTCTTGCCTACTGCGCGGGGCTCCTCTGTCTGTGGGCCGCCGCTCCCGCCGTCGCCCAGATCACCGTGACCGAACTGCAAACCCCCTATAGCTTCGTCAGCAGCGCGGCGGGGAAGGAATATTTCATTTCCAGTGTGAACGGCGAACCGGAGGCCGCGGACAACAACGGCTTCATCACCAAGCTCGACGCGAACGGGAAAATCGTCAATTTGAAGTTCATCCAGGGTGGCAGGGGCGATGTGACCCTGCATGCCCCCAAAGGGATGGCGCTCGTCGACCAGATCCTGTACGTCGCCGACCTCGACAGCCTGCGCGCGTTCGACGTGGCCAGCGGCAAACCCCTCGCGGCGATCGCCGTGCCCGGCGCGAGCGCCCAGACCCGTCCGTTGCTGACGGACGTGGTCTTCGACGGGAAGAGCCTGCTGTATTGTTCCGATCAAAAGGCCAACCGGATCTACCGCATCGAGCTGCCGTCCCACAAGGTCACCGTGCTGACCGCCGATCCCTCGTTGGCCGGCCCGGCGGGCCTGGCTGTCCATCCCAAATCCGGCCGCATCATCGCCGTGAGCTGGGACAAGGGGAAAATCTTCGAGATCACCCCGGACGGCGCGGTTTCGGAACTGTTCTCGAACGGGTTCTTCTCGGGGCGCTTCACGAATTTGCGCGGGGTCGACTTCGACCGTTGGGGCAACATGTACGTGTCGGACTTCACGACGGGCAAAGTCTGGCGGATGACGTGGGACAGGCGGTTCCAGGTCATCGCGGAGTATCTCCCCTCGCCGGGGGACATCAGCATCGACCGTACGAACAATCTGATTCTCGTCCCCTACGAATTCGCGCATGCGGCCGAGATGAACGGACTGGAGGCGCCCCGCGACGGCACCGCGAAGCAGGAAAAACGCACGCTGGCGGACTACGGATTCATTCCCCCGCCGCCCAAACCGGCAACTGAGGGAGCCTCGAAAAAATGAGCCAGTGCGCATATTGCAAGCAACGCAAAGGCAAGCGGCCCTGTCCCGCCCTGGGAGGACTGATCTGCAGCCAGTGCTGCGGCGAGCATCGGATCGTCCGGGTCTCCTGCCCCGCGGACTGCGTCTACCTGGACGCGGGAAGCGACTACCAGCAGAAGCGGCTGAGCGAACAGTTCATGCCGGTGCGGCGGGAATTCTACCGGGAGCTGGGTGAACTGGGCGGTGAAAAAGCCGTAGCGCTCTACAATCTGATCGAAGTCGTGACGTTCAGCTATTTCCAGGGACGGCGCGACGGACAGGATGCGGAGCTCGTCGCGGCCATTCAAGCCCTGCGGCGGACCCTCAGCCCCCTGCACGTGCCGTCGGCGCCGATGCCGGTCTTCGCCGAACACCTGAAGAAGGAATACGACGGCTTCAAGAAGCAGAACCCGCAACAGATCGCCGACGCGTCCACCGCGCCGGAAGTGCTCGACCGGGCCGTCAAATTCGTCTCCGACTTTTCAGGGACCGATTTTCAGTCGCAACGGTTCCTGAGCGGGCTGATCGGCTACGTACGGGCCTACCACCCGGACATCGCCGCCCACTTGACCAAACAGCATAAGCCGGGCCATATCGTGCTGCCCGGGCAATCCTTCATGCCGCCGGCCGCGCCGGAACCCCACACGCACGGACCCGGCTGCGAGCATCATCACTGAAGGAACGGAGACGGCCGAGATGTCCGCTGAACGGGAACGGAAGATCCGGAGATCGCGGCGGGTCGATCTGCGCTGCCAGCTGGGATTTTCCTCCAGCGACATGAACGGCGAGGCGCACGTCACCAACATTTCGACCGGCGGGTGCCGCGCGGAATCCGACATCAACGTCGCCGAAGGGCTGGAATTTCAGGTGTTGCTCCAGCTTCCCGATCAGCCGGCCCCCGTCAAAATCGATCGGGCCACGGTGCGGTGGGTCACGGGCAACGTCTTCGGCCTGAGTTTCGTGCTCTTCCTACCGTCCGAACGGGCCAGGCTGCAGGCCTACCTTGAAAACATCCGCTAGCGCGATCCGTGCCGGGCCCGTCCTCATTCGATAATCGTCACCGTCATCTCCACCCGTTCGTTGGGCAGATCGCGTTCGTTCCGCGGCAGATTGACGATCTTGTCCGCCACGCCGAGCCCCCTCGTCACTTCGCCGAAGACCGTGTACTTCCGGTCCAGGTAGTGCGAGTCCTCCACCACGATGAAAAACTGGGAGCCCGCCGTATCCGGCTCGCTGGCCCGCGCCATGGATACGATGCCGCGCTTGTGCGGGGTATCGGTGAATTCCGCCTTGAGCAGAATCGGATTGCCCTTGTCGTCCTTCGGCCCGCCCTGCCCGTAGGTTTCTTTCCGGAGCGAGTTCTTCGTATTGGGATCGCCGCCCTGAATCATGAAGCCGGGGATCACCCGGTGGAAGATCGTCCCGTTGTAAAAGCCGGACTTGGCCAGCTTGATGAAGTTTTCCACGTGCCTGGGAGCGAGGTCGGGACGGAACTTCATCTCGATGTCGCCGAACTTCGTTTTGATGATGGCTTTCGGACCGGGCTCCGGCGGCGGCGACGGTGGCTTCACCTCGCGGCTGCCTCCGCAGGCCGTGACGGCGACCAGCGCCGCGCCGGCCAGAAACAGGGCGAGTCCGCGCCTCCATCCGAACAGACCGCCGGCTGGCCGGACCGCATGCATCGTCTACTCCTTCACCACGACGGTGATTTCCGCCCGTTCGGCGGGCAGATCACGCGCGTTCCTGGGAAGGTCGACGATCTTGTCGGCCACTTCCATCCCCTTCACGACTTCGCCGAACACCGTATATTGCCCGTCGAGAAAATTCGAATCCTTTACGACGATGAAGAACTGCGAGCCGGCGCTGTTGGGATCGTTCGTCCGGGCCATGGAGAGAATCCCCCTCCGGTGGGGGACATCGTTGAATTCGGCCTTCAAGCGGTGGCTCGGCCCGCCCATGCCGTAGGTTTCCGGCTTGTTCGGATCCTTGGTGTTGGGATCGCCGCCCTGAATCATGAACCCGGGGATCACCCGATGGAAGATCGTCCCGTTGTAGAACCCGGCTTTCGCCAGCGAGATGAAATTCTCGACATGCTTGGGGGCCTTCTCGGGAAAGAACACGACTTCCATCTCGCCGAATTTGGTCTTGATCACGGCCGTCGGCGCTTTCGCCGGAGCCTTGTCCGCCGCCGACGCCGGTCCCGCTCCCAAAAGCCAGGCCCCGCCCAGCATCAGGCACAACGCTGTCACGATACATGTGATCCGTCTCCGCATGTGTTCCTCCTTCATTGACTCGACGCTGTCCGCGTGATGATCATATCATGCCGGGCCGTCCCTCAGGGACCGGCCTGTCGCAGCGCCTCCTTGGCGGCCAGCTGCTCCGCTTCCTTCTTGCTGCGTCCGGCTCCTCTCCCGAAGACCTGGCCCTTGACCGTCAGCTCCACTTCAAAGAACTTGTCATGATCGGGGCCCGATTCCCTCACGGTGGCGTACTGGGGGAGACTGTCGAATCGTTTCTGGCACCATTCCTGGAATTGTGTTTTGTAATCGGCGGCCCCGGGCCGATGCTGTTGCGTCGCGACCTGGGAAAACTCCTCCGCGAACAGACGCAGGACGACCTGACGGGCCTCATCCAATCCACCGTCGAGATGGACGGCGGCGATGACCGCCTCCAGCGCATCGGCCAGCAACGAGTCTTTGTCGCGCCCTTTCGACAGCTCTTCGCCGCGTCCCAACCGCAGGCAGGAGCCGAGAGCGAGCCGCCGGGCGACCTCCGCCAGCACCGCTTCGCTGACGAGCCTGGCCTTGAGCTTGGAGAGCGCGCCTTCGGGGGATCCCGGCAACAGAGCCGCCAGGCGCTCGCTGACGATGAGCGCCAGCACCGCGTCGCCGAGAAACTCCAGCCGCTCATTGTGCGGACCGGCCGCGGATTTCTGCTCGTTGACGTACGACTTGTGCGTGAGCGCTTCTTCGAGCAGGGTGCGGTGCCGGAACCGGTAGACCAGTTGGGATTGGAGCGCCTCGACGGAAGAGACCGACGTCATGGAGGCACGCCCCCGCAGGCCGACGGGTCAGGCTTCCGGTTTTCTGAAGAGGAGGCAGGCATTGACCCCGCCGAATCCGAACGAATTCGACAGCACGACGTCGACCGACGCCGGCCGGGCCTTGTGCGGCACGTAATCGAGATCGCACTCGGGATCCGGATGGTCCAGATTGATCGTCGGGGGCAGGATCCCCCGATGGATCGCCAGGATGCTGAACACGGCTTCGATCCCGCCGGCGGCGCCCAGCAAATGGCCCGTCATCGACTTCGTCGAACTGACCGGGATGCGGTACGCCCGTTCGCCGAACACCTGTTTGATGGCTTTGGTTTCGATGACATCCGCCATCGTCGAGGTCCCGTGCGCGTTGATGTAGCCGACGTGATCCTTGCCGATCCCGGCGTCCTTGAGCGCCAACTCCATGCACCGCACCGCACCCTCGCCCTCCTCGGAGGGGGCCGTGATGTGATAGGCGTCGCTGTTCATCCCGTATCCGATCACTTCGGCGTAAATCCGCACGCCCCGGCGGCGCGCGTGCTCCAGTTCCTCCAGAACGACGACTCCGGCGCCTTCGCCCAGCACGAAACCGTCCCGATCTTTGTCGAACGGCCGGCTGGCCTTGGTCGGTTCGTCGTTGCGGAAGGAGAGCGCTTTCGATGCGGCGAATCCCGCCACGCCGAGGGGAGTGATCGCCGCTTCGGCGCCGCCGGCCACCATCACATCGGCATCGCCGCGCTGGATGAGCCGGAAGGCGTCGCCGATACAGTGATTGCCCGTCGCGCAGGCCGTCACCGCGCAAGAGTTCGGGCCCTTGGCACCCAACCTGATCGCCACCTGTCCCGACGCCAGATTGATGATGGTCATCGGGATGAAGAAGGGAGACACGCGGCCCGGCCCCTTCTCTTTGAGCACATTGTGATAGTGCTCGATCGAGCCGAGCCCGCCGATTCCGGAGCCGATGTAGACGCCGACCCTGGCGGCTTTGTCCGGCGTGACTTTCAGCCCCGCGTCATCCACCGCCAACTGGGCGGCGCCCACCGCGTAGTGGATGAACGTATCCATCTTCTTGATTTCTTTTTTTTCGATGAACTGGGCGGGATCGAAATCTTTGACTTCGCCGGCAATCTGGGCGTCATAGCCGGTGGGGTCGAACTTCGTGATGCGGCCGATACCGGACTCGCCGGCGCAAACGGCCTTCCACGTTTTCTCCACCCCGGTCCCGAGGGGGGTCACCAACCCCAGGCCGGTCACGACGATGCGTCTGGCCGCGCGATCACCCATGCGTCACCCTCGACTGCTAAGCCTTTTCCTTGATGTAATCCAGCGCCTTCCCGACCGTCAGGATCTTTTCGGCGTCCTCGTCCGGAATCTCGATGCCGAACTCCTCCTCGAGCGCCATCACGAGCTCGACGGTATCGAGCGAATCGGCTCCGAGGTCTTCGACGAAGCTGGCCTCCGGCGTCACTTCGTCCTCCTCGACACCCAACTGCTCTGCGATAATCTTCTTCACCCGTTCATCTACTGTAGCCATAGGCCTGACACCCTCCTTCCCGATCGTGTGGTCTTTCCCGTTGTCTCGTGTCCCGTGCCGCCTCCGACTCCCGGCCGCGGCGTTCCGTCCTGGCGGTTCCGGCCCGCAATCCCTACGACATCAGCATGCCTCCGTTCACGTGCAGGACATGCCCCGTAATGTACGCCGCCTCTTCGGAGACGAGAAACCGCACGGCGTTCGCGATGTCCGACGGCATCCCCAACCGTCCCAGCGGAATCTGCTTTTGGAGCGCGTCCTTCACGTCGGCCGACAACCCCTGCGTCATGGCGGTGTCGATGAATCCCGGAGCCACCGCATTGACGGTGACGTTCCGGCTGGCATATTCGCGCGCCACCGTTTTGCTGAAGCCGATGACCGCCGCCTTCGAAGCCGCGTAGTTGGCCTGGCCCACGTTTCCCATGGCGCCGACGATCGACGCGATGTTGACGATGCGACCATAGCGCTGTTTGGTCATCGGCTGCAAGACCGCCTTCGTGCAATTGAACGTGCCGTTCAGATTGACCTGCAACACGAGATTCCAGTCGTCCTCTTTCATCCGCAGCAACAATCCGTCGCGGGTGATGCCGGCATTGTTCACCAGAATGTCGATTTTGCCCCACTCTTTGATGACCTGGTCCGCCATCGCCTTCGTGTCGTTGGCGTCCGCCACGTTGACTTTGACGTTCAGCGCCTTGCGCCCCAACTTCTCGACGGCGGCGACCGTGTCGGTCGAGCGCGCCGGATCCAGATCGGCCACCACGATATCCGCGCCGGCCTCCGCCAGCTTTTCCGCGATGGCGCGGCCGATGCCCTGCGCCGCCCCCGTGACGATCGCCACCCTGCCTTGCAACGACATCAATTACTCCTGTTAAAAGTTCCCGAGTTCGAAAGCTGGAATGTGAGAGGACGGCAGCTCAGGCCTCTTCCTTGCTAACTTTCACGCTCTCAAACTTTGCAATGTCGATTCTAACGACTTGGGATCATTGACATTCATAGTGACTGCGTCCGGCGCAATGCGTCTGATCAGGCCGGTCAGGACCGTGCCGGGGCCGACCTCGACGAAGATCTTGACGCCCATGGCCGCCATCGCTTTGACCGAATCCTCCCATAAGACGGAGGACGGCAACTGCCGGACCAACGACGTGCGGATGGCGTCGGCTTTCACGATCGGTTTCGCCTCTGCATTGTTGATCAAAGGCGTCTGCAGGTCCGACCAGCCCACGGCCGCCAGATCCTGGGCCAGCCGGTCGGCGGCCTTCTGCATGAGCGGCGTATGCACCGGCACACTCACCGGCAACGGCACCGCCTTTTTGCAGCCTTTGGTCTTGGCGATGGCGATGGCGCGCTCCACCGCCGCCTTTTCGCCGGCGATGACGACCTGCCCGGGCGAATTGAAATTGGCGGCCTGCACCACTCCGGCGGACGCCGCTTCCCGGCAGACGTCCTTCACGACATCGGCCGCGAGCCCCAGCAGCGCGGCAACCGAGCCGGTGCCCGGGGCGACCGCCTCCGCCATGTACCGGCCGCGCTTCTGCACGATACCGACGGCGTCGCGATAGCTCATGCCCCCCGCCGCCACCAGCGCCGAATACTCGCCGAGGCTGTGGCCGGCTACGGCAAGCGGCTTGATCCCGGCCGGCTGCAGCGCGCGAAGCGCGGCGATGCTGCACACCAGCAGGGCGGGTTGGGTGAATTCCGTCAGATTCAGTTTGTCCGCCGGCCCATCGAAGCAGAGAGCGGCGACATCGTACCCCAGAATCGAGGAGGCTTCGTCATAGACCTGCCGAAGCTCGGGACGGGCTTCGCACAGCGCTTGTCCCATCCCCACGGACTGCGATCCTTGACCGGGAAATACCAGGCCGATTCCTGAATTCATAAGGGGTTAGATATCTGCGAAACGCCTTGGAAAGTCAAATAGAAAAAGCATGGGACGCTCTCAGCCGCCGGCGGAGACGGGAACGGTTTTCAGCCCGACCGTGAGCCGGCATAATGACGGCTCCGCGGTTCGTATCTACCATCTGATCAACGCCGAGGCCCAGGTTAATCCTGCGCCGAAAGCGCCCAGCATGACGATCGATCCGTCTTTGATGCGTCCCTGCCGGACCGCTTCATCGAGCGCGATGGGGATCGACGCCGCCGACGTATTGCCGTAGCGGTCGAGATTGAGCATGACCTTCTCGAGCGGGAGGCCCAACCGGTCCGCCACCGCCTTGAGGATGCGGACGTTGGCCTGATGCGGCACATAGAGATCGAGATCTTCCACGCGGAGCGAGTTGGCGGCCAGCGTTTCGCGGGCGATCTCTTCCAGGGTGCGCACGGCGACCTTGAAGGTCTCGTTGCCCTTCATTTTGAGGCAGTTCAGTTTCTCCGCGAGCACCTTCTCGGAAAGCGGCGTGCGGGATCCGCCACCCGGCACGGCGATCAACTCCCAGAGCGCGCCGTCGGACCGGAGATGCGTCGACAGGATGCCGCGCGCTCCCTCGACGGCGCTGACGACGGCCGCGCCGGCGCCGTCGCCGAACAGGACGCACGTGTTCCGGTCGGTCCAGTCCGTGATCGCCGACATCACTTCGGAACCGATCACCAGCACGTGGCGCATGCCCGTCCTGACGTATGCATCTGCAACCGACAGGGCATACACGAACCCGCAGCAGGCGGCGGAGAGGTCGCAGGCGGCCGCGCGGGTCGCGCCCAACCGGTGCTGGATCAAACAGGCGGTCGCCGGAAGCGGATAGTCGCCGGTGCAGGTGGCGAGCAGAATCATGTCGAGATCGGCGGCGCCGATGTTCGCGGCCTCCAGGGCCCGTTGCGCCGCTTTCAGCGCCAGGTCCGAGCAGGCTTCGCCGGCGCCGGCGATCCGGCGTTCCCGGATGCCCGTACGTTCGGTGATCCATTCATCCGAGGTCGCGACCATCTTTTCCAGGTCGGCGTTGGCGAGCACCTTGGCCGGCGCATAGGATCCGGTTCCCGTAATCCGCGCTCTCATCGGGACTCCTCGGCCGGAAGGTGTTGCGCGAGACTCTCCTCGATGTCGCGCTGGATCAGTTCGTCGACACGGCTCTCGGCCAATCCCTTGGCGCGACGGATCGCGTTCTTGATCGCCTTGGCGGATGACCGGCCGTGACAGATCATGGTGATGCCGTTGACGCCGAGCAACGGGGCGCCGCCGAACTCGGCGTAATCGATCCGTCGTTTCAAATTGAGCAGCGGGGACGCGATCAGCGGATAGGCCAGCCGCCCGAAAAAGGATCCGGAAAGTTCCTTGAGAAGCAGTTTCTTGATCGTATCGGCCACGCCTTCGGAGATCTTGAGCGCCACGTTCCCGATGAATCCGTCGCACACGACCACGTCCGCGCTGCCGCTGTAGACGTCCCGGCCTTCGACGTTGCCGATGAAATTCAACGGGCTGTTCTTCAAGAGCTTGAACGCTTCTTTGGTGACTTCGTTGCCCTTGCTGTCTTCTTCGCCGATGCTCAGAAGCCCCACGCGCGGATTCGGCTTGCGGAACAGATGCTTCCCGTACTCATTGCCCATGATGGCAAACTGCGCGAGATGCTGCGCCGTGCAGTCCACGTTGGCGCCCACGTCCAGCATGATCGCCTCGCCCGTCAGGGTCGGGAGACTCGTCGCGATCGCTGGCCGCTCGACGCCCTTGGTGAGGCCGAGCACGAAGAACGAAGCCACCATGCTGGCGCCCGTGTTGCCCGGACTGACCACCGCGCCGGCCTCGCCGCTCTTGACCAGTTCCGTCGCGACCCAGATGGACGAGTCGCGTTTTTTCCTTGCCACGGCGGCCGGCGACTCGTGCATCTCGACCACCTGGGGCGCATGCTTGATGGACAGGCGGCCGTCCGTACAGCCCAGCCGCTGGCATTCGTCGGACAACGCCCGCTCGTCGCCGACCAGAATCACGTCGACGTTCAACTCCTGCGCGGCCTGCAGGGCGCCTTCGATGCAGGGCGCCGGACCATGGTCTCCGCCCATGGCATCAAGCGCGATCTTCATGCGTGCGGTTGTCACAGGCGGTTCGGCACTCCGTGCATGATCAAGCGGAAACACCCCTCTGGCGGGCTCGAATTCGAAGGAAGTTTAGAGGAGTACGGGCAATGACGCAACAGATTGTCAATGAAGCGCTGCCCCGGTCCGACAGCCCGGCCGCAACCGACGGGCCGTCGGAGGAACCGGCACGCCGCGCTACACTTCTTCGACCTGAATGACGGCCTTGCCTTTATACGTGCCGCAATTCAGACAGGTGTAATGGGGAAGCTTCAGTTCGTGGCACTGCGGGCAGACCGACATGCCCGGCGGTGTCACCCGGAGCTTCTGCGTGCGACGCTTGTCGCGTCTGGCCCGTGAATGTTTATGTTTCGGATTTGGCATGGCTCTTCCTCCAAACAGTCGGCTGCCGGCGGGCGCGACGGCCCGGCCCGGTCGGCCGATTCAGTGTTTCGTACTCCGGGTCACCCGGATCGCCGTCGCCGGCGGTTCTGCGGGGCATTGGCACGGCCCCTCGTTGAGATCCTTTCCACAGCGCGCGCAGAGCCCGGCGCAGTCTTCCCGGCACAAGGGCTGCATCGGCGCCGCCAGGATGATGTGCTCGCGCAACATCGGCGCCAGTTCGACGTGGTCGCCCTGATAGAAATAGCGATCGTCCCCTTCCGCGTCGTCCTCGATCTCCGCTTCGGCCCTGGGGGGAGCCGGTCGCCCCCGGCGGGCCTCGACCGCCTTCGGCTGGCGCGCCGCCGACTTCGCATCCTTACCCTCCCGGGCGAAAGCGACATGCACCGAGAACGCCAGGGGATCGTCGTAGTCTTTCAAACAACGGACGCACTGCCGGACCACCGTACCTTCCAGCACGCCGGTCACCGCGATCATGTCGTCCGCGTTCACGAGGTCCAAGCTCACGGACAGCGGGCCGCGGACCACGGCGTCGACATCGGTCAGCCCGAGGTCCTCGGCCGTGACCTCGCCTACCAATGACAGTCCCTCGGCGGTAATGTCGGCGACCAGCGGTGTCAGCAGCTCCATCGTGGCACCTGCCTGCATGTTCGTCCCCGGCGACGTCTCTTACCGCTCTTCGGCAAAACTGATCAGCGCGATGTGACGCGCCCGCTTCACGGCGGTCGTCAGTTCGCGCTGATGCCCCAGACAGTTGCCGGAGATCCGGCGCGGGACGATGCGACCGCGCTCGGTCAGGAAATTCCGCAGAAGCCCGACATCCTTGAAATCAATAGCCCCTTTTTCGATGCAAAACCGGCACGGCCGGCGACGCTGAAAAAAGCGCCCACCGCCGCCTTCGCCTCTCCCCCCGCCGCTTCCACCGCGTTCTCGTTCCATGACCGTCTCCCTGGTTCTAATGAGTTATTGTGGTTCTTCGTAGTCGTAGCTGGGCTCGTCGTGCGCCGGAGCTTCCCCGCCGCCCCCGCCGGCATCGCCGCGTTTGGGGAGAAACGTCACGGTCTGGGCGACGACCTCGTGCTTGCTGCGCTTCTGGCCGTCCTCCGTTTCCCAGCGCCGCTGCTGCAACCGGCCGTCAACGATGATCCCGTTCCCTTTGCTGAGATACTGCCCGCAATGTTCCGCCTGTCTGCCGAACACGACGACGTCGACGAAACAGACTTCCTCTTTCAACTCGTCGCCCTGCTTGTAGCGGCGGCTGACCGCCAATCCCAACGAGGCCACGGGCGTCCCGTTCGGCGTATACCGCAACTCCGGATTCCGCGTGAGATTGCCGATGAGGATGACTTTGTTAAACCCGGCCACCGGTCAACTCCTCAGACGGCGCCTCAACCGCGCGGCGCGGCACCAGTTCCTTCTCAAGGTGAACCGTGAGGAATTTAATGATGTTGTCTTCCAGGCGATAGGCCCGCTCGAGTTCGCCGACCGTGTTGTTCGGCGCCTTGAAATAGAAGTACACGTACGTGCCCTTCCGTTCGCGCCGGACTTCGTAGGCGAGCTTCTTGCGGCCCCAGTTTTCCGCCTTGATGAATTGTGCGCCGGTCTTATCGGCCACGGCTTTCATCTTTTCGATGAGCGCATTGGTCTCCTCATCGGAGACGGACGGACGAATAATGAACAGAGACTCGTAGAGCTCCATGCGGCGATCCTCCTGGACAAAGGCCCTCAAACCGGTTGAGAGCGAGGTGTAGGCGCGCTGGAATCGGCCAGCGCGAAAGCGAGACGATATCATAGGCTTGCAACGGGTGTCAATGAAACCGAACCGGCCGGGACGAAGAGGACTAGTCCTTCCGTTTGAAGAATTGAGGGGGCGCGTTCGGCGGCGGAGGCGGGGAGGAGCCGCCCGACCCGGAAGGAGAACCCGGGTAGTACCCGGGATAGGGATACCCGGGGTAGCCCGGGCGATAACCGGGCCCATAGTATCCCGGATAGTAGGCGAAAGGGCTCCACCAGAATCCCGGGCTATAAAAGAAGGGGCTGCCCTCGTAGTAAACGTCGGCGTAGTCGTTGTCCTGGGCACGACTGAGCATGTCGGCGCGTTCGACTTGATGACGGGATTCGGCGCAAGCGGCCAGGATGCACAGCGCCAGCGCTCCGGCCAGGAACGTCGTCCGACGACCGCTCATGCGTCTGTCCCTCCCGCCTAGAAGTGATACGACAGCCCAACGAACAGTTGATGGGCGCGATAGGTGCCGTCGAAACCGCCGACCGAGCCGAACGCTCCGTTAAACCCGAATTTCGCATCCGTATATTTGTATTCGGTAAAGGCCGCGACGGTCGGTGTGATGAACGCACGAATCCCCGTCAAAAAACTTCCCCCGAGCGATACCTGCGTATCCTGCTGCGTGGTGGCGGAGGAACTGAGCCGGGCGATCAGAATTGCGGGCCCGCCTCCGATGTACGGCTGGAACGTCGCGCCGGGGTACCGGAGCAGGATATTCACGCCGACGTTGGTCACGGCGAGGTGAATGCCGGGGATGTCGTCCAGATTCTTGATGTGCGGGCTGTTGTGGAAGACGTCCAGCTCGACCCCGAGCGAACCATGAAAGGGAAAGAACCCGAGTTTGCCGCCGTACGCCACGCTATTCTTGAGATCGAAGTCGGGCGCTTCCAGACCGCTCAACCCGCCGGTGCCTTTGATATTGCGCAGCGCATCGGCGAAATTCACGCCGGTATGGCCCGCGACGTACCATTCGGCACGGAGGGACGGAGGAGGCGCGCAGAGGAACGCGGTCAGGACAAGACCGGCAAGGACTCGACGGCCTGCACGCATCCGGTTTGTCACAGGGTTCCTCCATCATGCATGCGCGAGGCTTGCGTTTTTGCATTTTACCAGGCTTGGGACCGGAGGTGTGGACGGGGCGGACCCGCACGCGCTTACTGCCACTGCACCGGATGAATGAAGTACCCGGCACCGGACTCCTGGGCGCGAGCCATGGCGTCCTTGGCCCGCTCCAGCAATTGATCGGCATCCTGGCCGTCGAGGGGAAAGACCGCGATTCCCAGGCTCGTAGACACGGTCAGGTCCTGATCCTGGACCTTGACGGGCGGGCCCATCGCCTTCAGGATTCGCTTCGCCACAATCTCCATATCGCCCTTGCTCGTGACGCCCTCCAGCAGGCAGGTAAAGACATCGCCGCCGAGCCGCGCCACCGTGTCGACCTCCCGCATGCAGCCCTTGAGCCGATCGGCGGTCGCGGTCAGCATGGCGTCGCTTCCCTCCGCGCTGAGTTGCCGCTTGATTTCGTGAAACCGGTCGATGCCGAGCAGCACGATCCCCACTTCCTGCTTCTTGCGCTTGGCCATCGCGAGGGCATGGGTGAGCCGGTCGCGAAAGAGCGCCCGGTTGGCCAACGTCGTCAACGGGTCGTACTGCGCGAGGTACGCCAGGTTCTGCTCGGCCCGTTTGCGATCGACGGCATGGTGCACCGAGCGGGCGAGTTGTTCGGGAGTCCAGTGCTTCTTCACAACCACATCCTGCACGCCGCGCTGAATCGTCTTCCGTTCCAACGCAGGATCATGCTGGTCGCTCAGAAGCACGATCGGCATGCGGGCCAGCGCCGCCTGAACCAGATCCAAGGTGTCCAGCCCGTGGGTATCGATCAGCCCTCCGTCCAGCAGGATCGCATCGAACTGTTCGCCCGCCAGACGCCGAAGGGCGGTGCTGAGACGCGTGACATGCGTGACGTCGATTTGTCCCTGCCCCGCCTCCTGGAGCATGGCCCGAGCGGCCCGGGCTTCCGCTTCATTTTCCTCGACCAACAGCACTCGAATCATCTGGCTCTTCCTCCCAATAGAAGACGAACCGGCCTCCGCACATCGAGCGTGTCCCCGATTGTAGTGGTTCTGTGAGCCGGAGAAAATTGGTAGTGCTACCAGGTGGCCTGCGTTCGAGCGAATGCCCGACATCGCATCGGTGGGCGCGATTCCGCCGGCTACCCCTGGGTCCCTTCACCGGCCCTGTCCCGGACGTTGAATTGATTCATCGCGGTGTCGATCCCGCGATGAATCACGCACTCGAGCGCATCGACGGCTCGTTCCAGGCAAGGCTCGATGACCTCGATTTCCTCTGTGGAAACGGGTTCCAGGACATAATCGGCCGGATCCTGCCGCGGAGCCGGCCGTCCGATCCCGATCTTGAGGCGGACGAACTGCGGGG
>DIHJ01000105.1:34068-46075 GCA_002420105.1 Nitrospira sp. UBA5699
GAACTGCGGGGTTCCGAGCGCCTCGATAACGGATCTGATGCCGTTGTGGCCTCCGTGCCCGCCGCCTTGTTTGATCCGCAGGCGGCCCGGTTCCAGATCGAGATCGTCGTGGATGAGGATGAGATCCTCGGCGGTAAGCCTCAACTCGCGGAGCAGGCCTTTGAGCGGAGGACCCGTGACGTTCATGAAGTCGAGGGTGCCGGCCAGCTCGATCAGCTGAGATCCGAGCCGCCCGGCCCCCCGCCGGGCCGTGCCGCGCNNGGGGGGGGGGGGGGGGGAGAAAGGGGGGGGGGGGGGGGGGGGGGGGGGGGGAAACAAAACAGGCGGGGGCCCCCCCCCCCCCGCCCCCCCGCCGGGCCGTGCCGCGCTTGGAAAGATGAATCGACCATCGAGCCGCGGCCCGCTCGACGACCCACACTCCGACGTTGTGACGGGTCTGGGCATAGGAAGCACCAGGGTTGCCCAGTCCAACGATGAGGCGCAACGTTACTTCTTCTTTTCGGCTTCTTTCTTCTCAGCTTTGGGAGCCGCGGCCGCTTCCTTCTTCTCTCCGGCCTTGGCTTCGCCGGCCGGGGCAGCCGCTCCGGCCTTCGCCCCTTCGGCGCCCTCGACGCCTTCAGCCGCAGCCTTGCCCTTTGCCACGACTTCCGGCTCCTTCGCCCCTTCCGGTCCCGCCGCCGCGCTCGTCAGCAATGCTTCGAGCTTGGCGTCCGACATCGGCACCGCCACGCTCACGACCATCAGATCGGGATCGTCGAGGTACCGGATGCCTTCCTGCTTGGCGATCTCCTTCAGGTGAATGCCCTGTCCGATCGCGAGCGGGGACGCATCGACTTCGATGTGATCCGGCAGGGCGGCGGGCAGACATTCGACATGCAGTTCGCGCGCGTTGTAATGGAGGATGCCGCCTTCCTTGACGCCGGCCGGAGTCCCGCCGATCACGTGCACCGGCACCTTGACGCGGATCGGCTTTTCCATCGAAATCTCGAAGAGATCGGCGTGGAGCACCTTGCCTTCGACGGGGTCGACCTGGAAATCCCGCAGCAGCGCCGTCCGCTTGGGCTTGGACTTCGCGCCCGTGATGGTCAGCGAGATCAACGCCGTGCTGCCCGCCTGCGACTTCAAAATCTTGACCAGCGGCTCCGGCTCGATCGTCAGCAGGAGGCACTCGCCCTGCCCATAGAGCACGCTGGGCACTTTGCCTTCCCGTCGCAACTGGCGCGCCGCGCCTTTCCCGGTCTTCTCTCTCACGGTGACTGCCAAATCGAATTTCATGATACGCCTCCGTCCCCTTCTTCGCTTTGCAGATGTCTCGGTCCCGCGTCAGGCAAACAGCGAACTCACCGACTCATCCTCGTGAATACGCCGGATGGCTTCACCCAACAAGGGAGCAACCGACAGTTGATGGATCTTCGGGCAGGCCTGTTCCTTGCCCCGTAATGGAATCGTATTGGTGACGACCACTTGCGTCAGACAGGAGTTCTGAAGCCGCTCCAGCGCGGGCCCGGAGAGCACCGCGTGCGTGCAGGCGGTCCAGACTTCCCGGGCGCCGTTGTCGGCGCAGGCTTGCGCGCCCTGAACGATCGTGCCGGCCGTATCGATCATGTCGTCGAGCAGAAGCGCGCTCTTGCCGCGAATGTCGCCGATGATGTTCATAATCTGGGCCTGGTTCGGACCCTCCCGCCGTTTATCGATGATGGCCAGACTCGCTTGCAGGCGCTTGGCGAACGCGCGGGCCCGCTCGACGCCGCCGGCATCCGGCGACACGATCACCAGGTCGCTGATTTTCTTCTTCGTAATATAGTCCAACAGCACCGGCAGAGCGTACAGATGGTCGACCGGCACGTTGAAGAAGCCCTGGATCTGCCCCGCGTGGAGATCCATCGTCAACACGCGATCGGTTCCGGCCGTGCTGATGAGATCCGCCACCAGCTTCGCGGAGATGGGCACGCGCGGCTGATCCTTGCGGTCCTGCCGGGCGTAGCCGAAGTACGGAATCACGGCGGTGATGCGGTTCGCGGACGATCGCTTGAGCGCGTCGATCATGATGAGCAACTCCATCAAGGAGTCGTTCACCGGCTGACAGGAGGATTGGACGACGAAGACGTCCGCGCCGCGCACGTTCTCTTCGATCTTGATGCGAATTTCCCCGTCGCTGAACGACGACACCGTCGCCTCGCCGAGCTTCACGCCCAGATAGGCGCAAATTTCGTGGGCGAGGGCCGGATTCGCGTTGCCAGAGAAAATCATCAATTCTCTGCTCATCGATCCCTCGAACGGTCCTCGGATACGGTAATGAAGGTTCTGATCTCGTACGTGGTTCGTCTCGACGGCGGGCGTCGGTGGGCGTACTCTCGAACCCGCCTACCTCGTTCGCTGCGCGCTGTTGAGGAAGCCAACTAAGGGTTCGAACTCTAACGGATTCCGTGGCGGCTTGTCAACCGATCGGCGGTCCGGCCCGCTGATTTCTATCGTACGGTCAGCGGTCCCGAACAGGTCGGAACGACGAAGGTTTTCAGCGACGGCTTCCGTGCAAAGTGGGTGTGAGCCCGACGGGCCGCCGCTTCATCGTGAAACAGCCCGAACACCGTCGCCCCGCTTCCCGACAGGAGGGCGAGTTGGGCTCCCCGCTCGATCAGGGCCTGTTTGATCTCGCCCAATGTGCCGTGCCGTGCGAACACCGGCGCCTCAAAGTCGTTCTCCGCGGCAGCCGCCAGTTGATCCCAGGTCAGCTGCGCGTGGCGGTCCAGACTCGCATGCATCGGCGACAGGGGATGCACCGTCCCCCTGGTGGCCGCCAGCTCTTGATAGGCCCACCTGGTTTCCACGCCGAATCCCGGATTGACCAGGACGACCCACCGCACGCCGTCGATCGCCACAGGCTTGACTGTTTCCCCCCTGCCCGCCACGCAGGCCGACGGGGCGAAGAGAAAGAACGGCACGTCGCTGCCCAGCGACTGACCGACCTCGGCCATTCGGGCATCGGACCAGCCGAGATTCAAGAGGCGGTTCACCCCGACGATGGTGGCTGCGGCATCGCTGCTCCCTCCGCCGAGACCGGCCCCCATGGGAATCCGCTTCGACAGATGGATCTCCAGGCCGGTCGTCCGCTCCGCCCGCTCCAACACCGCCGCCGCGGCGCGGTACACGAGGTTGCTCCGGTCCGCCGCCAGCTCCTCCGTGTCGCAGCGAAGCTGAATGTCCTGCCGGTGCGGCACCAGGGAGATCCTCAGCTCGTCTTCCAGAGCGACCGTGTGCATGATCGACCACAGATTGTGATAGCCGTCGGAACGGCGATCGAGAATGCGCAGGATCAGGTTCACTTTGGCGGGAGCAAGGACGGTGACGGGGAAGGAGGAGGCTGGTGACGATGCGACGGTGCTCTTAGTCACGGCCTCCTTTTATAGCATACTTTTCCAGCCGGTAGCGGAACGACCTGGTGTTGAGCTTCAACAGACGCGCCGCCTTCTTCTTGACCCACTTCGACCGCTCGAGCGCCTTCATCAGCAGATCCTTTTCGATGCCGTCGATGAGCCCCTCGAGATCCAGCCCGTCTTCGGGCAGGTCTGTCGGCACTCCCAGCGACGGCTGCGGAGACACCGCGTGGTGGAGCCACCCCCGGATGTCCGTGCCGGTGACGGGCGCGCCGCTCGAGAAGGCGACGACCCGCTCGATCAGGTTCTCCAGTTCGCGCACGTTCCCGCGCCACTCGTGGCCCAACAGCACGTGCATGGCCTCCTGGGTCAGGACCGGAGCCGTCTTTCCGCTTTCCTGGGCGAACCGCTCGAGAAAGTGATTCACCAGCAGGGGGATATCTCCCGTCCGGAGACGCAACGGCGGAAGCCGGATCGGGATGACGTCGAGCCGGTAGTAGAGATCCTCGCGGAACGACCCGTCGGCGACCGCTTTTTCCAGATCGCGATTGGTCGCGGCGATGACCCGCACGTCGACTTTCATGTCCTGATTCCCGCCGACGCGCCGGAACTCCCGCTCCTGAATCACCCGCAGCAGCTTCACCTGAATGGTCGGCGTCGTGTCGCCGATCTCGTCGAGAAAAATCGTGCCGCCGTCGGCGATTTCGAACAGGCCCGCCTTGTTCGCCACCGCCCCCGTGAAGGATCCCTTCATGTGGCCGAACAATTCGCTCTCGAGCAGGGTTTCCGGCACCGCGCTGCAGTTGACCGCGACGAACGGCCTCGTGCTTCGCGCGCTGTTGTAATGGATGGCCCGTGCGACCAGTTCCTTGCCCGTGCCGCTCTCCCCGCAGATCAGGACGTTGCTCTTGGCATCGGCGACTTTCCGCACCACGTCGAACACCTTCTGCATGGCTTCGCTTTGACCGACGATCCGCGCGAACGACGACTGGCTCGCGATCTCCCGCTTGAGCAGCATGTTCTCCGTCGAAAGCCGCCGCTTTTCGAGGGCATTCCTGATGATCAACTGGACTTCGTCGACCTGAAAGGGTTTGGTGAGATAGTCGTAGGCGCCCTGCTTCATCGCCTCCACGGCCGAATCGGCCGTGGCGAACGCCGTCACAACCAGAACCACCGTCTCGGGCGACGCGGACTTCACGGCTTTCAGTACATCCATGCCGTCCGCCTTCGGCATGCGGAGGTCCGTGATCACCAGGTCGTAAATTTCCCGGTTGACCTGCCCGATCGCTTCTTCTCCGTCGGAGGCTTCGGTGACCGCATAGCCCGCGCGCTTGAGCATGATGCTCATCACTTCACGGAGACTTTTCTCGTCGTCAACGACTAGGATCTTTTCCACGGTGTTCGTCCCTCATGCCACAACCGCACTCCGTCATCACCGGACCGCGGCATACAGACCACAAAACGGGTTCCCTGCTTGAGCCGGCTTTCAACCTTGATCCATCCGCCGTGCAGGTCGACGATGCGGTGGACCGCCGCCAGCCCCAGCCCGGATCCTTCTTTTTTCGTCGTAAAGAACGGCAGGAAGATCTTGTCCAGATTCTCTTTGGCGATGCCCTCTCCCGTATCCTGGAACGCGATCTCGATCACATCGCCGCTGCGCCCGCCGGCGTCGATTCGGCGGCAGCCGGTGGTGATCGTGACCTGTCCGCCGTCCGGCATCGCGTCGAACGCGTTCGTCGCGAGATTCCAGAACACCTGCCGCATTTGATCCTGATCGACCTGCGCCATGAGGGAACCACCGGTCAGGGACGTCACGATGGCGATGTTCTTGCGCGTTCGAGCCTCATGTTGTACCAGATCGAGAGTCTCGGCAAGAATTTTGTTCATATCGCGCTCCGCCAGATTGAGCGCCGGCGGTCTGGCGTACTGCAGGAATTCCGTGATGATCGCATCCAGTCTGGTCGCTTCCCTGATCGCGATGTCCATCAGCCGGCGGTCGGTCTCGTCGGCGGCCGCTTCTTTCCGCAACATCTGCATGGCGCCGGCCAGCGCTCCCAGCGGA
This sequence comes from Nitrospira sp. UBA5699, assembly GCA_002420105.1. Taxonomy (GTDB): domain Bacteria; phylum Nitrospirota; class Nitrospiria; order Nitrospirales; family Nitrospiraceae; genus Nitrospira_C. Next base: position 39,505 of record DIHJ01000105.1, read on the forward strand.
TTCCGGATTTCATGCGCCATTCCGGCCGACATTTCTCCAAGGTTGGCCAGCCACTCTTTGCGGCGCATCTGTTCTTCCAACTCCCGGATCTGCGTCAGATCCTTGAACACGCCGACCAGTCCCGGTTGCTCTCCCGACTCATGCAGGGGAGACACCGTCATCCCGAGCACGAGACGATTGCCGGCGGCGCTCTTGCACTCGACCTCGAACCGTTTCCTGGTCGGCAGCGTGCCGGATTCCGGATCATCGGAAGGCTGATTGGGATACCAGTTGAAAAGGTCCCGCCAGGGGCGCCCGAGCACCTGGCCGAGCGCGTAGCCGGTTACTTCCTGCGCGGCGGGGTTGAACGACGTGATGGCTCCCGTCCCGTCGGCCGTGAAGACGCCGCTGCTGATGCTTTGCACAATGTTTTCGTGAAAGGCCTGGAGCCGCGTGAGCCCCCGCTCCTTTTCGCGCAAGGACCGGTCGGCCTGCTGCAACTGATCCGCCAGGGTCCCGCTCAACAGCCCGACGACCAGCAGCGCCAGGGCATAGGCGCCGAAGATTTGAAACGTTTCCGGGGCGGTCAGGTGGCTCTGCTGGAGCCATCCGCGCGCGTCGAGCAGTCCGTACAGCTGGACGTTCGTCACGATCCCGAACAGAATGATGCATCCGCACGCGGCAAACAGTCCGACGCGCCGGTGCGGGATCAGACTCGCGACCGCCACGGTGACGACATAGAGTACCGCAAAGGGGCTTTCGACACCGCCCGTTCGCGCGACCAGCAGGGTTTCCAGCAGGAAGTCAATCCCGACCTGGGTCCAGAAAAACGCGGTGAGTGAGGCGGAGGTGCCGAGACGACAAAGCAGCAGCGCGGAGGGGATCGTGAGAGCGTAGGTGAGAACGATTAGTGCGTAGAACGTTTCGACCCGCTGGCCCTTGGCGGCTTCGAAGATGAGCGAGAGACCCAGCATCACGGTGACGATCGTCACCCGAAGGCCCATCAGCCAATGAAGCCTGGTTCTCAACTCATCCATTACGGTCGGCGGCGGATCAGCATGCGAACGATCAACTCGATCTCAAAACCGGCGGATACGGCGTTGCCGTCCGTCCGATCTCCGCGGCGCCTTCGAGGCCACAACCGGTACCGGCGATGAGAGAGGACGGAAGAGGAAAGCGTCCGGAATCTTCCGGCGGGGAGGACTGCCGCCTCCCTGCCGGAGTCCTTCAGCCCCGATCAGCCGATGGCCGACGCCATTGTAAAGATCGGGAGGTACATGGCGATGACGATGAAACCGATGACGATCCCCAGAAAGACCATCATGATCGGCTCCAGCAGCGACGTCAGCGACGCCACGGCCTGGTCGACTTCATCTTCGTAGAAGTCCGCGATTTTCCCCAGCATGGCGTCGAGCGCGCCGGTGGACTCGCCGACCGCAATCATGTGCGTCACCATTTTCGGAAAGACCTGGCTCTGCGTCAGCGGTTCGGCAATGGTTTTCCCGCCGCTGATACTCACACGTGCGTTCACCAGGGCCTCTTCGATGACTTTGTTCCCCGACGTCTTGGCGCAGATAGTCAATCCGTCGAGAAGCGGCACTCCGCTCGACAGGAGCGTGCCGAGCGTACGCGTAAATTTCGCCACTGACGCTTTTCGGATGAGATCCCCGAAGATCGGAGTCTTCAGCATGAACTTGTCGATCTTCATCTTTCCGGACGGCGTCGCATAATACTTCTTCACCGCGGTCACGATCCCCATCCCGATGGCCGCGAGGATGTACCAGTAGGTTTGAAAGGCGTTGCTGATATCGATGACAAGCTGGGTCGGACCGGGGAGACCCGCTTTGCCGCCGGACATTTCCTTGAACATTTTTTCGAACACCGGGATGACCCAGATCATCAACACCGTAATCACAACCCCGGCGACGCCGAGAATGGCTGAGGGATAGACCATGGCGGACTTGATCTGTCCTTTGAGCTTCATGGCCTTTTCGATATGCCTGGCCAGACGCGTCAAAATCGTATCGAGCAGACCGCCGACCTCTCCGGCATGCACCATGTTCACGTACAGGTCATCGAACACTTTCGAATGCCGCCGCAGCGCGTCCGAGAAGGTGGATCCCGCCTCGACCTGCGTTTTGACTTCCCCGATGGTCTCGCGCAGCACTTTGTTTTCGGATTGCGTGGAGAGAATTTCGAGGCATTGGACGAGAGGGAGACCGGCATTGATCATCGTGCCGAACTGCCTGGTAAAGACGACAAGATCCTTGTCCGTCAATCCGGACCCGAAACTGATGGTCATGTTGAGGCCGCCCTTGGCGGTCTTTTCCTCCAGGCTGGTGACGACGACACTTTGCTTGCGGAGCTGATCCACCGCCTCGTCTTTGCTTTTGGCGGTCAATTCGCCTTTTTTGACCGCCCCGGACTTTGTGCGTCCGACATACGCGAATGTCGCCATACGTCACTCTCACCCTTCAGGATGCGGCCGCAATCGGCCAGGTTTTTCGCCGGATTGACTTACGAGGCGAGTCTACTGGCGACCCCAAAACCTGTCAAACAAATGCACAATCTGCGCGCAGTCCCGCCGCCGCGTCGGGCGGCGGCGGAGCGAATCAGGAGGCGGGAGAACCTGCGCGGCGATAGCCGCGATAGAGATAATGCAGCCCGGAACTGACGGTGAACGCCATCATGCCGATCAGCAGCGGACTGAGCAACGCGAGGTCCATGTGGTGGGAGCTGAGGAAAATCACGAGCAGGACGTAGGCGAGCTGCAAAAAGGTGGTTCCCTTCCCGAGAAACGTCGGCGCGATGTCGATGTTCGACTCGGTGAACTCGGCCACGGCCGTCCCCAGCAGGAGCATGGCATCGCGGCTCACCACGACGATCGTCACCCAGGAAGGAATCAGGTGAATGCTCGAGAGCGTGATGAACCCGGAGGTCAGCAGGAGTTTGTCGGCGAGAGGGTCCAGAAACGCGCCGAGGCGCGTCCGCTGATTCGCGGCCCGGGCGATGGTGCCGTCCAACGCGTCGGTGATTCCCGCCACGAGCAGAACGATCAGCGCCTGGTCAAAGCGTTCATACACCAACAATCCAATGTACACGGGAATGAGGAGGATCCGGAGGATGGTCAGGCTATTGGGGATATTCATGCCGGCATAGGGACGCTCTGGATCGCCATCAGCGGCGAAATGATAGGAGCCCCTGTACGGCATGTCAACGTCTTGCAGTCGGCCTGGAACCTCCCCTATACTGAGCCCCGCCGCGGTATCCGGCGCGAATCGTCAAGGAGGCGTTGATGAGTTCCCTTGCTTCGCTGTTCAAGAAAGAAGGGCTGGTCGAAAAACATCAGATCGAAGGTATCGATCCGAGCGATCGGTATTTCAATCGAGCGGTCCTCGTCAACCGCACCCCGTCCGGCTATGCCGCCAAAGTCATGTACGAAGCCTTGACCGTCGAAGGCCCGTCACACCCCACGATCACCGCCGCCGTCAAAGAACTGGTGGAAAAACTGCACGCGTTCGGGTTCAGACGCCTGAGAACCAGGGCGAATTTCAAAGGTGCGAAGTATCTCGCCGAGAAAGAGACCTGGGTCGATTACCAGGACCCCTCCTGAGTCCCGTACTCCCGCCTACACGGAGCATTCCCGATACACGAGATCGTGAATCACGGGCCGGAATTCACGGATCTTTTCATTCCGATGACTCGGATGGACGCGATTCGAGAGCAGCACCACTTCCAACTCCCGCCGCGGATCGATCCACAGCGAGGTTCCGGTATAGCCGAGATGCCCGAACGACTCCGGGGAAAAATATCTGCCGGATGAAGAGGGTTCGGTCGGCGTATCCCAGCCCAACGCCCAGCTCGATTGCGGCACGTGCGGCTGACGCCCGGTGAACTGCCGGACCAGTTCGCGATCCAGCATCGAGGTCTGCCCGCATCGGGCCTGCAGCCACGCACCGGACACGGCAAGCACGGCTTCCGCCGTGCCGAACAGGCCCGCATGACCGGCGACGCCTCCCATGGCCGCCGCATTGTCGTCGTGAACCTCCCCGCACAAGAGCCGTCCTCTTCCCTCAGCCCATTCCGTCGGCGCAATCCTCGAGCGATCGATCGGTACGGCGGCCGGCCGGAACAGCAGCGGTCGCGCGCCAAGCGGCTCCGCCACCGACCTCGCGAAGTATTCGTCCAGGGACATGCCGCCGGCATGCTCGACGACCAGCCCCAGTAATATGAAGCCCAGATCGCTGTAGAGACTCCGCACCCCTCGTTCGTAAACAAGCGGCTCGTCCCGAATCAGCCGCAGCACGGCGAGCCGTAACGCGGCCGGCTCCGTGCGGCCCGGCACGCTCCCGTTCGCTTCCAGCCGTTCATGAAGCGGCCTCCACCCGGGAAGGCCCGCGCTATGGGTCAGCAGGTCCCGAACGGTGGCCGCGCCGATCGACGCGCCCGCCAGTTCGGGGAGCGCATCCCGGATCGGAGTGCCGAGCGCGAGTTTTCCTTGTTGGATAAGCAGCAGAACGGAAGTCACCGTGACCAGCGGTTTGGTGAGCGAAGCGAGATCGTAGATGGTGGAGGGTTGCACCGGTTCGCCCGGCGGGTCGGTGGACAGCCGGCCGCACCGGATCAGACAACGCATCAGACCACCCGATCGCACCGCCAGGACGGCGCCGGGGAACACACCCTCCTGCGCGGCCCGATCCATCGCCGCCTGAATTGCGTCCGGTCCTGTCATACGGAAAAGTGGGAACGAGGCGCGGAAGAACCGATTCCGAGAAGTCCACCCTGCAGCCGTCGGCCGCCTCAACCGACAACGGTGCAGCGTTTACAATGCCGGACTCGACTCTCCTTCAAGCTTGTGCTCCGGACTCGCCGCGCTGTCGTGGAAGGCCTCCTGCTCCTCCACTTCCAGCATCCGCTCGAACGTGCGCAGGGTGGCGCGCAGCCGTTCCACCATGAGCAGCCGTTGCTTTTGCAGCGCGGACAGATCCCGCTGAGTGTTGGTCAATTCCACCCGCGCCTGGCGCATCAGTTCGCCGGCCTTGAGCTCGGCTTCTTTGATCACGAGATCGGCTTCGCGTTGGGCGCTGCGCTTCACGTCCTCCGCGAGGGATTGAGCCGACACCAGCGTGTTCGAGAGCGTCGTCTCGGTCCGCTTCAACTCCGCGAGTTGCTGTTCGAGGAACAGGATTTTCTCGCGCTGCACCGCGTTCTCACGATTCAGCTCTTCGACCGTTTCGCCCAGCTCTTCGAGAAAGCGGTTGACCTCCTCCTTGTCGTAGCCGCGGAAGCCGACCTTGAACACCATTTGCTGAATATCGAGCGGTGTGATTTTCATGGCGTCCCCCTTCAACAGGTCAATTCATCTGTCGCGCGAGATCGTTGAGCGTCTTCACCAGCGCGATCTGCAGGAAACTGATGATCAGAATGGCGATGATCGGCGAGAGATCGATGCCCATTCTCCATCCAACCCACCGGCGAATCGGGGACAGGACCGGCTCGGTCACCCGCTCCAGAAACTGCACGATCGGATTCCAGGGATCGGGGTTCACCCAGGAGATCAGAGCCCGGGCGATGATCACCCACATATAGAGCCATAGCACCGTATCCAGGACCGTCGCCACACCCTGCAGCACGTTGCCCATCACGAACATCAGCGTCCCAGCTCCTGCGAGCGTTTGGTCGCGGCCTCGACGGCCCCCATCAGTGTAGCACGGAACCCGCCCTGTTCGAGCTCATGAAGCCCGGCGATCGTCGTTCCACCCGGCGAGGCCACCCGGTCCTTGAGTTTCGCCGGATGCTCGCCCGACTCCAGCACCATCTTCGCGGCGCCCAGCACGGTCTGCGCCGCGAGCAGCTCCGCCGTCTGACGCGGCAGGCCCATTTTCACGCCTCCGTCCGCCAGCGCTTCGATGGCCTGAAACACGTAGGCCGGCCCGCTGCCGCTCAAGCCGGTCACGGCGTCCATCAGCCGCTCTTCCACGGAAATCACACGGCCCACCGCCTCGAACACGGCACGCGCCGTTTCCCTGTCCTCCTCGGAGAGGCCGCTGCCGAATGCCAGCGCCGTCATGCCCTCGCGCACCAGGGCGGGAGTGTTCGGCATGGCCCGGACGATTCTCCTGACTCCCGACGCCTGCTCGCCGATCGCACGAATCGTCACGCCCGCCGCAATCGAAATCACGAGCACCCGACTCAACTCGGGTCCGATCTCCTGCAAGACGTCCGGCAGCGCCTGCGGCTTCACGGCCAGGATCACCACATCGGCCCAGGCAACGGCCTGGCGGTTGTCGGAACCCACGAGGATCCCGAACCGGCTTTTCAACCGATCGCAGCGGGCAGCCACGGGATCCGTCGCCCGGAGGGCATCAGGGCGGGAAACCTGTCCGGCAATGAGGCCGCCGATGATGGCTTCCGCCATCTGCCCGCCCCCGATAAAGGCCGTCTTTTTCGCCATCGGACTAGGCATCGCGCGCTCCGAAAATCGCCGTCCCGACCCGCACCAACGTGGCCCCCTCTTCGATCGCCACCGGATAATCGTTCGACATGCCCATCGAGAGCTCGCCCATGGCGATGCCGGCTATCCCCAGTCCCG
>DIHJ01000105.1:46228-65159 GCA_002420105.1 Nitrospira sp. UBA5699
TTCGACCTGTTCGACCTCGAAGCCGGCCTTGGTCGCCTCGCCCCCGATGTTCACTTCCAGGAGGATCTCCTGCCGCAGGCCCGCCGCTTCGGCGCGTTTATCGATTTCCTGCGCCAGGTCGAGACTGTCAACGGAATGGATCAGATCGAACAACCCGACGACCGCGCGGACTTTCCGGCGCTGCAGCTGCCCGATAAAATGCCACCGGACCGGCGCGCCCCGCAAGGCTTCGATCTTGGGCAGCGCCTCTTGCAGGCGATTCTCCCCGGCCAACGTCAGTCCCGCAGCGATCGCCTCCCGGAGCCGTTCGACCGAAACCGTCTTGGTCGCCGCGACAAGCCGCACACTGCCTTCCGGCCGGCCGGCCGCCTGTGCAGCGCGACGGATCCGTTCGTCGACGAGCCTGAGACGATCCCCGATTGAATCACCCGCCTGTGTATCCATGCTGCCCGCGTCCAACGCGGCGCCCGCGGCTGCGCGCCCATTCTACCGAAAGCGCCGGGGCAACGGCTACCGACGCGGCACCAGAGTGATTCCACTGAGCATCGTCCCATTCACCCGTCCCTCCCTCCGGTAGGAATAGAAGAGATCGTCGTGACAAATCGTGCAGAGATTGACCGCGGTCACGTGCTCCGGTCGGATGCCGAGCCCGGTCACTTGTCGTCGCACCAACGCCTTGAGATCCAGCCTGGCCTTCGTGCCGCGATCATCGTGCAAGAGGCCTTGTACGTCCGGCACGCCGCTCCGCAGAGGCGCCAACACCGCCTCGTCGACTTCGTAGCAGCAGGGTCCGGCCGACGGGCCGATACTGACGCGCAGATCGGTTTCGACGGCTCTGAACCGCGAAACCAGCAGCTCGATGGTGCGCGGGACAATGCCGGCCACGGCGCCGCGCCAGCCCGCATGAATGGCCGCCACCGCTCTTCCGCGGCGGTCATAGACCAGCACCGGCACACAATCGGCGGTCCGAACCGCCACCGTCACGCCGGGCTGATCCGTCACCAGCGCATCCCAGCCGCCCTCGAAGCGGTCCTCGTCGGTCAAGGGACGATCGACCACCAGCGCCGCGGTGCCGTGCACCTGCTTGACGGACAGCACCCATCCGCGGCTGCGTGCATCGCCCGCCCGTACCGGCACGCCAACGTCGAGCGCCATTCGTTCGGCATGGCTTTTGGTACCGAAGAAATGCCGCACCCCGTCGCGCGCGGACGCGAACGCCGGCACGGTAATGACCGATGCTCCCATAACGAGACCGTCTTTGACTTAATCCGCCTGCTTTCTCAGGAACGTCGGTACATCCCATTCATCGTCGGCGACCACCGCCACCCGTTCCATCGGTTCGCGCGGTTCCCCCATCCTGCGCAGGAACGTGGGGCGATCGAGATCCTTGTGCGGCCGCTCCGCAACCGCCGCACCGACGCCGTTCATCACTTGTTGGCCGGCGCGGACCGGTCTGGCCGCAGCCGCCACGGTCACCGGCGTCGCCTGGTCGTCCCGTTCGAACCCGGTGGCGATCACCGTCACCACCAGATCATCGCCCATGTCCGGGTTGATCACCTGCCCGACGATGATGTTGGCTTCGGGATCGGCCGTCTGTTGAATGATGGACGCCGCCTCTTCGATCTCGTGCAGCGACATGTTGGGTCCGCCGGTGATGTTCAGGAGCACGCCGCGCGCACCCTCGACGCTGCCCTCTTCCAACAGGGGGCTGCAGATCGCCTTTTGCGCCGCCTCGATCGCGCGATTGGTCCCGCGCGAGACGCCCATGCCCATGACCGCGCGGCCGGTGTGCGACATGACCGTTCGGACGTCTGCAAAATCCACGTTGACGTGTCCGGTCGTTGTGATGACGTCCGCGATACCCTGGATGGCCTGGCGCAACACGTCGTCGGCGACCTTGAAAGCCTCGAGCAACGGGGTCGTCTTGTCGACGATGCCCAGGAGGCGCTGGTTGGGAATCACCAGCAGCGTATCGACGTGCCGTCGGAGATCGCGGATCCCTTCGTCGGCATGGGTCATCCGGCGGTGCCCCTCGTAGGAAAAGGGTTTGGTCACCACTCCGACCGTCAGGATGCCCAGTTCGCGGGCGATACTGGCCACGATCGGCGCCGCGCCGGTTCCGGTTCCGCCGCCCATGCCCGCCGTCACGAAGACCATGTCGGCGCCTTCGAGACATTCCCGAATCTGATCCTTGCTCTCCAGAGCGGATTCCTTTCCGATCTCCGGTTTGGCGCCGGCGCCGAGCCCTCTGGTCCGCTCCGGGCCGAGTTGCACCTTGTAGGCCGCGCGCGACCGGTCCAGCGCCTGGAGGTCGGTGTTCGCGGCGATGAAATCGACGCGGGCCAGTCCCGACGCGATCATCGTATTGACGGCGTTGCAGCCCGCTCCTCCGACACCGATGACTTTGATGTGGACCGGAGAGAGCACGTCTTCTTGGAATGAGAACATCAGGACACCTCCCTTGCAGAAGCCGCACGAGGCCTGGCCGCGCGCGAAGGTTAAAAGAACTCGAACATCCAGGATTTCATGCGATCCAACAGTTTGCCGATCGGCCGTCCGCTTCTGAGCCCGGCGGTGGCCATTTCCTCCGTATGCCGCCGCGCATGGAGCAGCAGCCCCACGCCGGTGGCGTGCATGGGATTGCTCACGATGTCGCGAAGGCCTCCGACGCCCGTCGGCGCGCCGCGGCGCGCCGGCAGGTTGAGCACGCGTTCGGCCGCATCCGGCATCCCGTCCAACAGCGACGTGCCTCCCGTGACGACCACGCCGGCGCCCAGCATCCCCTCGTAGCCCGCGCGGACGATCTCGCGGCGGACCAGCTCGAACATTTCCTCGACGCGCGGCTCGAGAATCTCGGCGATGTCGCGGCGGGAAAAGGTTCTGGCCGGACGGTCTCCGACCGACGGCACGTCCACCGTTTCGTGGCCGTGCACCAGCTCCGTTCTCGCCAGCCCGTGCTGCACCTTGATTTTCTCGGCCTCCGTCTGCGAGGTGAGCAGCCCGATGGCGAGATCCTTCGTCAGGTTCTGTCCGCCGATGGGCAGCACCGCGGAATGCCTGATGCTGCCGTCCAGAAAGATCGCGAGATCAGTCGTGCCGCCGCCCAGATCCACCATCGCCACGCCCAGGTCGCGCTCCTCCTGGCTGAGGACCGCCTCGCTCGAAGCCAGCGGCTGCAGGATGATGTCGATGACGTCGAGCCCGGCCCGGTTCACGCTCTTGATGATGTTCTGCGCCGACGTGACCGCTCCGGTGATGACGTGGACGTTCACTTCCAGCCGGTTGCCGGAGAGGCCGAGCGGTTCCCGCACGCCCTCCTGTCCGTCCACCATGAATTCCCGCGGCAGCACATGGAGAATCCGGCGTTCGTGAGGAATGACCGCGAGCGTCCTCGCGCTTTCGATCGCGCGCTGCACGTCGTCGCGGGTGACCTCCGCCTTCTTCAGGGCGACAACGCCTTTGCAGTTCTCGGCGGAGATGTGGCTGCCGGCGATCCCGGTATAGACGGAGTTGATCTGCACCGCCGCCATGAGTTCCGCTTCCTCGACCGCTTTCTTGATCGATTCGACCGTGCTCTCGATATCCACCACGACGCCCTTGCGGAGGCCGCGGGACGGACTCGAGCCGACCCCGATGATGTTGAGGGCGCCGTCCTCGGTCACCTCCGCCACGATCGCGCAGATCTTGGTGGTGCCGATATCCAAGCCGACGAGAATTTGATCCCGTTTCGCCACAGCCTCACCCCCTCTCCCTGACAATGACGCGGTTGTCGTAGCGCAGATCCACTTCGCTCCCCTCGCGTCGCTTGCCTTCCAATGTCGTGATCCTTGACGCCGCTTTCACCTTCGTAAACCGATCCCACTGATCGAGGAGCGCATCGCTGCCGAACTGGAACCGCACGCCTTTGGCCGATGCGACCAGCCCGGCCGGATTGCTCAGATCGATCTCCACGCGGCCGTCCACCGAATGGGCCATGGCCTTGGCGAGGGCGATCGAGGATTGCATCGTCTGACGCAGCGGCTTCTCGCCCCGGAGCAACGCCTTCGCGTCCAGTCCGGTCAACAGGGGCAGCGCGGGCTCGTCCCGTCCGCCCAGGCGGGCGAGGACCACGCCTTCGTCGTCGGTCAACATGTATTCGGACCCGGCCCGGGCGATGGCCGCGGGCTTCCGTTCCACGATCGTCACGCGAAGCTCGTGCAGCGGCAGCCGTTCGACGGTCGCTTCCTTGATCCAGGGATGGGCCTGCAGGCGTTCCGCGAGATACGGCAGACTGACTTCATGCAGCGCGAGTCCCTGCTTCAAGGCCAGGCGGTCCAGCACCTCCTGCTTCGTCACTTGATGTATGCCGTCGACGCGCACATCCCGGATCTCAAGCCCCCGCTGAATCACGGGGCCGAGTCCGCGCACCGCCGCCATGCCCGTCCAGAGGACCAGGGCCGCCCCGGCGAGCCACCCCGCGAGACGCAACGCCCTGCGGCATCCCGTCGCCAGCCGCGACCGGCGCGCCTGCTGCCGCTGACCGGCGACCTGCGCGGCGCGCGGGCCTTTCCATTGATTCATCCGGTGGCCGGCGGGCTTGGCCGGCCGTTTGCGGAACGGGAGCCTCATGCGACGCTCCGGCTTTGCTTGAGTCTCGCCACCGCCGATTCGAGAATCCGTTCGGTGAGTTCCTCGTACCCGATACCGGCCTGCGCCGCCGCCATCGGAAGCAGACTCGTCTCCGTCATCCCCGGCACGGTATTGATCTCCAGCACGTAGGGGCGGCCGCGCGGCGTAATGCGAAAATCCACGCGGGCCGCGCCGGCGCAGCCCAGGACCTCGTAGGTCCGGAGCGCGAAGGCCCGGATCTCTCTCGTTACGGAGACCGACAGCGGAGCCGGACAGAGGTACTGGGTTTTTCCCTTTTCGTACTTGGCGGCGAAATCGTAGAAGCCGCCCGGCGCGACGATTTCGACGGCCGGCAGCACCAACGGCGCCTCATCCTGGCGGCCGAGCAGCGACACCGTCACCTCGTGACCCGGAATGTAGGCCTCCACCATCGCATCGCGGTCGTACCGGTGCGCGAGGGCGAGGGCCTCGCTCCACTGCGACGGTTTTCTCACGATGGTCACGCCGATCGTCGAACCTTCCGACGCCGGTTTCACCACCACCGGCCAGCGGAGTTTCGTTACCCGCAGCATCTGCGCGCTCGAGACTTTCTCGCCGCGCCTGATGACCGTTCCGGCGGGGACGGGAATGCCGTGCGCGGCGAGAATCGTCTTGGTGGTCACCTTATGCATGCCGACCGCGCTCGCCTGAATGCCGGAGCCCGTGTAGGGAATGCCCAGGGTTTCCAGAAATCCCTGCACGGAGCCGTCCTCGCCGCCGGGACCGTGCAACGCCAGAAACGCGATCGCGACCTTCTGGTCCCGCAAGTCGCGGCTGAGCGTCGGCCCCACGTCGATCGTCACCGCGTCGTACCCCCTCCGGACGAGCGCCCGGTGCACGGCCGCGCCGGTCCGCAGGGACACGTCGCGTTCGGACGATTGCCCGCCCATCAGCACGCCGATCCGGGCCTGAGTCAGCAACGGTCGATCCGCCATCATCGGTTACGCCTCACCCACGATTTTGAGTTCCAGATCCAGCCGGACGCCCGCCTTCCGCTTGACGGCCCGCCGGACCTTTCCGATCAATGCGATCACGTCCTCGGCGCGGGCCCGTCCGCGGTTCACGATGAAGTTCCCGTGCTTGGGCGACACTTCCGCATCGCCGACGCGCAATCCCTTCAAGCCCGTCGCTTCGACCAGGCGGCCGGCCGAATCGTTCGGCGGATTCTTGAACACGCAGCCGGCGCTGGGCATCGTCAGCGGCTGGGTGTCCTTCCTATAACGCAGATAGTCCTTCACCACCTTCTCGACCTCGGCCCGGACGCCCTGCCGCAGCTGCAGCCAGACCCCCGCCACAATGCATTTCGGCAGGCGGGCCCGCCGGTACTCGAACGGGATGGCGGACGCGGGAAGGTCCGCGATCTCCCCCTTCATCGTCACGAGGCGCACCGCCTTGACCGAATCCTTCATTTCCCCCAGCCTCGTCCCCGCGTTCATCACGAGACAGCCTCCGACCGTGCCCGGAATGCCGGCGGCCCATTCCAGACCGGCCAGCGCCCGGCGGACGGCATAACCGATCACGGTCGGCATCCCCGCGCCTCCCTCGGCATAGAGGACCGCTCCCGGTTCCTCCCTGATCGCCCGGAGATTCGAGAGGCTGACCACGATGCCGCGGATGCCGCCGTCGCGAATGAGCAGGTTCGTTCCGCCGACCACGAACAAGGGAATTCTCCTGACCCGCGCCTGGGTGGCGAGCCGGCACACATCGTCCACGTCGGCCGGCTCCACCAACACATCGGCCGGCCCGCCGATCCTGAACGAGGTATAGGGCCCCAGCGGCGCATTGAACGTGACGGCGCCGCGGAGTCCCGCCACCGCCGCCTGCAGATCTCGCTTCGAAAATTTCGCTCCGGCACGCGTTGTCCTCGCTCGACGGCCCCCGCCACTCATGGCGTCATGAGCCCGGAGCCAGCTTCGCCAGCAACCCGGTTCCCGACTTCCAGATATCGCCCGCGCCCAGGGTCAGCACGAGATCTCCCGGCTTCAATTGCGGAAGCACCTGATCGACCAGCTGGTCCTTCCGCTCCACGAAAGTGACGGCGGGATGGCCTGCGGCGTGTATCGCCTCCGCCAGCCTGGCGCCGGACACGCCGGGAATCGGCTGCTCGCTCGCCGCGTAAATCTCCGTCAGGAACACTTGGTCCGCGTCCTTGAACGCCCCCGCGAAGTCGTCGAGCAGGTCTCTCGTCCTCGTATAGCGGTGGGGCTGAAACAGCACGACCAGCCGCCGGTCCGACCATCCCTGTTTCGCCGCCGCCAGCGTCGCCTTGATTTCGGTCGGATGATGCCCGTAGTCGTCGACCACCATGATGCCGTTCGCCTCCCCGCGGAGATGGAACCGGCGCTCCACGCCGGTGAACGCCGCCAAGGCTTTCCGGATCAGATCCACCGGCACGTCCAATTCCACTCCGATCGCGATGGCGACGAGCGCGTTGGACACGTTGTGGACGCCCGGTACGGAAAGACGGAACGGCCCGAGGTTGCGTCCCCGGAAAAACGCGCGGAATTCCGAACCCCACTGTTTCACGCTGATCTCGGTCGCCCGGAAGTCCGGCGCGAGGCCGTCGCGTTCCTGCAACCCGTAGGTGTGGTAGCGCTTCACGATCTTCGGGAAGAGCGCCCGCAGCCGGTCGTCGTCGGCGCAGAGGACCGCAAGCCCGTAAAAGGGCACCTTGTTGATGAATTCCAGGAAGCTCTCGTTGATTTTCTCCATGCTGCCGTAATGGTCGAGGTGCTCGCGGTCGAGGTTCGTCACGGCGACGATCGTCGGCGACAGCCGGAGGAACGACCCGTCGCTCTCGTCCGCTTCCGCCACGAGGAGATCGCCCCGCCCCAGGCGGGCATGGCTCCCCAGCGCGTTGACCTTGCCGCCGATCACCATCGTCGGGTCCAACCCGCCCTGCGCCAGCACGTTGGCCACCATCGACGTCGTGGTGGTTTTGCCGTGCGCACCGGCGATCGCGACCCCGAACTTCAGCCGCATCAACTCGGCCAGCATCTCGGCTCGCGGAATCACGGGGATCTGCTTCGCTTTGGCCGCCGCCACTTCGGGGTTCTGCGACGACACCGCCGAGGAGATCACGACCACCTGCGCCTCGCCGACGTTCGACTCCTGATGGCCGATGAAGATGCGGCCGCCCAATTCTTCCAGCCGGCGCGTCGTGTCGGACGCCTGCAGATCGGACCCGGTGACCTTGTATCCGAGTGTCAGCAACACCTCGGCGATCCCGCTCATGCCCGACCCGCCGATGCCGACCAGATGGATCTGTTGTGTCTTGCGAAACATCGATGTGCGCCTCAGTCCGCCGCCCGGTTGCGGAGGATTGGCCCCCTGGCTGTTCCGTTGCCCGACACCATTAGACTCCTGTCGCTCCAAGAGGCTGGTTGACGTCATGATGGTCTCCTATGAGTGCGTAGCATTCGCGGACGATCGTCTCGGCCGCGTCGATTCGTCTCAAGGTCACACTCGCCGCGCTCATCGCCCTCACCCGTTCCGGATCGTCCAAAATCGCCGTGATGGTTTTCGCCAGCGCGGCGCCCGTCAGGTCCGCCTGCGGCAGCACGACGGCCGCGCCGGCCGCCTCCATCACCTTGGCGTTCTTCGTCTGATGGTCGTAGATCGCCGTCGGCAACGGGATCAAAATCGCCGGTTTGCCGCACGTCGTCAGTTCGGCCACGGTCATCGCCCCCGCCCTGGCCACGACGAGATCCGCGGCATCGATGGCCGCCGGCATGTCGTACAGAAACGGCGCGGCCGTCACCGAGACCCCGGCCCGGCGGTAGGCGTCCGTCACCCGCGCATAGTCCGGCTCCCCGGTTTGATGCGTGACCGTCAAGTGTGGCCGCTGTTTCAGCAACGTCGGAAGTCCTTCAATCGCCGCGCTGTTGATCGCCCTGGCGCCCTGGCTCCCGCCGAAAATCAGCAGGTGCCGGCGCCCCGGTTCGCCCGAGGTCGCGGGCGCGCGCTGCGCGCGCTCCAGAAACTCCCTGCGGATCGGCGTCCCGACCACCCTGACCCTGGCCCGGTCGAACGAGCCGGCCGCGGACTCGAACGCGAGAAACACGCGCTGCACAAACGGCCCCACGGCCTTGTTGGCCAATCCGGGATTGGCATTGGGTTCGAGAATCACCCGAGGGACTCCCGCCAGCGCCGCCGCCAGAACCATCATAGGACTCGTGTAACCTCCGACTCCGATCACCAACCGCGCCCGCCGCTGACGCAGAATCTTCAGGCATTGCCACAAACTGACCGGCATCGCGCAGAGCCCCTTCACCATCCCGACCGGGCCGGTCCCCATGACCGGTTTGGCGTCGATGAGTGCGAGTTCGAATCCTTCGTGCGCCAGCACCTTGGACTCCAGCCCCCGCGGCGTCCCGACGAACAGCACCCTGGTCGCCGGATCCCGACGCAGAAATTCCCGCGCCAGCGCCACAGCCGGATAGAGATGGCCGCCCGTTCCTCCCGCTGCAATGACGATCGTCATCAGTGTTCCGGCTCACCGCGTCCGCCTTTGGACCCGCCGGCATGCCGGTCCCGCGAAATGCTGAGCAACATCCCGACGCCGACGCAGCTCACGACCAGCGACGATCCGCCGTAGCTGACAAACGGCAGCGTCAGGCCCTTCGTCGGCAGCAGCCCGGTGACGACGGCGGCATTGACCAGCGCCTGCACGCCGATCAACAGCGTAATCCCCATCCCGAGATACTTGCCGAACGGCACCCGCGCACGCGCCGCGATATGGAATCCCCGCCAGACGAACAGCGCAAAGAGGAGAATCACCGTGGCCGTACCGGCCAGGCCCAGTTCCTCCCCCACCAGCGCCAGCACGAAATCCGTATGGGCTTCCGGCAGGAAGAAGAGTTTTTGTTTGCCCTCGCCCAGCCCGACGCCGAAAGGACCGCCGCTGCCGAAGGCCAGGAACGACTGCGTGATCTGAAATCCGGCGTCCGAGGCGTCCTTCCAGGGAGCCAGAAACGTCATCAACCGTTGTCGCCGGTAGCCGGACCCGAGGACCAGCATCAGCGCGACCGGCACGGCGCAGAGCCCCAGGCCGACGAGATGCGCCATCCGCGCGCCGGCCAGAAAGAGCAGGCCGACCGTCACCAGCCCCATCACGACCACCGTGCCGAGGTCCGGCTCCAGCAGGACCAGTCCGCCGAGCATTCCGACGACAATCAGCGCCGGCAGGAGTCCGGCGCGAAACAGCGTCAGCTTGTCCGCCTTCTTGGTCAGATAGGCGGCCAGATAGATCACCGTGACCAGCTTGACCATCTCGGCCGGCTGAATCGACACGGGGCCCGCCCGCAACCACCGTCTGGCGCCTTTCGCGGCGACGCCGATCCCGGGGATGAGCACCAGCACCAGCAGCATCAGCATGCAGAGCAAGATGGGGAACGACAGCTTCTTCCACAGCGTGTAATCGATCCGCGACGTGAGATGCATGAGCAGAAAGCCGAACCCGAGCCAGGCGATCTGCCGCTTGAGGAAAAACTCCGGGTCCTGAAACCGGTTGCCGGCCACGATCGCGCTCGCGCTGAACACCATCACGAGGCCCACCAACGCCAGCGTGAGCGTCACAACGAGCAGCGTGTGGTCCATCGGCACACGCTGCTTCCCCGACCGCTGACCGGCCGTCGGCCAGGGCAGCGACAACGTTCCTGCAGATCGAGAGGCCATTGCGCAGAATCACTGCTCCTTGATCGCTCACGTTACGCCGGCAACGCGTGTACGGCGGCTTTGAACTGCCGTCCGCGATCCTGATAGTCCCTGAACATGTCGAAACTCGCGCAGGCCGGGGACATCAACACGACATCGCCGGCCGACGCCTCGCGGGCCGCGAACTCGACGGCGTCGCGCAGGGAAGCCGCTTCGCTCATCGCCGTCGCGCCGGCCCAGGCCTGCCTGAGGAGCGGAGCCGCTTCACCGATCAGGATCACGTGCTTCACCCGCCGCCGGACGGCGTCGGTCAGCCGGGAAAAATCCCCGCCCTTGTCGCGCCCCCCGGCGATCAGCCAGATCGGGTGATCAATGCCTTCGAGCGCCTTCAAGGTGGCGTCCACGTTCGTCCCTTTCGAGTCGTTGACGAATCGCACCCCCCGGCGCTCCCGCACCAACTCCAGCGCATGTTCGAGCCCCGGAAATGCCGAGACCACACGGCGGATCACATCGAGCGGGCATCCCCAGAGCACCGCGTACGTGGCAGCGGCCATGACGTTCTCCACGTTGTGATGTCCCAGCATGCGGATATCGCTCCGCCGACAGATTTCCTGGCGCGTCCCCGTCACGGTCGTCACGATCGTCTCGCCGTCGAGCCAGGTCCCCCCGTCCAGATCGGCCCCGATCTCTTGCGTTCGGCTGAAACCCAGACGCTTCGCCCGCACCCGGGACCGCAGCGCCGCGACGCGGGCGTCGTCGAGGTTGAACAGGGCGAAATCCGCCGCCGTCTGGTTTTCGAAAATACGCTGCTTGGCCGCGAGGTACTCATCGATGGAGTCGTAGCGGTCCTGATGGTCGACCGTCACGTTCAGAATCGCCGCGACCCAGGGATGGAACCGATCGACCGTTTCGAGCTGAAAGCTCGAGACTTCCACCGCCAGATAGTCGAAGGGCTCGGACTGGCCCTGCTTCGCCGCCTGCAGGGCCGTCCAGGCCGCCTCGCTCAACGCGGTCCCGAGATTCCCCCCGACGAAAGCGCGCTTGCCCTGCTCCGTCAGCATCTTTCCAATCAGCGTCACCGTCGTACTTTTCCCGTTGGTTCCGGTGACCGCGAGAATCGGCGCAGAGAGGAATCGCGACGCCAGTTCGAGTTCGCTGATCACCTTCACTCCCCGCCGCCGCACCCGTTCGAGCGCCTCCATGCGATAGGGCACGCCGGGGCTGATGACCACGAGATCGGCCTGCTCAAGCGCGCTCTCGTAGCCGGCGCCGACGTTGATCCGCACGCAGCTCCGGTCGATCTGCTCGAGGACCGCGGCCAAATCCCCCGCCTCCTTGCGGTCCGCCACCGTGACGCGCGCGCCGGCCTCCTGCAGCAGGCGGCAGGCCGCCACGCCGCTGCGCGCCATGCCCAGCACCGTCACCTGCGCCCCCGCCAGTCCGACTCGATCCACTTCCACCACCGCCATCACCGTAGTTTCAACGTGCTCAGGCTCAACAGCGCCAATAGGATCGCGATGATCCAGAGCCGGACGACGACCTTCGGCTCCTCCCACCCCTTCATCTCGAAGTGGTGATGGATCGGCGCCATCAGGAAAATCCGCTTGCCCCTCGACTTGAACGACAGCACCTGGAAGATCACCGAAACGGCCTCGATCACGAAGACCCCGCCGACCATGAGCAGGAGCAGTTCATGCTTGCTGATGACGGCCACCGTGCCGAGCGCCGCGCCGAGCGGCAACGATCCCACGTCGCCCATGAAGACGGTCGCCGGGTAGGTGTTGAACCAGAGAAACCCGAGGCTCGAACCCAGAATTGCGGCGGTAAACACGGCGATCTCTCCCGCTCCTTCGATATGGGGAATGAGCAGATAGTCGGACATGAGCCGGTGGCCGGCCACGTAGGCCACGATCGTGTAGGCCAGCGCGGCGATCATGATCGGGCCGATCGCCAGGCCGTCGAGGCCGTCGGTCAGGTTCACCGCGTTGGAACTCCCCACGATGACCAGCACCACGAACAGGGCGTAGAACCAGCCCAGATCAGGCATCAGGTTCTTGAAGAACGGCACGTTGAGCTTCGTCGAGTAGCCCGGAATGAAATAGAGCGCGACCGCGATCAGCAGGGCCACCGCCACCTGCGCGGTGAACTTCTGCGTCGGCGACAGCCCCTTGGACTGCGCCTTGATGAATTTGAGGTAGTCGTCCGCAAAGCCGATGGCCCCGAACCCCAGCGTCGCGACCATGACGAGCCAGACGTAGGGCTTCGAGATATCGGCCCAGAGCAGCGTCGAGAGGATCACGGCGAAGATGATGAGGAGTCCGCCCATCGTCGGGGTGCCGCTCTTGGCCAGGTGGCGTTTGGGTCCGTCGTCTCGGATCTGCTGCCCGAGCTTGATTTCCTGAAGCTTTCGGATCAGCCAGGGAGCCAGCACGAACGCGATGAGGAACGCCGTCACCGCCGCATAAATGATGCGGAAGCTGAGGTACCGGAACACGTTGAGAAATCCATATTCCGTATGAAACGGATACAACCAGATGTAAAGCATGCACCCTTCCGTCCAACGGGCTTGCGCCGCGCCTACGATGCCTGTTTCGTGACCGCCCTCATGCCGGTCAGCACCTGCACAATCTGTTCCATTCTCATGCCGCGCGAAGCCTTGACGAGCACCACATCGCCCTGCCGGACCATGGTCCGCAGGTATTCGGCGGCGGCCGCGGCATCGGGTAATTCCATCACGGTCGGCCCCGACATGCCGGCCCGCCTGGCTCCTTCCGCGATCTCATGCCCCAGCGTGCCGCAGACGATGAGCCGCGAGAGGTTCAACGGGGCGAGGAACTGTCCCACCTCGCGATGCAGCTGCTGGCTGTCCTTCCCCAGCTCGAGCATGTCCCCCAGGACCGCGACCCGCTCGCGCGCGGGGCTCCATTGCGCCAGCAATTGGAGCGCCGCCTTCATCGAGGCCGGATTGGCGTTGTAGCAATCGTTGATGATCTGCACCCCGTGGTGCGTGACGATCTGCGACCGCATGGCCGCCGGCCTGAACCGCGCCAGCCCCTGTGCGATCGCGGCTCCGGGCAGGTTCAACGCGAACCCCGCCGCGGCCGCGGCCAGCGCGTTCGTGACGTTGTGCGCGCCGTGCACCCGGATGGTGACCGGCGTGTGGCGGGTCTTGCCGGGAAGGTGAAGCCGGAACCCGGTTCCTTTCCGCGCGTCGGACGTCACATGGGTCGCCCGGACGTCGGCCATGTCGGACAGGCCGAAGGACACGACCCGGCATTGCGCGCGGGCGGCCAGATAGCCGAAGTACGGATCGTCGGCATTCAGAATCGCCGTGCCATCGGCCGGAAGCAGGTCCAGCAGTTCCGCCTTGGCCTGCGCCGAACCTTCCATGCTGCCGAAAAATTCCAGATGGTCCGGGCCGATGTTGGTGATGATCCCGATCGTCGGCCGGACAATCTCACAGAGCCTGGTCGTCTGCCCCTGCTGATCAACCCCCATCTCGATGACCGCCGCTTGATGGCGGGCGGTGAGCCGGAAGAGGGTATACGGCACGCCGATCCGGTTATTGAAATTGCCCTCGGTCTTCAGCGTCCGCCACCGCTGGGCAAGCACGCTGGCGACCATCTCCTTCGTCGTCGTCTTCCCGTTGCTTCCCGTCACGGCGACGACCGGAATCGCGAACCGGCTCCGGTGATGGGTGGCGAGTTGTTGGTAGGCGAAGAGGGTGTCGCGCACGCCGAAGAGGAACGGCTCCGTCCTGCCCGTCGATTTGAGGGCCGTCCCTTTGCCCTGGGGAAGGCGGTACTCATCGTGCACGATCGCGCCGGCCGCGCCTTTGGCGAGGACCGCCGGCACGAACTCATGGCCGTCAAACCGCTCTCCCCGCAGCGCCACGAAGAGATCGCCCCGGCGGATCGACCGCGAATCGGTGCTGATATGCCGGATGCGCCGCTTGGCCGACGGCGAAGGATCGCCCGCCAGGACCTTGACGCTGATGACCTCGCGCAGTTCTTCAACCGTAAAGAGCGCCATAGCCTCTCCGCCCTGCTCCGCTCTGGCTCCCGAATGCCATTTCACGCGCAATTCCTCAGCTGCTGAATCGCTTCGCGAGCCACCTCGCGATCGTCGAAGTGAAACTTCGTGGTCCCGATGATCTGATAGTCTTCATGCCCCTTGCCCGCGATGAGAACGATGTCGCCAGGCCGGGCGAGACGCACCGCCGTTCCGATTGCTTCACGGCGGTCCGGCACGAGGTGATACTCCACGCGGCTCCGGCTCTGCAGCGCCTCGCGGACGCCGACCTCGACCTCCCGAAGAATCGCCATCGGATCCTCCGTCCGCGGATTGTCGGACGTGAGCACGACGACATCGCTGTGTTCGACGGCGGCCCGTCCCATCTTCGGACGCTTGCCGCGGTCGCGGTCGCCCCCGCAGCCGAACACCGTGATGATCCGGTGAGTCTTCAAGGCCTGAGCCGCCGTCAGCAGGCGGAGGAGGGCGTCTTCCGTATGGGCGTAATCCACGACGACGGTGAAGTCCTGGCCGGCCGAGACGCGCTCGAAACGGCCCGGCACGTTGCTCACCCGGGACACGGCCTTGCACACCTGATCGCACGTCGCCCCCGCATGAAGCGCCACGCCGATCGCCCCCAGCAGGTTGTACACATTGTGTTCCCCGACCAGCCGGCTTTCGACGGCGAAGGTGCCGGCGGGCGTCGCCGCCGTAAAGGTCGTTCCGTTCATGGAAAGACGGACCTGCTCGGCGGTGAGATCGGCCCGCCCCTTCACGGCATACCCCCACACCGGCACCCGGCAGGCCGCGCGGACCCGGGCGCCATAGGAATCGTCCATGTTGACGAGAGCCCGCTGGCCGGTTTTCTTCCCCGCGCCCAGCCCGGTGAAGAGCCGCAACTTCGCCTGGAAGTACTCTTCCATCGTCCGGTGGTAATCGAGATGGTCCTGGGTCAAATTCGTAAAGACCGCCGCGTCGTACTCGCAGCCGGCCGCGCGGTCCATCGCCAGCGCGTGGGACGAGACTTCCATCACCACGCTGTTCAGCCCGGCCTGCGTCATCTTCGCCAGCAACCCCTGCAACTCGAGCGCGCCGGGCGTCGTGTGGGACGCGGGAATCGTCTCCGCTCCGATCTGATAGGCGACGGTGCCGATCAACCCGACACGCCGGCCGATCCCTTCCAGCAAGGCCTTGCAGAGATACGTCGTGGTCGTTTTCCCGTTGGTGCCCGTCACGCCGATCATGGACAGCTTCGCGGAAGGGTCGCCGTAGAATCGCCCGCCGATCAGCCCCAAGGCCTTGCGCGAATCGATCACCCGCACCAGCGGAAGCGCCCCGGTCTCGACCGGTTCCTGCGCGACGATCGCGGCCGCACCGGCCCTGACCGCCTGCCCCACGAACGCGTGGCCGTCGACGCGCTCGCCTTTGACCGCCACGAAGAGGCTGCCCGCCGCGACGGCCCGCGAATCATCCGTCACGGCGGTCACCGGACGGTCCAACGCTCCGCGCCGTTCGACGATCTCCACCCGTCCGTTGAGCGCCTCGATCAATTGCGCGATCGTCATAGGCCGACGTTCCATTCGTTGTTCACTCTCGGGCCGCCATCGCGATCTTCACCTGGTCCTCCCGCGAAACGCCCAGGTAGGTCAGCACCTGCTCGCCGACCCGGCGAAACACCGGCGCCGCGACGGTCCCGCCCCAGGCTTCCCCCTGCGGCTCGTCGATGATGACGATCATCGCCAGCCGCGGGGCCTCGGCCGGGACGAACCCGACGAAGGATCCGACGAATTGCGTGGCCGAATAGGCGCCCGTCCGCGGATCGATCTTCTGCGCGGTGCCGGTCTTGCCGGCCACGCGGAACCCGGGGATGGCGGCCTTCGTGCCGGTCCCGTTCGTCACCACGCCCTCCAGGATGGTCGTCATCGTCCTCGCCGTCTCCGGAGAGACGACCCGCCGCTTCACCTGCGGCAGCACCTCCTTGAACGGCTGGCCCTTTTGATCGCGCACCTCGGACACGACATAGGGCTTCATCAGCACGCCGTCGTTCGCGATGGCCGCCAGCGCCGACACCATTTGCAGCGGCGTGACGCCGATTTCCTGTCCCATGGAAATCGAGGCCACCGACCGGCGTCCCCATTCTCTCGGGGTCTTCAGCAGCCCGCTGACTTCACCCGGGAGATCGATCTCCGTCCGCTGCCCGAACCCGAAGGCCTGCAGATAGCGGTAGAGCCGCTGTTCGCCGAGCAGCATGCCGGTTTTTGCCGCGCCGATGTTGCTGGACTTCTGAATCATCTGTGCAAACGTCATCCATCCGAGTTTTTCGTGATCGTGAATGGTCGTATTGGCGATCGTCATTCGCCCGTTCTCGCCGAACACCATCGAGCCGGGCATCATCACCTTTTCTTCGAGCGCCGCCGCCGCGACCACCACTTTCATCGTCGATCCCGGCTCATACGTGTCCGTCAGCGCGCGGTTGCGCCAGCGATCCGGCGTCAACGCCGCCACGGCATTGGGGTCGAACCGCGGGCTGACAGCCATGGCGAGAATCGCGCCGGTCTGCGGCTCCATCACGATGATCGTGCCGGCCTTCGCCCGGGCCTGGCTCACCGCTTCTTCCAGTTCTTTTTCGGCGATATATTGGATGACCTCGTCGACCGTGAGCGTCAGCGCATGCCCCGCGGAAGGCACCTGCTCCTTCAGCCCCTTCGGGAACACCGTCCGGCCCAAGGCGTCGCGCTGAAGGATGGTGACACGCTTCTCGCCATGGAGTTGAGGTTCGTACCGGCGCTCGAGTCCCTCGAGCCCCTGCCCGTCCATGCCGACGAATCCGAGCACGTGCGCGAGCAGCGGTCCTTTCGGATAGTACCGGCGTCCTTCCATGACCATGCCGATCCCGTCGAGCGACAACTGTTCCAGCCTGCGGCCCTGTTCCGGCTCGACCTTCCTCGCCAGCCAGACGAAGTGCTTGTCCTGGCGCAGCTTCTTTTCAATCTCGTCGCGCCTGACGCGCAGCACCGGCGAAAGGGACCGGGCGACGCGCGCCGGGCTGTCGAGCGATGCGGGCACGCCGAAGACGGAAGGCACCTCCATGTTCATGGCCAGCACCTTGCCGTGACGATCCGTCACCGTGCCCCTGGCGCCTTCCAGCGTGACGCTTTTCTGGTGTTGCCGGTCCGCTTTGGCCGTCAGTTCCGCCGCCTGCAACACCTGAAGCGTCACGAGCCTGAACAATATGATACCGAACCCGCAGAGCAGCAGGAGCAGCACCACATAACGCCGGCCGCGGGGAGGACTGCCCGTCACTCGCCGACCCTCCCGATCGAAGTGTTCCGGGCGATGCGCACCTGTTCGGTCGACAGAGCCGGAGGCGCCGGAACCGGCTGTTCCTGCGGCAGGCGCACCATAAAGACCTGTCCCTGCTGCGGAGGAATCATTCCCAGTTTGTCCGTCGCGACCTTGGCGATGCGCTCCGGCGCCGTCAGCGCTGAGAACTTGACCTGCAACTGATCGCGCTCCCGCTCGAGCAAGACCTTCTGCGCCTTCAAGCGCTCGATGTGGTACCCCAGCCGCACGACGTCCACGCGTTCCCACACGAACACGAACACCAGGAAGAGGCCGGCGGCGATCATGGCCGTTTTCATGCGTGTCCCTCCTTCGTCACCCGCTGCAGCACCCGCAGCTTGGCGCTGCGGGATCGGGAATTGCGATGCATCTCTTCATCCGCGGGGAGCTGCGGCCGCTTCGTCAGAATCTCGAACCCCTGTTCCGCCTGCGCCGCAAGCGCCCGAAAGGTATGCTTCACGATGCGGTCCTCGAGCGAGTGGAACGAAATCACACAGAGCCGCCCGCCGGGCGCCAGCACGTCGGCCGCGTCGCGCAAAGCCGGCTCAAGATGGTCCAGCTCCTGATTCACCGCGATGCGAAGCGCCTGGAAGGTGCGCGTTGCGCAGTGAATGCGCCCGCGGCGATAGTGTCCCGGCACGGCCGCTTCGATCACCGAGACGAGATCGCGCGTCGTTTCGAGGGGCCGGATGGACCGGGCACGAACGATCGCGCGCGCGATCCGGCGCGAGTAGCGTTCTTCTCCGAACTCGTAAATCATGTTGGCGAGATCCACTTCCTCGGTACGATTGACGATGTCGGCCGCCGTCGCCCCGGCGGATTGATCCATGCGCATATCCAGCGGGCCCTCCGCCTGGAAGCTGAAGCCCCGACCCGGCACATCGATCTGCGGCGAAGACACGCCCAGATCGAACAACACCCCATGCACAAGGTGAATGCCGCGATCGGAAAGATGGCGTTTCAGATCCACGAAATGCCCCCTGACCAGAATCGCGCGGTTGCCGAACCGCTCCAGCAATCTCGTACCCGCTTCGACGGCCAGGATGTCGCGGTCGATCCCGACGACAATCCCGTCCGGGGCGCTGGCCTCAAGAATTTTCTCAGCATGCCCACAATACCCCACGGTGCAATCAAGAAAGATCTGCCCATCCTTCGGCCTAAGCCAGGACAACACTTCGACAGGCATGACCGGCCAATGCCCGCGAGCCGCAGAAATATAGTCTCCAGCTTCACCCACTTTCTCCCACTTAGCGGCGCAGTATACTCCAGGTTGAGA
>DIHJ01000105.1:65368-66774 GCA_002420105.1 Nitrospira sp. UBA5699
AAATCGGAAGAGTTCGGATTATGGTCCGGTCCCCCAGGTAGGGGAGTCGGTGTTAAGGATAGAGCTTGTAGAGCATACGGGGAAACGGAATGGTTTCCCGGACATGCTCGAGCCCGCAGATCCAGGCGACGGCGCGTTCGATGCCCATGCCGAAGCCCGCATGGGGCACGGAACCGTACTGGCGAAGATCGAGATACCATTTGAAGGCGTCTTCCGGCAGATGGTGCTCCTGCAATCGCGCGCGCAATAAGGCCGGATCGTGGATGCGTTGCCCGCCGCCGATGATTTCCCCGTATCCTTCCGGCGCCAGGACGTCCATGCAGAGAGCGAGATCAGGCCTGGCCTCGTCCGGTTGCATGTAAAACGCCTTGAGCGCGGTCGGGTAGCGGTGGACGATCACCGGACGATCGAATTCCTGCGACAGAATCGTCTCTTCGTCCCCGCCGAAGTCATCGCCGAGCTTCGTGGCGTTGCCCTTCTTCTGCAGAATCCCGATCGCGTCTTCGTAGGTAATCCGCGGGAAGGGCGGCAGGATGCGCTCGAGCCTGCCGACATCACGTTCCAGCACCGCCAGCTCTTTTCGCCTCGTTTCCAGCACGCGCTGCACGACGGCCGTCAGGAACTGCTCGGCCAGTTCCATCATCTCGGCCAACTGCGCGAACGCCACTTCCGGCTCCACCATCCAGAACTCCATCAGATGGCGGCGCGTCTTGGATTTCTCCGCGCGGAAGGTCGGACCGAAACAATAGACCTTGCCGAAAGCCGCCGCCGTCGCCTCGCTGTACAGCTGGCCGCTCTGCGTGAGATAGGCCGTTTCGTCGAAGTACTGAGTCTGAAAGAGCGTGGTCGTGCCCTCGCAGGCGTTCGGGGTGAAGATCGGCGAATCGACGAGTACGAACCCCCGTTCATCGAAAAAGTTGCGGCAGGCGCGGATGATCTCGTGGCGGATGCGGAGGATCGCGTGCTGGCGGTGGGAGCGCAGCCAGAGATGCCGGTGCTCCATCAGAAATCCCACACCGTGCTCCTTGGGCTGAATCGGAAACGGCGCGGCGATCTGAACGGCCTCGATGCGGCTCACGTCCAGTTCATAGCCGCCCGGCGCGCGCTCGTCCTGCCGCAACAGGCCGGTCACGATCAGCGACGATTCCTGGGTCAGACTCGCCGAGACCGCGAACTGCTCTTCGCCCACGGCCTTCTTGCTGACGACGGCCTGCATGTCGCCCGTGCCGTCCCGGATCGTCAGAAAATGGAGCTTCCCGCTGTCGCGGCGGCTTCGCAACCACCCGCGCAGCGTCACCTCCTGTCCCACGTGCTGAGCCGCTGCTTCAATCGCCGTCACCGCCATCGACATCCCCCTCCTTCACGCGTCCGCATCGCGACGCAGCCTAGGAGCCTGTCCGACATTG
>DIHJ01000090.1:0-2629 GCA_002420105.1 Nitrospira sp. UBA5699
CCAATTCGTCATCCACATTCCACATTCAGCATTCGCTTTGCCTCGCCTCTTGCCTCTAGCCTCTCACCCCTTACCCTTTCCCGTTTTTCGCGTGCCCCGATCTTAACCGACAATTTACCCCTCCTACAGGCCTCGTTGACGCCTTCGTAATGATCGAGCGGTACAAGCAGGGCCGGAGTATGCGCAGACCCCTGCGGCGAGGGTTTGGGCCATCCGGGGAGGGAGAAAAGCGGTTCTGGAAGCGGGGCGGAGCCGATCGGAAATGTTTACGGGCTTCGAATGGGAGCCTGATCTGGCTGTAACAGGGACAAGCGAAAAGGGGAGCGTGCCATCCTGACCCGGGATCGCGTTTCCCGCCCACAGCGGGTGAGAGGAGGTGATCGGGGTCGGGAGACCGGGTCAACCAAGGCAACGGAACGGACAGTCAGTCACATCAACAGGAGGAGAGATGTTATGAAGCTTACAGGATGGAAGCGGACCGCTGCGGCGGTCGCAGTCGCGGTGGCGGGTCTGGGAGGCGAGGCCCAGGCGTTGGAGTTCGGCAACGGGGATCTGATGCTCGCGATCTACGGAAACAACACGGAGTATCTCCGCAACCTGGGGCAGGTCTCGACCCTGTTCTCCTCAGGGCCGTCCGTGCAATTCAATATCGGCGCGAGTGATCTCACTGCGGTTAGCGGGACGAATCCGGTGAAATTTGCTCTGTACGGGTTTGATGCTTCTACCGCAAGCCCCCTCCTCTTCGCCAGCTCCAGGAAGGCGCTGGCAGACTATACGGCGACACAATTGTCGCAGGTCTCCGTCAGCACCAGCCTGATTCCGGCTACCCTGCAGTCCGGTCAGCTGGCGGGAGACGGGCTCACAACACAACTGCTCCCCGCATCCAATGCAAACTCGTTTACCAGCTTGTTTGGTACATCCGGCACCTTGGCCGGAGGGTTCCCGGTGAGCACCGAGGGAACGTTGGGATCTCTCCTGCATCTGTTGCAGGGTGATTTCAATACGAACGCGCTCTCGACCATCGGCCATGCGATCCTCGCGCTCGATGGTTCGACGTTGACGATCACTGCAGGGGTGCCGGCGCCTGTTCCGGTTCCCGCCGCGGTCATCCTGTTCGGCAGCGGACTGATCGGGATCGTCGGGATTGCCCGTCGTTCCATGATGATGCAGAGCTGATCTCGCGCCATCGCGCGGGTTTCGCGTCAGGAAGCAACTGAGCTTAAACGATACTGAAATACATCGATTGAAGGAGGTTTAGATATGACATCCAAGAAGACGTTGAGCATTGCGCTCCTCGGCATCGGGTCGGTCCTGGGACTGGCCCTGTCCGCGGAAGCGCAGACCGTTGTCAATATGGGCGGCGCCTCTGCCGGTACCCCGTTCGCCACCGACGTGCCCTTGAGCCTCTGCGACGCAGCTCCGCTGCCGACCCATTATGTGAACGGCCCCCTCGGTTCCCCGCTCATCACCTCGGGGAAGCTCCATACCTGGGTATGCAAGCGAAGCGGGAGTGACATCATCATCCGCTACTCGGCCAGCGGCTCCAGCGACGGCGTCAAGAAACTGCAACAGCCGGAAGCAAATGCCCTTTCGAATATGCCTTATCTCGATCACACCGTCCTGACCGGTTGCTCGGGTCCGAACGTCGTGACCAGGCCTTCAGATGGAAAGCAGTACAATGAATATACCGGTTGCACCGCCGGACCGGTTCAATTGCCGGTGAATATCGGCTGGTCCGATGTGGCAGGCAGCTCGTTCCATCAGACCGGACCGATCACGACGGTGGTGAAGCCCCTGGACGACAGCGCGTTGATCAGCACTCAGGTTGCCATTGTGCCCTTCTCCTTCATCGTCGGAAACGGCGTGCAAAGGGTGTCCGGAGGAACGGTGCAGGGAAAGGTGACGAATCTATCCCACTACCAGGTTGAAGCGCTCTTGAGCCGGCAGGTCACCGATTGGAGACAGTTAGGTCTCGGCACGGCCCCTGTCAATGCTGATGGTTCGCCGGCAGCGGTGGGGACTGCGGCTGATGCCACGTCTCCCGTGACCCTGTGTTTGCGTACCGCCGGTTCGGGCACGAAGGCATCGCTCGACGAAACGGTGATGGTGACGGCGAATGAAATCACGATCGGAAGCACCGATCTGACCAATGGAGCCGATGGCGTTTATTTTGGCACCAGCAACCAGGACGTGCGTGATTGCATTATCGGCAACCTGCCGACTCGCCCCGCACACCCGAAAGGGTTTGGGTACATGGAAGCCGATCAAGCTTTTGCCGCCGCGAATCCGACTGTGGGTGTTTCGAAGGCGTATGAAGTGAAGATGGACGGGTTCAAGGCCTACGATCCGACCTTGGCCGATCCGAAAGAGAATCTCAAGTGCGGCAAGTGGAAGTACTGGGTGGGTGAGCGGATGAACACCCGCAACCCCTCCTCCAGCGATCCCGCCACTGCGGCTTTGATCTCGGCCACGATCGCCATGGCCTCCGATCCTGCCACCATCGGCATCCTGCCGGCCGGCCAATTCTGGAATGCGCCAAGCACGATGAACGTGTTCAAGAATGCGGACAAAGGTCCGGTGCTGTTCAAGTCGCCTCCGTTGCCGACCGTGTGCAGCAACTAAACGGGTT
>DIHJ01000090.1:2695-4351 GCA_002420105.1 Nitrospira sp. UBA5699
TCCCGGGGCTCCTCTCCCGGTTCCCCGGTAAGCATCACGACGACAACGGCCTACGCGAGGGTGTCATGAATCGACGGACCATCGGTTTCAGCCTGCTCGTCCTCTGCCTCACGGCGGCTGTCTGGCTTGCGCCGGCGAAAGCCATGACGGTCTCCGTCACCTATCCGCTCGACTATATCTTCAGCCCGCCGACCGGTTCGGGCGTTCCCCTGGCGACCGTCACGCTGACGGATCTCGGCAGCGCCGTGCAGTTCGACGTGCTGAATCAGGCCGGCGCGGGAACCAAGCTGGATTCTCTTTACTTCAACTTCGCCCATGGATCGATGAATCCGGACCAGCTCACGTTCTCCAACGTGAGCGCAGCTGCCGGAACCTACAGTACCCTGCTGGCGCCGACGATCAGTTCGACGCTGGCCGGCTTGAAAGCCGACGGCGACGGCTATTTCGACGGCAAGTTTCAGTACGGCGGAAGCAATTTTCTCGGTCACGGACAGACCCTGTCGTTTCTATTGAGCGCGGCGGGGCAAGACCTCAACGTGGACGACTTTCATTTCTTCTCGCTTCCCGGCGGCGGCACGGGAAGCTACATCATGGCGTCGCACATTCGGAATCTGCAGCCGGACGGCACATCCGCGTGGGTCGGCACGGTCGCAGCCGTACCGCTGCCGGCAGCCGCCCTGCTCTTCGGTACGGGGTTGATCGGACTGTTCGGCATGGCAAGGAGGCGCCAAGCGGCTTTGTAGCCAGGCGATCGTCCGTTTGTGACGGACAGTGGCGGTGACATCGAGGGCTGATACCCTCGGTACGTCGGTCGAATACGCGTAAAACCCATCTCCGGTCGCTTCTCGTTGGACCGGACGATGGGTTTTGCGCTTTTGTCGTTGATCGAAACGTAATCGGAAGTATGTCGCAACTTAACGGGCCTGTAACACGGCGGAAACAGTGGAGGGCGTAGGATCTCAGCGTCTTTATGCTATGAACGGCGGAGCTTTGCGCCGGGGCGCGGAGCGTCCGTAGAAAGGAAGGCGATATGAAGAGGTGGGTGGGAGTATTCGTGATGACTGCATGGGCGATGGGGGCCGCATCGGTCGCCGGCACGATCGACCGGGCGCAGGCGGCGCTGGTGACGCAGCTCGAATTGACCGGCGGCGCGGTGAACTGGGAGGGACGGCACGGCCGGATGCTCGATCGGCTCTTCGATCAGGACGGCGTGATCATGACGGGGCACTATCAACCCTTGGGGCAAATCGTGGACCCGATCATGAAAGGACGCAAGGTCTATAGTCTCTTTACCAGCAACGTGACCGGCGCGCCGGCTCCTTCGGCCGTGATCAGCGGAAACTCGATCACGGTGGATCTGTCCTCGCTGTTCTTCGGCTGGCAGCGCGGCGATGAAATCCGCGCCTGGAACATCGGCGGCCGGGCGACGGGGCTGTTCAATCCGGAGACGTCGGAATTCTTCCTATCGTGGGAGCATCTGCTCAACCGCGGCAACGGCGAAGGGCACGGCGCCGGGTTGCGCGATCGTACGGCGACGTTCTTTCTGCAGGGCACCGCGGCGGTCGGGGCCCCGGCTGCGGTCGCCATTCCGGCCAGTCTCTTCCTCTACGCGACCGGCCTGTTCGGCGTCGGGTCCTGGTCCTGGTGGAGGAGGCG
>DIHJ01000059.1:0-7120 GCA_002420105.1 Nitrospira sp. UBA5699
GTGCAGGATCATGCCGCCGATCAGCTGGACGTCGAAATGGCGCATGTTCAGTTTGCGCCGGGACATCTCGCGGCAGACGGCGAAGGCCTCCGGGAGAATGTCGTCGAGGGTTTCGCCGGCGGCCAGGCGCTTCTTGAACTCCTGGGTCTTGTCCGCCAACGCCTGGTCGGAGAGCGGCGTGAGGCCTGCTTCCAGCCCGTTGATTCGTTGGACGATCGGCATCAAGGCCTTGATTTCACGGTCGTTCTTGCTGCCGAAGATGAGGTTCAGGAGTTGTGTGAGCATGCCCTCTTCCTATTGAATGGAGGACGCGGGTCGCGCCGATTGACACTATCGGGGCAGTATACAGTAAACGTTTTGCGAATCCTATCGGGAAGACAGGGGGGGTGGACCGGCGGCGCCTTGACTCTCCGCCGAATACTCCGGTACCATCGGCCCGCCGGTCCTGGTAGAGTATGGGCTATGACGCACGGGCTGCTGCAACGTTCCCTCGCGTGCCTTCTGGTGCTGTGTCTGCTCGTGATCGGCGGCCTCGCTGCCGCTCAATCGCTCACCCACGAATCCCAACATTCGCATCATCAAAAAGCCACGCACGGCACCGTGCTCTGTTCCTGGATGTGCGCGGCCGGGCAAGTCCTCGATAGCAGCGCGGCCCCCCCTCTCATCGAACGTTTCCCGGTTTTCATTGCCGAGCAGGTGGCATTTCAAGCCATCGCCTCCGTTTCCCCTTCTACTGTCCCGTCTCGCGGCCCCCCGGTCCATTCCACAATCTAGTCGACTCTGACAGATGCCGGTCAGCCAGAAACCCGATCGTCTTCTGGGTATCGGCTGATTCGACGCAGAGTCAGGCGAAATCTCTTCATCTCGTCTGTTCCGATGCAGGGGGTTTTTCAATAGATGCATCGCTTGGACCAGGAAAGGGTCGTGAGGTACATGAACGTTCGTCGCAGAGCCATGGCAGCGCTTGTAGTTCCCATGCTCATTGGTGCGGGTGTATTCGCCTCCGACGCCGCAGCCTCATGCGGGGCGGTGAGCTGCTTCGTCGTGATCGGGTCTCAGCAGCAGGTGCCACAAGAAGGCGTGTTGACGATCAACGGAATGTACAACTATACGCCTATGCGGCTGCTTAGCGGAACAAGCGGGATCATTCCGGCCGCAGACCAGGCGAATCAGCGGTTGATTTTGGACCACCACAAGGAAACGAGGACGATTACGCAGACCTACACGCTCGACATGAACTACGGCGTGACGGATCGATTTGCCGTTCAGGTAACCGTGCCCTACCTGAAGCGGAAGCACCGACACATCGACGGCATCGGCGAGAGTCCAGACGAGTTCGGCGAAGATTCGCATTTTTCCGATAATGGTATCGGCGACGTGCGGATCACGGCGAAATATAACGTCTTGCCGACGCTGAGAAACATGCTGGTGCTCGGGTTCGGTATGGATCTGCCGACCGGAGACACGCGAGCCAGGGACAGCGAGGGACAGGTGCTCGAATCATCCGGACAGTTGGGACGAGGCAACGTCGGGCTCATCGGATCGATCTACCAAACCTATGAACTGATCCCGCATCGGCTGAATCAATTCGCTTTCGGCAGTTATCGGCATACGTTCCGCAACCGCGACGGCTATCAGTTTGGCGACGAGTTCTTGTTTAACTTCGGGCTGAACTTGGTCACCATGCCCTGGTTGGTGATCACCAACCAGTTCAATTACCGCTATTTGGTCCACGACAATGTACGGGCGAACCTCGAACAATCCGCTCCGCCGTTCGCCGGGACCGACCCGACCGTGATCGATCCGACGGTGATGAACAGACAGGTGCCCAATACCGGATCCACTTATTTTGCCTATACGCCAGGGTTTCAGATCAGCTTGGGAGACTTGATCACTTCTTCCTGGACGGAGGCGATGTCCGTCTACTTCTATGCGCAGATTCCAGTCGCACGCGATGCCAACGACAACCTCGCACAGGGCACCAGTTTTGTCTTTGGTATGACGAAGTCATTTCAGTTGATCAAGCCGGGCGCCTAAGAATCAAAAGGCGTTCAGGCGGCCGAACGACGGAGGGAGCAATGAAGACAGTGGCAAAAGTGATTCTCACAAGCATGTTCGCGGTGGTCTTGGGTTGGGGCCTGATACACGAAGCCTGGAGCATGGGCTCGCGTGTTCCGGCCGTGGGGATGCCGGTCGAAGATTTCCACCTCACGGACCTGGAGGGCAAAAGCCAGAGTCTCAGCCAGTATCGCGGCAAGATCGTGCTCCTGAATTTTTGGGCGACCTGGTGCAAACCCTGTACGACGGAGATGCCGGCGATGCAGGCCAGCTTCGACAAGCTTCGCGATAAGGGCTTCGTGGTCCTCGCGGTCAACGAATTGGAAGACGACACCAAGGTGCGCGAGCACATTAAGACCTACGGTCATACCTTTCCCGTCCTGATGGATCGCGAGAATAAAGTAGCCAATCAGTTCGGCGTGTTCGGATTGCCGGTGAGCGTGTTCATCGACCAGCAGGGGCGCGTGCAGGAATACATCAAGGGCGGGTTGCTGACAGAGCAATTGATTCATGACGTCGTGGCTCGCATCCAGAAGCAAGAGCCTGTGAAAGCCGCATCGCTCCGCTAGAAAGCCGTATGATTGCTTTGAGACGAACCGGGCTGGTCTGGTCCCTGCTGCTGTGCCTCGTTCTCGCGAACGGGCTCATGACCGCGCCCAGCGTGGTCCATGCTGCACACCATGCAAGTCATCAGGCCGGAACCCATTCGACCGGTCTTTGTGCGTGGCTCTGCGCAGCCGGCCAGGGGATTGAAACTTCATCCGTGAGTTTGGAGTCGAGACTCCGGCTGGTCGACCGCCTCGCCTATGTCCGGACCGATCAATGCGAACGTCTGTGCTCCTCTCTCGTTTCCCTCCGCGGTCCCCCCGCACTCGTCAGCTGAACATCAACTGATCCAACGCAGTCGTCACTGCCGGAAGCGTCCGTGGTGTCTCCACTGCTTCCTCTGTCTGACACAAAGAAAGACTTTATTGCGATGAGTAAGAAATTGCCGTCGTGCGTGTATCCCTCTCTCTGTGTGCTGGCCATCGTCACGGGAATGACGTGGCCGTCTTTCGTCGACGCCTCCTGCGGGTCCGTCAGCTGTTTCGTCGTCATCGGCTCGCAACAGCAGGTGCCGATGGCCGGGTTGCTGACGGTGAACGCCATCTACAACTACACCCCGATGGAGGCGCCGTCGGGACAGGGCGGCGGCATCCCCTTTGCCAACCAGAGCAATCGGACGTTGACGCTCGCGAATTTGAACGTGAATCAAATCCGGACCCTCGTGCGGACCGCGACCCTGGACATGAACTACGGGTTGACCGAACGGTTCGGGCTTCAAGTGACGGTGCCGTACAGGCAGGTCAACTCGGACGCCCAGATCGGCGGGCTCAATCCGGTGCCCTACAGCGACAAGGGGCTGGGAGACGTGCGGGTCAGCCTGAAGTATAACGCGCTCCCGACGCTGCGGAGCATGGTCGTCTTGGGGTTCGGCGTCGATCTCCCGACCGGCGATTACGGACAGAAGACGACCGGCGGGTTGCTGGCCGAATCGACGCTCCAGCTGGGCCGCGGGAATGTCGGCCTGGTGCCGACGCTCTACCAGAGCTATGAACTGATTCCCCACCGGTTGAATCAGTTCGCCCTGGCCAGCTACCGCCACACGTTCAAGAACAGCGACGGATATAAGTTCGGCGACGAGGTGAATCTCAGCGCTGGACTGAACATCATCCCGTTCGAATCGACCGCGTGGTTCGTCCTGACTCAGCAGGTCAACTATCGCTGGATCCAGAACGATGCGATGGACGCCTCGCTGCTCCAGTTCAATCCAACCACGGGAACCTCAATCCTCCTCGATCCGGCCGTGAAGTTCCGAGCGGTGCCGACGACGGGCTCGACCTACCTGGCCTACTCACCGGGCATCATGCTCAACCTCTGGGACTACGCGTCGTTCTACTTCATCGCGCAGATTCCCGTGATGCGGGATTTCAACGGCAACCTCGAACAACAGCGCAGCTACGTGTTCGGGCTGAGCAAATCGTTCCAATTGCTGGGCGGGTCATAGACGCAGAACAAGAAGACACAACACAACGACATCAGAAAAAGAAAGGCAGCATCCATGAAATCCATAGACAATCGACACCTCATGCTTTCGTACGCCAGAACGGGCATGCTCGGATTGGCGCTCATCGGTCTGGCTGGCTGCAGTGCGGGAGAGACCTCCAGCGGGACGGTGACGACCGGCGGCAGCGCAGCCCTGCAAGGGCCCCTGGTGTTCGTCAACAATACGGGCGACAAGACGCTGACGACGGTGGCGTTGAGGGGTGATTCGGGCAATGCCGTCATCGGCACGATCCCCGCAGCGGAGTTCGGAAACGTGGCGCTCGGCGACATGCAGGTCTCCGAAGGGGAATGGCTGTTCCTGAACCTGGGCGCCGGCAACTCCGTGGCAACGATCGATCCGCTGACGAATGCGACGCCGGTTCATGAGACCAACCTTGCCACCGGCACCAGGCCGGTACATATCTATCGTGACGCGACCGACGGCGAAATTATGTGGTCGATGAACGACGGCGACAATGCGGGCGGGACGACGACGCCAGGCGACGACCTGATCAATTGCAACAATCCGGCACGAGTTGGCGGTTCCGTTGAGGGCGGATCGGTCACGATCCTCCACAATTCGCATCTCGGCCCCGGCGCAGTCCCGCCGACGGTCGAAGGAACGATCTGCCTTCTTGCCGACGGTCACAAAGTGGCGGCCTTTTCGTCGGGAGCGGGAATTCCGAAGCGGGTCTTCGTTTCCAGCACGACCGCCGGCGAAATTGCCGTGATCGACAACGATCCGTCCAGCGTGGCGACCTATCAAAAAATGATCGCGCGGATCGATCTGTGCACCGATGCGGGGGAAGCGTTGAACGGACAGGGTCCCTGCGACGTGAACGCCAACGCGGCGAATACGCCGAACACGCCGAACAAGTCAAATCCGCACGGCATTCGGTTCTCGAAGCTGACCGGCAAGGTCTACAGCATTCAGGAAAATTACCGGACGATCGTCGAGATCGATCCGGATTCTCTTGCGATCACGAACACCTTCCCTCTGAGTACCACGCCCTACACGGCTTTCGGCATCAGCCCGGACGGCCGGTTCCTGTTGCTCCGCGGTCAGACGACGACTCCCCAGGCGACCAAGCTTGGTGTGATCGATCTCGGGACCGCCGGGAACCCGGTGACCGATTTCACCATTCCCCAGTTGGACGGCACCGCTCCCGGAGCCTTCAAATTCTCACCGGACGGCAAGCGGTTCTACATTCTGGCGGGGAATTCGACTTCAGCAAGCGTAACGAAGAAAGACCGGCTCTTTGCGTTCGATGCTTCGACACTGACATCTCCGATTCCGTCGCTCGCTCTTCTCCCCGGAGGAGAAATCTTTCTTCTCAGCGGGGGGGCGCATAACTTCGACGTGCTGGCGTTGGGCGCTTCGGGAGCAGGAGAAGCCAAGTATCTTGCCGTGACTAACGGCGCAGCCAATTCTTTATCGATCATCAGTGCGGCGGATAACACGATCAAGCAGACAGTGCCAGTGGGTCTGACTCCCGGGGCCGTAATGGTCTACTATCCCGGCGCGGCGGCGGCCAACAACCAGGCCACGTCGTCGCTCATGGGCGGTTCGGCTGCGCCGCCGGCGTCGTTGCCCGAGAGGCTGGACGATCACGGCATGCCGGAATAGGTCGCGGTTCACACCGGAGTATTCGTGTTCGGGAGGGGGAGCTTCTTTTCAGGTTCCCCCTCCGTTTGTCCCCGTCGCTCGCGTTGATTTCGTTCGGTGCCCCCCGTATAGTTGCGCCATCGTCCTGACTGGCCGGGAGCGTTCAGTTGAAGGCATTCGCGCGACGACACCGTCCCATCGTGATCGGAGTCTTCCTGGGGTTCCTCGCCTTGTCCCCCCTTCCCGCCGCAACCGCCGCCGACTCCGGCAAACGCGCGGTCGAGCGGGCGTCGGAGTTGTTCAAGGCCGGCGACGCCGACGGAGCCATCGCCGCGCTGAACAAGGCCGTGGAACTCAATCCCTCCTCGGCCGAAGCCTATCACCTCCTCGGGCGCGTCTATTTTCAGGGGAAGAAGAAACCCCACGAGGCCGCCGAGGCCTTCTCGCGCGCGATCAAACTGAAGCCGGTCTATCCGGACGCCTTGAACGATCTGGCGGAAGTCTATCTGGCCCAGGGGAAGTCCGCGGAAGCGGAACAGGCGCTCCGGCGGGCCATCGAACTGGACCCCAGGCATGACGAGTCCTACCTGGATCTGGCGAAGGTCTACGAGGGCCGCCGGGACGTGCCGGCGGCGATGAAGGTGTATCAGAAGCTGCTGGGGGTCGCGCCGGGGCATCCCGAAGGTCTCTTCGGGCTGGCGATGTTGTATGAGGGGCGGAGCGAAAACAAAGCGGCTCGCGACCTGCTCGGGCGGCTGACGGAATCGAATCCCAAACATGCCGATGCCTGGTATCAGCTCGGCCGCCTGGCGGAGCGCGGGAATGATTTGCTCGAAGCGGCCTATGCCTATAAACAGGCCGTGGCGTCCAAGCCGGATCTGGTCGATGCCCATTACAATCTGGGGTTCATTCTCCGGAGTCAGAACAAACCGGCCGAGGCGGAACGGGAGTTCCTCGAAGTCATCCGCTACCGGCCGGAATATGCCGAGGCCCACATGAACTTGGGCGTCGTCTACACGAGCATGAACAAGCTGGAAGAGGCTGAGCAGGAGTACGAAAAGGCCGTCGCCTTGAAGCCGGATTATGCCGAGGCCCACTACAATCTGGGGGTCTTCTATGAACTCCACCGCAAAGACATGCCGCGCGCGCTGGCCCAGTACCACAAGTACCGAAATCTGGGCGGGCGGGACGACCGTGTGGAGCGGATCATCGGAACGGGGGGACGGTAATCGGGTGTGACGAGCGAGACTGGCGGGACGTGCGCGACAGGCCAGTGTGCAAGGGACAGGCAGTCGATTCTCGAACTCGTCTCGCGCTTCGCGCCAGTCTCGCGTGTCTCGCCTACCAGTACGGCCAGGGACGCCAATAGGG
>DIHJ01000059.1:7195-15049 GCA_002420105.1 Nitrospira sp. UBA5699
CCAATAGGGACCCCAGTAGGGGCCGGGCCCCATGTAGGGGCGGATCCGGGGGGCTGCCTGCTCGGTTCTGGTCCATACTTGAAGGTGCCGGATGTCGACGACGGGATAATTGTAGTCCGTTTCGTCCAACGGGAGCGTGACGGAACCGGTGACTTCACCGGTGACGGTCACCCTGGTGCCGGGCGGAAGGGTTGCGGGGTCGAGGAAGTCCCGATGCATGGCGACGAAGCGACCCTGTGATTGCGTGAGGTCGGTGACCGGATAGCCGGACCGGTCAAGCGGGAGCTGAAGGATTTCGATCCTGGTGCCCTCCTTCAGTCGTCGGGCGGTCAGGACCTGGCCGCCGAACATGACGGATTGGCCCTTGAAGGAATCCGGTGCCGCTTTGACCTGAGGGAACGCGGGCTGGCTGGCCGCCGGGCTCTCTCCCGTTTCCTGCGTCGATGCACAGCCCGCCACGGTCAGCAGAAGCACCAGCGCACAGAGAAACGATCGTGGGCGCATGGCGCATTATAACAAAGAGCAGCCGGCGCCGGTCTTCGATATAATGAAGCCGCCGATGAGCGATCCTGAGGAAAGGAGTGGACATGGTGAAGAGCGTACCGCGGGCGTGGACGATGATCGGGATGTTGTTGTTCCTGGGGACGGTTCTTTTGAGCGGAGGGGCGGTGCAGGCGGCCGCCCCCGAGTTGAAGGGCAAGTTTGAGATCCTGAAGGAGGAAAAGTCCACCCATCAGCCGGGAAAGGTGAAGCTGGTGGAGTTCGCCGATTTCTACTGCCCGCATTGTCACCGGTTCGACGGGGAGGGGCTGGCGATTCTCGAGAAGGAGTTCGGCAATAAGCTCGACGTGACGATGGTGGGCTTCCCGGTGATCCGGGGGAAATTGCCCACGCCGTTCGATATGTACGAACA
Organism: Nitrospira sp. UBA5699; assembly: GCA_002420105.1. Taxonomy (GTDB): domain Bacteria; phylum Nitrospirota; class Nitrospiria; order Nitrospirales; family Nitrospiraceae; genus Nitrospira_C. Next base: position 8,109 of record DIHJ01000059.1, read on the forward strand.
GGCGAAGATGATGGGGAAGGGCAATGAGATGAAGAAAGTGCTCTTCCGGACGATTCACCAGGACAAGGTCACCGGCGTGCTGGACCGTTCGTTGCGCGAAGTTCTCATCAAGGAAGTGGGGCTCGATCCCAAGGCGTTCGAAGAGGGCATGGCCAGCGGCAAACCGGCGAAGGTTTTCGAAGAGGGGAGAAAATGGGGCGAACGGATCAAGCTGCAGCAGACCCCCACCGTGCTTCTCGACGGCAACATCAAGGTGGAGAACATCGATCCGGAAAATCTCAAGCTCGTGATCCACAGCATCCTGGACGGCGACGCGAAGAAGTAGGTGAGGGGTTATAAGGTTGATCGATCCCATTTGCGGCATGACCGTCGACCCGGCGACCGCCGCCGGGCGCTACGACTACAAGGGCGTCGCCTACTATTTCTGTGCCGTCTCCTGCCTGGAACAGTTCAAAGCCGACCCTGAGCGGGCCCTGCGGCCGGCCTCGTCCGGTTTGATTACGTTGGGATCGAAGCAGCCGCTTCCCATGATGATGCCGGCTCCGGCCGCCGGAGGCCCGGGAGCCGTCGATCCGGTCTGCGGCATGACCGTCGACCCGGCGACCGCCGCGGGGTCCCACCTGCATGACGGCACGACCTACTACTTCTGCTCCCCCGGCTGCCTGACGAAGTTCCGCGACGATCCGGTCCATTACCTGACTCCTCCGGCCGAACGGATCCCGAAGCCGGTGGCCGTTCCGGCCGGAGCCACGGTCGAATATATCTGTCCGATGGACCCGGAGGTGCTCGAAACCAAACCGGGCGCCTGCCGGATCTGCGGCATGGCGCTGGAGCCGAAAGTCGTGTCCCTGGAAGAGGGGCCGAATCCGGAACTCGAGGACATGACGAAGCGGTTCTGGATCAGCCTCGGTCCGGCCTGTCTGGTGATGGTCCTCGCGATGTCCGACATGATTCCGGGGCAGCCGCTTCACGGCGTTCTGCCCGCCTCGATGAAGAATTGGCTCCAGTGGTTGCTCGCGACGCCGGTCGTGCTCTGGGCCGGCCTGCCGTTTTTCGAGCGGGCGTGGGCGTCGATCGTGAACCGGGCTCCCAACATGTTTACGTTGATCGGCATGGGGACCGGCGCGGCCTATCTCTACAGCACGGCCGCGACCGTCGCGCCCGGCGCGCTGCCGGCCTCGTTCCGGTCGCACGACGGCTCGATCGCCGTGTACTTCGAAGCCGCGGCGACGATCACGGTGCTGGTGCTGTTGGGTCAGGTCCTGGAACTGCGGGCACGAAGCCAAACCACGTCGGCGATGAAGGCCTTGCTGGGCCTCGCCCCGAAAACCGCCAGACGGGTGGAGCGGGACGGCAGCGAAGCGGACGTTCCGCTCGATCAGGTACGGGTCGGGGACCGCTTGCGCGTGCGTCCGGGAGAACGGGTGCCGGTCGACGGCCTGGTGATGGAGGGTGCGTCGGCCGTCGATGAATCGATGGTGACGGGCGAGCCGTTGCCGGTCGAAAAATCCGCGGGTGCCGCAGTGACGGGCGGGACGATCAACGGGACCGGCAGCCTTCTCATGCAGGCGGAGCGGGTGGGACGCGATACGCTGCTCGCCCGCATCGTGCAGATGGTCGGGGAAGCCCAGCGCAGCCGGGCGCCGATTCAGCGCGTCGCCGACGTGGCTGCGGGGTATTTCGTCCCGGTGGTCGTCGCGGCTTCGCTGGCGACGGCGCTGGTTTGGTCCCTCTGGGGGCCGGAACCGAGGCTGGCCTATGCTCTGGTCAACGCGGTGGCGGTTCTGATCATCGCCTGCCCCTGTGCGTTGGGACTGGCAACGCCCATGTCGATCATGGTGGGGACCGGGCGCGGCGCGACGGCGGGCGTCCTGGTGCGGAAGGCCGAAGCCCTTGAGGTGCTCGGCAAGGTGGACACGCTCGTTTTTGACAAGACCGGCACGTTGACCGAGGGAAAGCCGAAACTTGTCGCCGTCCGGTTCGCTCCGCCCCGGACCGAAGCCGACGTGCTCCGTCTGGCGGCGAGCGTGGAGCGCCGGAGCGAGCATCCGGTGGCCTCCGCCGTCGTGGCCGGCGCGGAACAGCGCGGGCTGACGCTTGGTCCGGTCCTGGATTTCCGGTCGCAGACCGGATGCGGCGTGTCGGGGCTGGTCGAATCGCATCGCGTGGCGGTCGGGACCGCCGCGTTCCTGCGGACGCTGGTGGCGGCGGAGGACCGCGGATTGGCGGCTCTGGAGGAGGAGGCGGAGGTTTTGCGGCGGGAGGGGCAGACGACGGTGTTTGTGGCCATCGACGGCACGGCCGCCGGTCTCCTCGGCGTCGCGGACCCGGTCAAATCCTCGACTCCGGAGGCGGTTCGTCTTCTGAGAGAACAGGGAGTCCGCCTGGTGATGGTTACGGGCGACCATCAACTGACCGCCGATGCCGTGGCGAGGCGCCTGGGCATTACCGAAGTCCATGCGTCGGTGCTGCCGGATCACAAAGGACGCATCATCTCGGAGTTGAAATCGCAGGGCCGCGTCGTGGCGATGGCCGGCGACGGCATCAACGATGCGCCCGCTCTGGCGCTGGCCGACGTCGGGATCGCCATGGGGACCGGAACGGACATTGCCATGGAAAGCGCGGGAATCACGCTGATCAAAGGCGATCTGCGGGCGCTCGTCCGCGCGAAGCGGCTGAGTCACGCCACGATGCGGAACATCCGACAGAACCTCTTTTTTGCCTTCGTCTATAATATGGTGGGCGTGCCGGTGGCGGCCGGGGTACTCTACCCGCTGTGGGGGCTGCTGCTGAGTCCCATGATCGCCAGCGCCGCCATGACCTTCAGTTCCGTCTCCGTCATCTCGAACGCGCTGCGCTTGCGCCATGTGGAATTATGAGTGCGACATCCTCCGGTGCATGTTAGGCTACGGTGCGTTTTCCTTTCGGCACCGGCGTTGAAGCGTCCGGAAAGAGGTCTGCGGTGGCGCGTTCTCTCACGATGCTGCGTACGGCGATCATCTGTGCGGCCATGCTCGTTCCGGCAGGGCCCGTCCGGGCGTCCGGCCGCCTGATTCCCGTCGCCGGCGGCACCGACCTTCAAGCCCAGATCAAGGCCACCGCCTCCAATGTGATTCCGGCGGTCGTGAGCATCGCCTCGACGGTAATGGTGCGGGACCAGGCGTTCAGCGACGAGACGCTGCCGTTCGGCCTGTTTAAGGAACCGCCTGCGCGGCGGCAGTACGGCCAGGGTTCCGGCGTCATCGTCTCCTCCGACGGCTATATCATCACCAACAACCATGTGGTGGCCGATGCGGTCGACGTGGAAGTCATTCTGGCGGACCGGCGGCAGTTCAAGGGGAAGGTGGTGGCCACCGATCCGAAAACCGACGTCGCGGTGGTGAAGATTCAAGGGGCCAATCTCCCGACGGTGTCCTGGGGGGATTCCAGCAACCTGACCGTCGGCGATTTCGTGCTGGCGATCGGGAATCCGCTCGGCTTGAGCCGCACGGTCACGTTCGGGATCGTCAGCGCGGTCGGGCGCGCCGACGTGGGCGTGGCGGACTTCGAAGACTTCATCCAAACCGATGCGCCCATCAACCCCGGCAATTCCGGAGGCGCGCTCGTGAACATCAACGGGGAACTCGTCGGCATCAACACGGCGATCGCGAGTCCCACCGGCGGGAGCGTCGGGGTCGGGTTTGCGATCCCCAGCAACATGGCGCGGGCCGCGATGCAAAGCCTCATCAAGACCGGCCGCGTCGTGCGCGGGTTTCTCGGCGCGTCCACCCAGGACGTGACGCCGTTGCTGGGGAAGATCTTCCGGCTGCCCGACGTGAAGGGCGCCATCGTGACCGATCTGCAGCCGAAGGGGTCTGCGGAAAAAGCCGGCCTCAAGCGGGGCGACGTCGTCGAGCGGTTCGACGGACGCGACGTGATGGACAGCGGGCATCTCCGGAACCTGATCGCCGCCTCCGCGATCGGCAGCAGGCACCGGCTCGACGTCGTGCGCGACGGCAAGACGATTCAGGTCGAACTGACGATCCAGGAGGCCCCGCGGGAACGGGCCAGGAAGAGTCAGGCGGCCGCCGCGGTCTCGACCGCTCACCCCTTGTCCGGGGTCGTGTTCGACGACGTGACGCCGCCGCTGGCGCGTCAGATGGATCTGGCGGTGAACAGCGGCGTCGTGGTGACCGACATCGAAGAAGGCAGCCTGGCCGAATCGTCCGGGCTCCAGCCCGGCGACGTCATCCTGGAGCTCAACCGGCAGCCCGTGCCGAACTTTTCCACGTTTCAGCGGCTCGCCGATCCGCTGAAATCCTCCGATCTGGCTCTCCTGCTCGTCAACCGCCAGGGCACCGTCCTCTACATCCCGATCCGGGGCGAGTAGCCCGCCGGACCGCCGCCGCCCTCCATCTCCGCATTGACGGCGGAGGGCGACGTCGCTATAGTCCGTGCCACGATTTTTTAAAACGTGGCATCCGTATCATGAAGAAACTCGTCCGGTTCGGCGTCTCGCTGGACCGCCGGCTCCTCGACGATTTCGACAAAGTCGTCCGGCGGCGTAAGTACGCGACGCGGTCCGAGGCGCTGCGCGATCTCATCCGCGACGAACTGGTGGCCCAGGAATGGGCCGGTGACGCGGATCGTGAGGCCGTGGCGACGATCACCTTCGTGTACGACCACCATGTGCGCGATCTCACCAGGAAGCTCACCCGCATCCAGCACGACTTTCCGGGCCATATCATGGCCGGCATGCATGTGCATCTGGACCACGACCACTGCCTGGAAGTGCTGGTGGTGAAAGGCAGAGGCGCCGAGATCAGAAAGGTGGCCGACGCGCTGATCAGCGTGAAGGGCGTCAAGCACGGCAAGCTCACCCTGACGACCACCGGCAAAGGACTGCGCTGAGCTGTCGCATGACCTGGGTCATCGTCCTGGCGGTGCTCGGGGGGCTCCTGTTCCCGCCCCCGCACGCCCTGTCCCACGATCCGGACGCGGCCGACCTCGAAGTGCCGGAAGTGGACGTGGTCAGCGAGCGGGCGGTCGCCGCCTCCTCCCAGCAGTTCATTCCGGACCGGGAATATCTGTTGCAGCCGCAAGGCCGTCCGGCCCAGGTCCTCCGCCTGATTCCCGGCTTCATTGCCGTCGAACATTCCGGCGGCGCCGGGAAAGCCGACCAATATTTCCTGCGCGGGTTCGATGCGGACCACGGCACCGACGTCGCCTTCTTTGCCGACGGCATGCCGATCAATCTGCGCGCCCATGCGCACGGGCAGGGGTACGCCGATCTCAATTTCATCATTCCCGAAACGATCGAGGGGCTCGACGTACACAAGGGCGCGTATCTGCCGGAGCACGGAGATTTCGCCACCGCCGGTGCGGTGAACTTCCGGACGCGGCAGGTGGTTCAGGAGGGAGTCGTGCAGGCGGCGGGCGGGCAGTTCGATACCCAGCGGTATCTGCTCCTGTTCTCTCCGATCAGAGACAAGGTGCGGACCTTGATCGCGGGAGAAGGCTATTACAGCAACGGGCCGTTCCAGAACGACAACCGCTATTTTCGCGCCAATCTCCTCGGGAAGATGACGATGAATCCTCTCGGGCGGGATGAGTTGAGCGTGACCGGCACGTTTCACAAGGCGCAATGGAACGGGTCGGGCGAGATCCCGCTGCGGGCGGTCGCGGACGGCGCGATCGATCGTTTCGGCGCGATCGATCCCTCCGAGGGAGGCCGGACCATCCGCTCGACCGCCCGCATGAACTATCATTACGACAATCCCTCGGGGGGGCGGTTCTTTGCGAACGCCTACGCGCAATACTACACATTCGATCTCTACACGAACTTCACCTTCTTCGCGAACGATCCGATCAACGGCGACGGGTTTCATCAATCGGACCGCCGGGTGATCTCCGGCGGCGACGTCGGATACCAGCAGACGGGAAGGCTTCTGGGCGTGCCGAGCAGCGGGACCGTCGGCGTGCAGAGCCGGGTCGACGACATCCATGCCCGGCTCGGGCCGCAGTTCCGACGCAACCCGCTCGGGACGACGGTGGACAGCGATATTCTGGAGGCCTCCTATGCGCCGTTCTTCAAAGCGGAGTTTCAACCGGCCCCCTGGATCAGACTCGCCGGGGGCGTGCGAAGCGAGCTGTTCACCTTCAACGTCCGCAATCGCTGTGAGACGTGCGCGGTACAGCCGGGCGGCCGTACGACCTCCGGCCTGGTCCTGCCGAAAGCGAATCTCATTCTGGGCCCCTGGGCCGCGACGGAATTGTTTCTGAACTACGGAGAAGGTTTCCACAGCAACGATGCCAGGTCCGCGGCGGCGCAGGCCGCTTCCCCGCTCGCCCGCTCGAAAAGCTATGAGGCCGGGCTGCGGTTGAGGCCCTGGGGGGCCGACGGCCTCGAATTGATCGCGACGGCCTGGCAGATGGATCTTCAATCGGAGCTGGTCTTCGTCGGCGACGAAGGGACGACCGAAATCCGCGGGGCCAGCCGGAGGCGCGGCGTCGAGTTTGCGGCACGCGGGCGGATCTGGGGTCCGTTCTCCGTGAACAGCAGCGTGACCTATACCAAGGCCGAGTTCCGCAACGGGGATGCGATCCCCCTGGCGCCGGAGGTGACGGCCTACGGCGCGCTGCTCGTGAAATGGCCGGAGGGGCTCACGTCGCAACTCCAGGCCACCTACCTGGGGGTGAGACCGTTGATCGAGGACCGCAGCGCGAAAGCCCCCTCCTGGATCGATGTCGATCTGTCCGAGCGCTACCGGCTTCCGATCAAGTTGCCCCACGGCCGGATGGAGGCGTTTCTCTTCATTCAAAACCTCCTGAACACGAAATGGGAGCAGGCGAGCTTTTACTTCGCCTCCCGGTTGTGCAATGAAGCCGTGCCGGTCGGCGACATCCACTTTGTGCCGGGAACTCCGAGGATGGTCATGGGAGGCCTCGCCTGGTACTTCTAG
>DIHJ01000039.1:0-4481 GCA_002420105.1 Nitrospira sp. UBA5699
CAGCGGACCGTCCGCTGCAACCGGTTGTTAGCGGTCCACTGGGCAAGCTCGTCATTCATATGGTCCGAGAAAGCGCTCACCGTTGAAGTGGATGATGTGCGAAGGCGCCTCGGCGATCCACACTTCCGTCTCCCACGCGATCTCATTCAGGTACTTTGTCATGGCTCGACGCGTCAGAAATGCGGTCACGAAGACGAGGCCGGACCGAGCAGCGCCGAAAAGCGCTTTGAGCTCGTTGTGTCTCTTGATGCCGATGGGGCCGTGGCTGGTCACGGCTTCGATCAACACAAGCCAGTCCTTGTCGCGCAGATGAACGACCACATCGGGCATCTTTCCATGCTCGTCGATCTCTATGCCAAGTTGCTCCAAGTACCCAATTTCCACGTGTCGTTGCTTTTGGCCGGTGTCGCCCAGGTACACGACGATGCCCCCAGGAGTGAAACGGGGGCAAAAGTCCTCGATGATCCTCTTAACAAGCTCGTTCTGGCCACCAGCCGTCAGTGGGATTCGCTTTCCGCTCGGCAGCTTCACGGCGACAAGCGCCATATCACGCTCTCGAGGCTGGAGCCGTCCCAGATCGTCGGCCGTAGCCACATAGGCCGCCAAGGACTCCACCCAAGCAGCTGATCCGAACGTGCGAACGAGCCTCAAGAGCGTCGGAGCGATCTGGTAGCGATTGGCGGGACTATTCACCGCACGCCGTGGATCGTCAGGGTTCGCCACTACCAAGCCGACCTGGACGAACTGATGCACGGTGAAGCGCCGCACCGTCTCCCGCGTGTTCGGTGCGTACCGCTTACCGAACTGGTCGCGAAACACGTTCATCATCTCGGTGATGCCAAGCATAGGATTGGTCGCAGCCGACCAGGACTTGCGCGGCGTCATGTCGAGGAGTGCGAGGAGGACGAGGGCCGAGCGCTCGTTCTGCTGTTCGCTGGGCACCTTCAGTGCGGCCAGTATCGCGAGGGCCTCCTCAATGCGCTTCGACGTCGCACCACGCTTGCTCGCCGGTCTCTTAGCCACGGAAGAGCACCTCATCAACGAGGCAGTCAAGCTCCCGCTGGCTCGGAAACGCTGATCCGATGCGCCGTCCTAGCGTGATGAGAGCTGAACGCATAGGGTATGGCAGAGACCGCAAATCGGAAGCGTTGACCTGCGTATGACCGCTAAACTGCCGGAAGTACGCATCCACGAGCGACGAGTTCAGGTAAGCTGCGAGCCCCCTGGCGAGGGTCGTGGGCAGTCCGGAACCGCGCTCATGGAAGTAGTTCAGGTGGTTTTCGAAGGCGACCTGAGCAGCGGTGATACGCGTGGGGTCGTAGACGGCGGCAACGATCCGCCGCCGCTCCTCTTTCGACGAGAATCGCTTCGTCAATACGTAATTGCCTTGCGCAATGACGAGTTCTTCGGCCCTTGGTCCGAGAGCGAGAGCATTCGGCTTGCGTGTCCTGCCATTGGGCCACTCCACGTAACCACCCTTAAAGTGACAGGGATAGATGAGCGGCACCGTGTTCGTTCCCGGCTGAGCGCGAAGCAGGTCTCGAGCGCGGAAGTCTACGACGCGCCCCGTTGACACCGTCAGCCCCAGAGCGGTGAGAGTTCCTCCCAGGCGTCCTAGCTGGTCTCGGGTATGCTCGCCTTCCTTCTCCGGGACGACGTGAATGACGGCGTGACGATCGCGGGGATTGATAAGCTCTTCGTGTTTGATCGCCCGCGTGCGCAGGTTGGCACCAGGCTCCGTGCTGGCAGAAACAGTGACCTCCGAACTTGCTTCTGTGTTCTTGACGGCGTGGAAAATGACGTTCTCCTGCAAGACCTTGTCATCGCCGAAGGCCTTGTCTCGCGCATCGAACACGTGTACTCGGCGGAAGCGCATGTCTCGCAAGAAATACTGGCGAAACGGTTCGAAGTAGGGACCATTGCAGAAACTCCTCGGCGTAATTGCGACCATCTCGCCGTCTGGGACCAGCAGACGGGCGGCAACAGCTACAAAGCCCGTGTACAGGTTGCTCGTTTCCACCCCCAGTGAACGGAGGATCGAGCGTTCCCTGGACTCGGTGCGGATCTTTCGATAGGGCGGATTGAGAATCGCGCAGTCAAAACGCTCCTGCTCGCCGGTTCCGAAGAGATCACCAGCTAACCCCTTGGCACCTGCCTCAAGGAAGTCTTGGTCGACAACGCGCGCCTGAAACGAGATTCCAGCGCCCGCACAAGCACGTCGACAACGGTCGAGCGTTTGGCGCAGATAGCGAACGAGAATGGGATCGATCTCGTAAGCCGTAACTGTGATGGAAACTGGGTGCCTTGGGCGTTCGCAGAGCGTCAACACAAACGCGGCGCACAACGAGCCTGCGCCGGCACCGGCGTCAAGGATGCGGACCGTGGACTTCCCGCATTCGAACATCCCGGCCATGAACGTGGCGATGGGGCTGGGTGTCAGAAATTGCCCCATCTGAGCACGTCGCAGGGGGTCTAGACGTGCGGAGGCTTCCTTGCGGGCATCATCGAGCGCTGGCAGCAGTGTCTCCATTGCGGCGGTCGTAGGCTCCGGGGTCCGTTGTTTCTGGGTGTTGCTCCCTGTCACTGCAAGACTTCCATCGTTGTCCCGCTAATTATGTTTAGGCCGACCGCTTAAGAACCGGATCTGCCAATTTCTGCCCGTATAAGACACTACGACTGTTCGTGAACGATAGCCATACCCCTTGCCGTTTCAATGAGTTGCGGCACCGGGTTGATATGTCGCGGGTTTTTATTCGGATCAGCCTAACACCCTTACCGTGAATGGTTTCACATGCTGTCCAATGGACTGCGGACAGCAGCCGGGAGCTGCACGATGAGTTGCCCATCCTCTCCCGACCTGATCCGAATTGGCGTAGTCGGCATCATCGATTCTTCATCCCTCACAGTATCGATGAGGAACCGGAATCAACAGGGCACATTCTCAGCCGATTCATGGAGGCCGTCAAGTCCTCCTTGGTGGATTGCCATTCCGCAATGCTTTCATTTCAACGTGCGGGTGGTGTTGCGAAGGGGCGCCTACCTTCGTATCCATCCACCAAGATGGGTGCTCGCGGGTGAGCGAGCATGACGGCGAAGAGCGAAGTACCTGCAAGGCTGTCTCCTTTACTCCCGGCCGGTCTGCCGCCTGAGCGTCTATTGGGCCTAGTGTTTCCGCTGTGCGCCTTGTTCGCGCGTCCGCTGTCGGCAGGTGGCGGCGCCGTACGCCACAGCGGAACCATCGCCTCGCCTCAATCACAGGATGTCCGGCGAAACGAGCGGAAGTTTTGTGGCTATCGAGCGATGATATTGACCTGAGCGGAGTAACCGAGCTGAGAGAGGAGTTGCTCGCAATCTTCCCATGCCAGCCCGAATGTGCGCACGTCTGCGGCGCCGATCCTGGCAACGGCATCGCGAATGGTCGTCAGGTGGGAGGGATCGAAGTCGTTATTCATCAGTGCCGATTCCGCCCATTCAACCAGGGCGGCCAATGACAGTTCGTGCCGCAGGTAGGCTCCAAGCTTGTCGGCGACTGATTTACGTGTCACGAGTGGCATAGCGGTTACACCTTCCGATGGCCCAAGTCTACCGGATACTTGTGATGGACCTCAACCAATTCCCCGGTTTCGTTGTACACCTCCTGATAAAACCGGACGGTAACTTCTCTGGCATCTACCTCCTTCACATACCGGACTTTCCACCCTGAACGGCTTGAGACATCGAGCCAATAACGCCGTTCTCCTCCGGGCAAGTCCCTCCACTGTTGAAACTTCCGTTCGTTCTGATCTCTGGTGCTCACGGTAAGCAATCCTCTTGAATTTGTTCTAGGCTGTCAAGGCGGCAATCACCCCCTCCCATAAGACAAGGAGGAAGGCCGTACCCCTTCGGAACCGGTCTCGGTACAGGCACCGGCGATGCCGAATCCAGTCCCCTGGCTGCTCGCCACGACTCGCCCCTGTCCGACCCTCCCCACTTCTTGACTCCCCTCTTCCACCTATGATTAGGTCACCCGCCACCATGCGATTCCGCCGACCCGTTGCACTGATCGCGCTTCCCCTTCTCTTGATCACCCTCTGCGCGACCGGCTGCCAGAAGGACAGCGAGGCGATCGTCTCGATCGCGCTCCATCCGACGAACGCCAACATTCTCTACGTCGCGACGAACGACGCCGTCTACAAGTCCCGCGACGGCGGCGCGCTCTGGGAAAAGTTCCCCAGCTTCAGCGCGAGACGCGTCACGACCGTCGCGATCGATCCGCAGCTGCCCGCCACCATCTATGCCGGCACCATGGGGGACGCCGTGTACAAGAGCCCGGACGGAGGCCAGCACTGGCTGCCACACAATGTCGGGTTGAAGGAACACGTCTCCTTTGTGAATCAGTTCGTGTTTCATCCGGCGTTGAGCGAGAAGATCTACGCCGCCACGACCGTGGGCGCCTTCTATACGAAAAACGCCGGGCGGGAATGGGAAGAGCGGATGAACGG
>DIHJ01000039.1:4599-10138 GCA_002420105.1 Nitrospira sp. UBA5699
GGGACGACCGGCGGGATCTACCGCTCCGACGATGCGGCGATGTCCTGGAAGAAGATCAACAACGGCCTGATTCCCGAGAAGGAACTGATGGCGTCGATGGCGCTGGGGGTCAACGCGATCGAGATCGATCCGGTCAATCCGGACATCGTCTACGCCGGAACGACGAAAGGCCTGTTCCGCACGGCCGACAAGGGAGATCGGTGGGAACGGATCGGGCACACCCTCCCCGACCCCTTCGTCAGCAGCATCGTGATCCACCCGACGGAACCTTCGCTCCTCTATGTCGGGGGTCCCGGGGGGGTCTGGAAAAGCGCCGATGGCGGGAAGACCTGGCAAGCCGTGAACCGGGGGCTCACGACGCTCAACGTACGGGCCCTGGCGATGGCGCCGAAAAACTCGCAGACACTCTATGCCGGCACAAATGGCAGCGGCCTGTACCGCTCGACCGATGCCGGCGCGACTTGGGTGCCGGTGCCGCTGAACGCGGCGCCGGCGGCAGGCTCAGCACCCTCCTCCCCTTAACCTCAGCCTTAACCCGGACCTTCTTAGTATCCCGATTTCGCGCCCGCGCCGCCGTGCTGATACCGGCTGCTGTAGGAGAGCATCTGGTCGGACAGGGCCTTCCACTCGTCGGCGGTCATCAACTCCTTCATCTTGAACCGCAGACTGAGGATCTTGGCCGACGTCCGCATCCGCTGATTGTTGGCTTCGTCGAGGATCTTCGTGAATTCCTCCGGCGTCGCCTGGTAGCTGGAGTTCAGCGTATAGAGCTGGCGATGGTAGGCGCGCTCCTGCTCGCGGCCTGTCTTCAATTCCGTCACGATCTCCCCGACGATGCTCTTGACCTGCTGCGCTTTGCCCTGGTCCTTCACCGTCCGGTCGATCAAGCCCGCCATGTCCTGTTGGCCCTTCTGCCAATAGGCGTCGCCCTTCCCTTCGCCCGACATCCCGTGATGGCGGTGATGGGACGAACAGCCGCCCAGAACCAACAGACCCGCCAGCGATAGCGCCGCCCACTGCATCTTCCTCATACGTGCCTCCCTTGCCGTAAAAATGGGAGAGATGATCTCCCTGTTGTCTCCATCGACCATCATACCGTATCATCCGCCCGATCACGATGTCCGAAACCGTTCCTCCATCCTCCGATCCGCTTCACGGCCTGCGCGAGGAGTTCCGCGCGCACCTGGAAACCTTTTACGCCCGGCTGCAACTCGCCCCTCCGTACGAAAGCGTGGAGAAGGCGATTCGAGCTCTGACGACGGCCGTCCATGCCCTGCCCAAACCGGAGCAGGCGCGCATCGCCGCCGATCCGACCCTGCGATGGGAACACTTCCGCCGGGCCTTCGAAACCTCCGGCCTCAGCAGGAAACACCGCGGCATCATCGCCGGCCTGGCAAAAAACCGGGCCGCCCTGGATCTGCCGCCGGACTACGACGGCTTTCTCAGCCTCTTTACGTCGTAGCGCCGGTTCCCTCGACCACGTCGCGCAATTCTTCGTAGACCTTCGTCAGCCGGCTGTTCTCCAGACGATAGGAAAACACCACCGTGACGAACCCGAAGGCGAGCACGAGCAGACCGATGCCCAGAATGCCGATCCCCATCAGCACCCCGCTGAAGGAGTTGAATCCGCCCTGGACCGCATAGGTGATCATGAACGCCGTCGTCCCCAGACTCACCAGCAGAAACCAGATGAAGGTGATGATGGCCGAGGACCAGGGAATCCGCTTGATGCAGAGCGCGTGAACGGCCTGCTCGTCCGGCTTCAGATGAACCATTCCCTTGAGGGGCCAGGCGGTCCGGAAACTCATCGAGAAGAGATGGTATTGGGGACGCAGGGCGATCTGTTGGAGATCCGGGTAGTAGCGGGCGATGCCGTGGGGCAGCGACAACGCCCCGTTGACGTCGCAGCGCTCACGCAGGCGGGCCAGGCTCGCCGGAGCGAAGCGGTCCTCGCTCCTCGCGACTCCGCAACCATAGCGCCCGGCATCCGGCGTCAGGCGCACGAAGTAGATCCAGTCCCCGAGAATCAGTCCGAGAAACAACACGCCGGCAAACAGGCCCGCGAGAATCATGCTCGTACCTATCCCACAGCGGCGCGCGTCGAATCAAGTCTGAGCGCACTCCGGGACGCGCAGACCGCATCCGGTTTCGAGACAAACCCCGGAAGAATTTGTTGACTCGACCCCGTGAGTTGGCTATTGTAACGCCTGTTTCGGTCCCGGCGGGTTCCTCGCTCCATTCAGGCGCTCCGCCATTACAGATATTCCCCACTTGAACAGGTCGTCGGTTCATCCCTGCCCATCGGGATGCGCAGGACGCACGATGTGTGGGTTGGAGGTGATATGGATTTACACAAGGTCGAGCGGGTCTATACGTCTTACGCCGGTGTCTACGACAGGATTTTCGGCAAGGTCTTCCATGAAGGGCGTGAGTCCGCGATCCGAAACCTGAATGTCCAACCCAACGAACGCATCCTCGAAGTCGGTGTCGGAACCGGCATCGCCCTCCCGATGTATCCCCGTCACTGCCGGATCATCGCCATCGATTTTTCCGAAGGCATGCTCGAAATCGCCAAGAAACGCACGGCCGAGCACCGGATGGACCATGTGACGCTCCATCGGATGGATGCCGGAGCGATGGAATTCGAAGACAACAGCTTCGATACCGTCGTGGCCGCCTATGTCGTGACCGCGGTGCCCGATTACCGGAAAGTCGTCAGCGAGATGATCCGCGTCTGCCGCCCCGGCGGCCGCATCATCATGCTCAACCACTTCAGCAAGGAAAACAAGGTGATCGCCGCGGTGGAGAAGGTGATCTCTCCGCTGACCAAGCACCTGGGCTGGCGCACCGACCTGTCGTTGAATACCGTCCTGGAAGGGACCGATCTGCACGTCGCCCGCAAGCAGAACGTGAACCCGCTCCGCTTCTGGGCCCTCGTGGAATGTGTGAATTGCAAGAACGGGTATGCGGTGCACAAGAACGGGGTCTCGCATTCGAACGGCACGACCGTCTACACCCACAGCGCCGGGGCGCATGCGGCCGGCCATACAAGCGAAGAAGCCCTCGCATAGGCGAACGCTTCTCAGCCGCTACTCCTCAACCTGCTCCGCATTCGTCCAGCGCTGCTGCTCCAGCGACTTCCAGTTCAGCCATTCTCCCCCCGGAATGATCGTGTTCCCGACCAGACAGCGGCCCGAGAAGCGCCGGACGATCAGATCCGACGCGCAGGACAGCACGCGGTTCGCCGCCTGCCCCTGAGCGCCCGCCACCTGCAGGACCATGCCGAAGCCGGGCCCGTCCAGCGGCCCGTAGAGCATGACATGCACGGCCGCCTGCTCGATCGCATCCGCGCCGAGCGCCGGCAGCAACTTGCCTTCCCATTGAATCACCGATTGCCGCCCGTTCGACGCCCTGCCCTTTTTCCAGGTACAGGGCAGCCCGGCGGCGTCCAGCGCCTCCAGGAGCCATTCCACCGTCGGCCAGTCGGCCATGGGACTTTGAAACGTCCAACGGGCGATCGGTTCGCGCGCGCGATCTTCCAGGGCGGGCATGGCCACTTCTTCGAGTTGCGCCTCGTCGCACACCACGTACAGTTCCCCCTGCGGATCGAACCAGAACCGCAGCTTCCCCGACGTGCACTCCGCCTGGATGACGCCCAGGGTGGAGCAGTCGGCGCCCTCCTGCTCGAAGATCGAAAAGTCCGTCACGCCCATCATCGTGAGTTTCGCGACGCGGGCCATCTGGCGGATGTGATAGCGCACGACCACCGTCACGGTCGTATCGGCCAGCACCTCGCGCGCGGAGCCTTCGTCGAACAGGCGCCGCTTCGACATCTGCACGTCCGTCACATAGCCGCCGCGGAATCCGCCCGTGTGGCCCATGAGCCAGCGCAGATCCTCCACGTTCTTGATCGGAATCTTCATGAGTGGAATTGTAGCGCAGCGGGATCGGGAACGGCTAGAAGGTCAAGAGAACCGGCCGGCCCGATGCTTGACAATTGCTTGACAACGGCATCCGGGCGGGAATGCCGCCGTTACCCTCGGAGCAGTCTCTCATAGATCGCGAGATCGCCGGCGGAGAAACAACAGAAGATCACCTCACGCACGGAAGGGAACTGCCGCAACGATTCATGAACCGTCCCGACGGCAACCAGTGCGGCCTGTTCGACGGGATAGCCGTAGATGCCGGTGCTGATGCCCGGGAAGGCCAGGCCGGCGATGCCGTTCGCCGCGGCGAGTGCAAGGCAGCGCCGATAGCAGGAGGCGAGCAGCTCCGGTTCACCGTGCTGTCCTCCATGCCAGACCGGGCCGACCGTATGAATGACGTACCGCGCCGGAAGGCGATAGCCCTTCGTCAGCTTGGCGTCGCCGGTCCGGCAGCCTCCCAGCGCACGACACGCCTCCGCCAACTCCGGCCCGGCCGCGCGATGGATCGCCCCGCACACCCCGCCGCCCGGCAGCAGGGACTCGTTCGCGGCATTGACGATCGCGTCAACGGCCAGCGTGGTGATGTCGGCATGAAGGGCGCGAATTGTGGACGGCATAGTCGGATCACTGTCCGTCGTTACCAACCTTCACTCTAGCCGGAACCTTCTACGCGAGTTCTAACCCACAAAGGGTTTTTCCGGCAATCCAATACAGCATGTACACGAACGACCTCTCCTTCCCGGCTGTAATAAATGGCAAACGGGAAACGCTTCGACAGGCAGCGGTGATACGTATAGACGATGTGATGAATCCCAGCGTGCAGGAGGAGGGAATCGATGTCCGAGAATAAACAATCTAGAAAGTACGTACCCAGCCCTGGTTCACGACCCTCGTAGAAGCGGAAGCCCTGAATCAGATCCTCCTCAGCCTCATCGAGGATCTCGATTCTCACGACAGCTTGCTGCGGATATCCTTCTTCGCCGTTTCCCAATCGACGAATCGAGCGGTCCCGTCGGCAACCCGCTGCTGACGTTCATCGAGGACGGTCTTGTGCCAGGCAGGCGACTCGATCGCTTCCGGAGTGCGGGCAAGGTCTTCCCACAGGGATTCCATTACCGCCAGCTTCTCTCGAAGCGTCATGTCTTTGAGCGGCAAGTTAATCGGCATGGCTCAAGTATACCCCAGCCTCTACCTGAATCAAACCCCGTCGTCAACGTTGCATCGCTGGTCAGGCGGCTCGATGGATAGCCACGCAAACCCCACCGCCGAGGAGCAGAGAGGGGTTCGCCGCATTGACGATGGCGTCAACCGCCAGCGTGGTGATGTCGGCATGAAGGGCACGGAGGGTTGCGGGCATGATTCAACGGTCCATCTTGCAGTAGCCGCCGAAGCGGAGTATGTCTGGAGCCCACTGGAGCCTATTGGGATTCCTAAAACGTGTCAAGGCGCGCTGTTTGCCTCCAACATGTCCCCTTCGAAGGCCCTGGCGCTTTTGCGACGGCGCTGACTGATCGCGGCGCCGCGATCGACCGATATCTCGTTCCCAAGGACGGCCTGCCGAATGATACCGGCGATCTGCTGATCGTGATGGGCGGGCCGATGTCGGTGAACGA
>DIHJ01000039.1:10274-44861 GCA_002420105.1 Nitrospira sp. UBA5699
TGCCTGGGCAGCCAGTTCATGGCGAAGGCGCTCGGAGCTACCGTGCGACCGGGTAACGCCCTGGAAATCGGGATGACGCCGATCACGTTGCCCCCTGAGGCCAAGCACGATCCTGTCTTCAAGACCCTACCTGATTCATTCGACGTCTTCGAATGGCACGGCGAAGTCTTCGACCTGCCGGACGGCTGCCTGCCGCTCGCCGGTTCCGCCATCGCACCGCTCCAGGCCTTTCGCTACGGAACCAGCGCCTACGGGCTGCTCTTCCATCCGGAGATGGAAGAATCCGGGATCGATTCGCTCTGCCGGGAATGCGCGCCGGATCTCATCAATGCGCGGCTGACGACGCAGGAGGTGAAGGCTACCGCCACCCCGCACCTTCCCGCCATCCACCGGTTCGCCGATCGACTGGTCGGGTTTCTGCTCGATACCCGCCGTTGATTGGCGGCACTGCTCTGAAGTAACCTGTGCGGGCAATTTGGCAAGAGGCTCGAGGCGAGAGGCACATACACCTATTGCCCCATACCGCTTGCCCCTAGCCTATACCGACGAAAGGAGCTCGTTCGAACATGGCCGGTTTCCCGATTGAAGTCGCCACCAGAATCAAGACCCTTCCTCCCTATTTGTTCGCCGCGATTGACAAGATGAAGCAGGAGGCGATCGCCCGCGGAGTGGACATCATCAACCTCGGCATCGGCGATCCGGATCTGCCGACGCCCGCGCCGATCATCGAGAGCCTGGCCCAGGCGGCCAAGAACCCCAAGCACCATCAATATCCCTCCTACGAAGGGATGCTGGCGTTCCGCAAAGCCGTGGCCGATTGGTACACGCGGCGCTTCAACGTGACGCTCAACCCGGCGGATGAAGTGCTGACCCTGATCGGTTCGAAGGAAGGCATCGGCCACATCCACCTGGCCTTCGTCGATCCGGGCGACGTGGTCCTGGTCCCGAGCCCCGGCTACCCGGTCTATCCGGTCGGCACCAGTTTCTCCGGCGGCATCTCGCACATCATGCCGCTGACGAAGGCCAACGGCTTCCTGCCGGACCTGAGCGCGATTCCGAAGGATGTGGCGAAGAAAGCCACGCTCATGTGGCTGAATTCCCCGAATAATCCGACTTCGGTCATCATGACGAAGGATTACTTCAAGCGGGCGATCGAGTTCGCGCAGGAGAACCGGGTCATCATCTGCCACGATGCGGCCTATTCGGAGATTTACTACGACGGGAAACGTCCCGCGAGCTTCATGGAGGTCGAGGGGGCCAAGGACGTCGGCGTGGAATTCCACTCGCTGTCCAAGACTTACAACATGACCGGCTGGCGCATCGGGTTCGCGGTCGGCAACAAGGAGGTTCTGGCCGCGCTCGGGAAGGTGAAGAGCCAGCTGGACTCCGGCGTGTTCGAGGCGGTGCAGGCGGCCGGCATCACGGCGCTGGGTCTGGACGATTCCGTCACCGACGGCATCAGAAAGATCTACCAGGAGCGGCGCGACACGCTCATTCCGGGACTCAAGAAGCTGGGCCTGGAAGTCGATGCGCCTCCCGCCGCCTTCTACATCTGGGTGACCGTCCCGAAGGGTTATACGTCGGCTTCGTTCACCGCTCATCTCTTGGAAAAGGCCGGGATCGTCACGACGCCGGGGAACGGCTTCGGCGCGCCGGGCGAGGGCTACATCCGGATGACGGTCTGCACATCGAAGGAGCGGCTGGCGGAGGCGGTGGAACGGATTCAGAAAGCGGGCTTCTGACCGGAATGTTGAATGTGAAATGTGGAATGTGGAAGTGAGGCAGCCCGCGTCCGCCATTCATCATTCCACATTAACCATTCCGCATTGACGAGTACTATGTCTCGCGAGACCGTCTTCATAGGCTTCGGATCGAACGTCGGCGATCGGGTTGATTTCTGCGATCGCGCCGTGACGCTGTTGAGCCTGCTCCCCCACTCGCAGCTGGCGGGCGTGTCACTGCTCTATGAAACGGAGCCGGTCAACGACGGATCGAACCCCGGCGAGGGCTGGTTTCTGAACGGCGTGGTCCAGATTGAAACGGACATCGCCCCCAAGAGCCTCCTGAGCGTCCTGCGCGAGATCGAGCGCTCGCTGGGACGGGACCAGGACAACCGGTCAGGCCCGAGAACCATCGATCTCGATATTCTGTTCTACGGCCGGCGGGTGATCAACGAGCCCGACCTGGTCGTCCCGCATCCCAGGCTCCACCAACGCCGCTTCGTACTCATGCCCCTGAGCGAACTCGACCCCCTGTTCGTGCACCCGGTCAGGCAGCGCACCGTGAATCAGATGCTCGCCGAAGTGGACGACCGGTCGGAAGTGCGCCTCCTCTTTCCCCAACCCTCGACCCGCTACGGCTCGCGCCCCACGTGCGGCCCGCGTCTGGATTCATGAGGATCGTTCATTCGCCCGCCGCCATGACCGCCTGGAGCGAAGGGCTCCGGCGCGAAGGGGTGACGATCGGCTTCGTTCCGACGATGGGCGCCCTGCATGACGGCCATCGGGCCCTGATCCGGGCCGCCCGGCTGCATTGCGACGCGCTGGTCGTGAGCATCTTCGTGAATCCCGCCCAGTTCGCTCCGCATGAGGATCTCGCGACATATCCGCGACCCATCGCCAAGGATCGCGCGCTCTGCCGGGAGGAGGGGGTCGATGTCTGCTTCGAACCGACGACGACGACCATGTATCCGGCGGGATTTCAAACCGTCGTGACGGTTCCCTCGGTCGCCCGCCGCTGGGAAGGCGAGTCCCGGCCCCACCACTTCGGCGGCGTGGCCACGGTGGTCACGAAACTTTTCGGCATCGTCCGCCCGCACCTGGCGCTGTTCGGACAGAAGGACTTTCAGCAGGCGGCGCTGGTGCGGCGGCTCGTCAAGGATCTGGATCTCGGCGTGCGGATCATCGTTCGGCCGACCGTGCGGGAACCGGACGGCCTGGCCATGAGTTCCCGCAACGTCTACCTCTCGCCGGAGGAGCGGCGGACCGCTCCGATCTTCTATCGGGCCTTGGAGGCCGGCAGGAAGGCCGTTGAACGCGGGGTGAAAGACGCGGCTTCCGCGCAGACGATCATGCGGGAGCTGCTCGCCGGAGAACCGGCCGTCCGGATCGACTATCTGGCGGTCTGCGATCCGGCGACGCTCGAACCGCTCACGACCATCGGCCGGCAGGCGGTCCTGCTGGGCGCGATCCGCATCGGCTCCGTGCGATTGATCGACAATGTGGTGGTGAAAACAGGCGGAAAGAAGAGGCGGCCGGACCGGTAATGGACTTCAGGAATACCATAGGCGGCTCAGAACGTCGGGGAGGTGCGCATGGGGTAAAATGCACGAGCACTCGCAGGATGCTCAAAAAGGCCGTCCAGCAAGGCCGCAACGAGCGAAGAGGCGAGGCGCACGCTTCGGTACGTTGAGCCTCTGAGCGACGTGAGAACGACGCTGGCGGACTTTTTCAGCATCCTGCTAGGCGTTCGAGACCGGATGGTGTCCCTGACTGACCAGCAGCCCCAGGACGACCTGGCTGAGACGACGCTGATCGGGCAGCGGCACTTCGAGAAACCGTACCCCCACCGAGGAAGGCCGGACGGAACAGACCATCGCGGTTTCGATCCGAATCGCCTCTTCCTGCTGATTGGGCTTCAACACGATTCCGAGAAACGTCCCCCGCGGCAATCCCGTCGTCTGCAGCGTGCAGCCGTCCATTGAAATGTCGGTGATGCGATTCGTCGCCTGCATCCGATTGTCGGCCAGAAACTGCGCTTCGATGGACGTCGGCAGCCGCTTGTATTGGCGGCGATCGAAGGCCGGCGTGCTTCGGCGGGCTTCTCTGTTGAACGCCCGAAACCGGTTCATGCAGAGCTGACAGCGAAAAGGAAACACGTTCAGCTGGTTCAGGACGCGCTCCATCATCCCTTCCTGATAGGTGGCGCGGACGAACGGCGTGCCGCAGTTCGGACAGTGCAGCGTCTTCATACCCCCGGTCTCGCCTCCTGAACGCCGCGTTCGGATTCCATCTCCCGCTCCGGCTGCGCCATCTGTTCGGCCAGGATGGGCGCGATCGCCGCGGGCGAATAGCTGGCCGGCTTCACCCACTTGCCGTCCTCGCGCTTGTACCCGCCGACCTTGCTCATGTTGGACCGGTGGACTTCGCGGAAGACGGGATCCATGTCGATGCCGTAAGACACGGCCGTGCCGTAGACCACGTACAGCAGGTCGGCCATCTCCTTGGCGATGCAGGCGAGGTCGTTCCTCGCCATCGCCTCTTTGAGCTCCTCGAATTCTTCGTGGATCAACCGTTCGCGCAACGCGCGCGTCCGCTCATCCACCGGCGTCGGCGTCCGATGCACAACGATGTCGAACATCCGATGAAAGGCTTCCACCATCGCCTGTGCATCCGCCGTCATGGACTCCTTATTCATGGTCATAGGGCAGGGCCTTTCGCGTGACGACCTCCACCGGCCCCAGCGACGGAATGTCTTTCTCCGACGACACCCCCAGCTCCTTGAACCGGCGCGCCGCCGGAAGAATTCTGGTTTCCAGCGAGCCGACCGCCTTGTTGTAGGCCAGCACGCTTTTCCCCAGCGACTGTCCGACGTCGTTCAGATGTTCCGCCAGCACCGCCATCCGCTCGTAGAGATCCTTTCCCAACCGGCCCGCTTCTTCCGCATGCGCCGTCAGCCGTTCCTGGCGCCAGCCGTAGGCGACGGCCCTCAGCAGGGCCATGAGCGTCGTGGGCGTGGCGATGACGACGCCCCGGGCGAACCCGTCCTCGATAAGGCGCGGGTCCTGCTCGAGCGCCGCGCCCAGGAACTGCTCGCCCGGCAGAAACAGCACGACGAATTCCGGCGCCTGCTCGAACTGGTTCCAATAGGCTTTCAGGCTCAGCTCGTCCATCCGCGATCGCACCTGCGCCGCATGGCGGCGCAGCCCGTCGAGCCGGCGCTCCTCGGTGGGAGCTTCATGGGCTTCCAGATAGGCGGCAAGGACGGTCTTCGCGTCGACGATGATCTGCCGTCCGCCGGGCAGCTGCACGATCATGTCGGGTCGCAGCCTGCCGTCGTCGACCGTCACCGATTCCTGCTCGATGAAATCGCAATGGGCCACCATGCCGGCCAGCTCCGCCACCCGCTTGAGCGTGATTTCGCCCCAGCGCCCGCGCACGGCCGGCGCCCGCAAGGCGTTGACGAGGTTCCCGGTTTCCTGCTGCAGCCGTTGCTGCGTTTCCGCGAGGGATTTCAGATGCTGGTCCAGCCCGCCGTAGGCGGCCTGACGCGACTGCTCGAGGTGGCGAAGCTGCTCATCGTAGCGCCCCAGCGATTCCGCCAGAGGTTTGACCAGCTCATCGATGGCCTGCTGTCGCTGGGCGAGTTCCCCCTTGGCTTCCGCGTGCAGGGTTTGGAACGAGGTTTTCGCCAGGTTCAGGAAGGCCTCGTTGTTCTGCTTCAACGCCTCCCCGGACAGCGCCTGGAACGCTTCGGCCAGTTCATGCCGCGCCTGGGTCAGCAGCGCCTTCTGCTCCTCCGCATGCCGGGCGGTTTCAGCAGCCTGCGTTTCCGCCACGGCGCGGGCCCTCGCCGTTTCGGCCAACTCGGAGCGGAGCCGGTCGAGTTCCGCGCGGTCGCCTTCGCCGTGACGGCGCAACTCATCCGCCAGCGTTTCCGCCCGTTGCGCGCGCTCCGCGGCGCTGAACAGCCGGGCGTGAAACTCCGTACGGAGTCGCGTCGACAGCCACAGTCCGACGGCCAATGCGCCGAGGACCAGCCCGGCAACCAACCCGAGGCCGAAACCCGTCGTTTCAATCATGGTCATAGGTCGCGATACTCATCGTCACACCGGAAGCCTGCTGACGACGATGGACGGCGCAAGTAGTGAGGGGAAAAGAGTTTTTCGGAGAGTACGTAATCTCGCGGGAAACGTCAAGAGAGTGAACGGCCAGGGCCGTTCGGCCCTACCGGGCAACGATTTGCCGGAACGTCCCTCTGCTTAGGTGTCCGTAGTCTGCGCGCCGTCGGCGCAACGGATCACGCGGCCGGCGCCGGCGTCCACGATCACGCGCTCACCGTCGGCCAGCGCCGACATGGCCCGGCTCACGTTCACCAGAGCCGGCAAACCGTACTCGCGGGCGATGATCGCTCCGTGCGACAGCGTGCCGCCCATTTCGGCGATCAATCCGGATGCGATGCCGAAGAGCGGCGCCATGCCGGGATCGATGACGGGGGTGACGACGATGTCTCCCGCCCGGACCCTGCCCCAATCCGCCGGCGATTTCAGAAGGCGCACCGGTCCCGTAACCGATCCCGGGCTGACGGGAATTCCCCGCAGCACCTCAGCCGAACCGGAGGCGGCCTGCTCCTGTTGCGCGGCCTCGGCTTCTTCCCAGTCCCTGATCGTGTCGGGAACCTGAATCCCGGCCCGGCGCTCCCGTTCTTCGCGGCGCCGCGTCACGATCCCCGCCCAATCTCCCGTGCCGCCCGAGAACAATTCCGCCCGTTCCTGCAGCGTGAGAAAGAAGATGTCCTCCCGCGCCGCGAAAATGCCCCGCTCCACCAGCAGTTCCCCGGCGCGCAGCAGCAGGTTCCGCGCCGCCCTCGAATAGAACATGAGATGGTGGCGATTGGCCTCCCGCAAGGCAAAGAACCGGCAGAGACGCCGGTACCACCATTGGAACAGGAGCCAGCGGTCGATGCGCCGGCCGCAGCGGGCCCGGATCGTCGCCAACGCGGTTTCCCGGATCACCTGCTGCCGCTCCACGATATCGGCGGGCGTCGACGCGGGGCCGCGCAGCTGGACCCTGATCACGTCGAGCAGGACTTCGGGCTGATCGGCGAAGCGGGGGGACATGACGTCGGATTCGCCCAGACCGCGATGGCCGTAGTCCTCCACATAGCGGTCGAATCCCGCGAGAAATGCCGTCCCCTGAAGAGTCCGGCGGTACGCGCCGGGCTCCGGCGCTTCGCGGAGCAGTTCCCGGGAGACGCGGTCGTCGTGACGGGCCAGGTCGGCCAGTTCGGCCAGCCGCACGATCTGCTGGGCACTGATCACGGTGCCCTGGCCCTGCAGGGCGGCGTTCAGCAGGCTTCGCCAATCGCCGCCGAGCCAGCCCGGCAGCAGGCGGCTGAAGGTCTGCAGGCACTGGCCGACTCCTCCCGCGATCCCGAAGGTCACCTCCCGTCGATCCAGCCAGCTCCCTATGCCGTCGAGACCGGCGCCGAGTTCTTCGAGCGACAGGTGCGCGATACGGTCGGGGCTGTAGCGGGCGGCCAGCGCTTTCATCTCCGCGAACCAACCGGGGCCCGACTTCACCACCCGTCGCATTTCGTTCCACATCCGCCACCCGGCGAGCAGGAAGGGGAACCAGCCGAGCGGCGTCACCGCCGGTGCGTCGAGCAGGGGCTCGCCCCCCATCTGCTCGACGTTCAACGACGGCTCGCCGCGCAGCTGCCCGACCAGACTGTGAAAGAGCGTCACGTTGATATAGGGCCGCCCGTGCAGCGTGCGCACCGACGAAAGGCCCCTGGGAATCCGGCAGCCCAGCCGCCGGTAATGCGACAGGATATAGGCATCCATGAAGTGCTCGAGAAAGGAGAGTCCCATCGGACTCGGCACCTCCGGCATCGTTTCCTTGAAATTCGCTCTCGACCACTCGCACTCATCGTCGGTGAGGTCCGCCGACGGATGAACCGCCGTGATCGGCCGCGCCTGCAGCACCCAGAGCCGTTCCGCGTCGAACAGCCATTCCAGGTCGACCGGGCCGCGAACGACCCGCTCCATCTTTTTGGCGAGACGGGCGAGTTCGAAGAGTTGGAACTCCGAGAGAGAGGACCGGCCTTGCTCGGCGGCCGGCAGCGCTTCCTGCCGCAATCCTTCCGCTCCGGTCACGAGCCGTTCCGACTGCCGACCCGGGATGCGCCGCCGGATGCGCACCGGCTGTTGATCGCGTCCCGTTTGCACCACGTACTGATCCGGCGCCATCGTCCCCTCGACGAGGGGCAGAGCCAACCCGCGCACCGCGTCGACCGCCACCTGATTGTTGCGCCCCGTGACGGGATGGATGGAGTAGGCCACGCCGGCGGCCAGCGCGTCGAGCATCGGCTGAACGACCACGGCCATGGCAGGCGGCGCGGCAGCGGGTCCCGCCTTCGCCATGTATTCGACGACCCGCTCGTCCCAGATCGAGGCCCAGAGAGCCACGATGGCCCGGCCGATCCCGTCGGAAGCGATCCCGAGTTCGCTCCGATAGAGTCCTGCGAAGCTCGCGTGGGCCGCGTCTTCGTTGGTCGCGGAGGATCGCACGGCCCACCGGCCATCCGGCCGCCTTGCGATCCGGCGCAGCTCTTCGAGACAGGCGGCGGCGAGTTGCCCCGCCTCGGCCTGTCGGATCGTCCTCCGGCATTCCTGAAGAAATTGCCGACGCTCCTCGCCGGCTCGTTGAATCGCACCCCGCCAACGCTCCGCCGCCGGAAACCCGATCGTCTCCAGGGCCCGGCGATAGGCCGCGGTGGTGACGCAACAACCGTCCGGAACGCGAAAGCCGGCTTCCAGCAGGCGGGCCAATCCGAACGCCTTCCCCCCGGCGAGCGAAGGATCGGAGCAGCGTGACAGCGGAACGATGAACGGAGCAGCCATCGAGAGGGATAGTAGCTATAAGACGAAGAGGAGGTAAAGGTCGTTCACGTTGGTGCCGGTCGGTCCGGTCTTGATGTGCGCGCGCAGGGCCTTCAGCGCCCGGTAGGTATCGTTCTGCGCGAGGGCCTCGTCGAGATCCACGCCGAGCCGTTGCGCCCTGGCGACGGTCTCTCCGCTGACGAGCGCGCCGGCGACGTCGGTCGGACCGTCCGTGCCGTCCGTGCCGAGCGCGGCGACCCAGACATGAGGCAGTCCGGCGATGGCCGTCGCCGCCGCCACCGCAAACTCCTGCGCGCGCCCTCCCTGGCCCCCGCCCCTGACGGTCACCGTCGTTTCTCCGCCCGCCACGATGCAGCAGGGACTCGCGACCGGATTCCGACCCGAGTGAATGTCCTGCGCCAGCCTGCCGAACCGGATACCGGCACTTCGCGCCTCCCCCGTCAGGGCGACGGCATGCAGCACGGTCCGAAGGCCGGCTTCCCTGGCGGCGCGCGTCAGGGCCGTCAGGGCCTGCTGACCGTTCCCGATGATCTGATGGTGGACCCGTCGAAAAAGCCGCGACCGGGGCTTGGGGGTCTCGGCGAAAAGGCCCCGGCGGCCCCGTTCCAGGTGACTCCGCACCGGCTGCGGCACGGAAGACCAGAGGCGGTACCGCTTCAGGCAGGCGATCGCCTCGCCGTAGGTGGTCGGGTCCGGAGCGGTCGGTCCGGACGCAATGGCGCTCAGATCGTCGCCGATCACGTCCGAGAGGATCAGCGTCAGCACGGCGGCCCTGGTCGATTCGGCCAGACGACCGCCCTTGAGATTCGAGAGATGCTTGCGGACCGTATTGATCTCGCCGATGTCCGCGCCGGAGCGCAGCAGCTGCCTGGTGACCCGCTGCTTGTCCGCGAGCGTCAAGCCCGGAACCGGCGCCGGCATCAAACTGGATGCGCCTCCCGACAGCAGCACGATCAGCAGATCGCGGGCGGACAACGAGGCGGCGAGCGCCCGGAGCCGTCGGGCGGCCGTCAACCCCGCGCGATCGGGCACCGGATGGCCGGCTTCCGCCACCGCGATCCGTTTCGTCGGAACCGCATGGCCGTACTTGACGATGACCAGACCGCCCTGCAGGCGGCTGCCGAGGAGCAGCTCGATCGCGCGAGCCATCGGGGCCGTGGCCTTTCCCGCTCCGACCGCGACCACCCGGTCATAGCGGCGCAGGTCATAGCGGCGCGAGCCGACGGTCAGCACGTCGCCCTCTCTCTTGAGAGCGCGGCGCAGCGCGGCACCGGCGTGCACGGAATCGAGCGCCCGCGCAATCATCGTTTTCAGCGGGCGTCCGATCGGAGAAGCGGGCAGCTGAATCGCCATGAACGGTGGGAGGCCTAGGGTGTCTTGTCCTGTTTGAAACAGCGGCTGGGGCAGGTTTGACGGGGGACCCGGATCTGATAGGTGCCGTGCGGGAGCACGTCCTTCTTGAACTCGGGATTGAGCATCTTGAGTTCCAGGAAATACGTGCCGAATTCCTCGGCGATCGAGGTCAGGGTCCGCTGAGATTCTTTCACGTTGACGGTGATCGTCTCGGTCTCCAGCGGAGTGTAGAGATCTTTCTTGCTCAGGCCCAGGTACTTCTCCGGCTGCGAATAAATTTCCTTGGCCGCGATGATTCTCGGGACATACCGCATGGTTTCGCGCGGACCGTGCATCTTCCAGTAGTCGGTGATCTTCTGGTCCTTCAGCAGCTTACGGACCCGTTCCTCGCCTGCATTGTAGGAGGCCATGGCCAGGAACCAATCGTTCTCGCGGAAATCTTTGAGATACTTCAGATACTTGACCGCCGCTTCCGTCGACATTTCGAGATTGCGGCGTTCGTCGCGGACGGAGTCGCTCTTGAGGCGGTACCGTCTGCCGGTGGACGGCATGAACTGCCAGGGACCGGAGGCCTTTGCCTTGGAATAGGCGGCGGCGATGCACTTGCTTTCGACGAGCAGCATGTACTTGAGGTCGTCGGGCAGCCCGGCTTCCGCCAGCTGTTTCTCCGCCGTGGGGAAACAGCGGCCGGTGCGTTTGGCGAGAATGATGCTTTCCCCCTGATCCTCCAGGAACTGATAGAACTCGTACTCGATCCGCTCCCGGACCTGCCAGTTATCGAGCGGCACCGGCTGTCCCGCGAAGGTCAGTTTTTCCGGAAGCTTGAACGAGCTGAGATAGAACCGTTCGCCTTCCCGCTTGATCTCCGGAAGGATGACGAGGCGGTCTTCCGGTTCATTCTGGTTGTCCAGCGGCTCCGGCAGAATCAGATCCCGTTCCGCTTCGCCGTTGGAGCCGGCGCGGGGCGCGGCCTCCGGCGGCGGGACCTGGTCGGATCCCTGCTGCGCCTTGGTCGAAATCGGAAACACGAACGCCAGCACCAGCAGAACGATCAGCAGCAGACGCAGAAACCAGCCCCTTCTCACGTGCGCACCTCCGGATTGTTCGCATGTTCCAGGCTTCGAGTGTTTTATGCTAGCAGCATGCATGACGTGCGGCAAGCAGGATCGCCTTTTACAATCGTGTTAGACTGCGTTCGCCCATGCGATCGCTGACCGTCCTGAACAATCGCATCATCCATTGCACGGCGTGCCCCCGGCTGGTGACCTACCGGCAGGCCGTGGCCGCGGAAAAACGCCGGCAGTACCGCGACTGGACCTATTGGGGAAAGCCGGTTCCCGGATTCGGCGATGCCGAGGCGCGGCTCTACGTGCTGGGCCTGGCTCCGGCCGCGCACGGCGGGAACAGGACGGGCCGCGTCTTCACCGGAGACCGCAGCGGAGACTGGCTGTATGAAGCCCTCCACCGCTACGGATTCGCGAATCAGGCCGAATCAAAGCACAAGGACGACGGTCTCGTGCTGTCGGATTGTTATATCGGAGCCGCGGTGCGCTGCGCGCCGCCCGACAACAAACCGGCTCCCGAGGAATTTGAGGCCTGTCGTCCCTTTGTCAGAACGGAGTTGCGACTCCTGCGGCGGGTGCGCGCGGTCGTGGCGCTCGGCAAGATCGCGTTCGACCACTATTTGAAAGCCTCCCGCGAAGAAGGGCGCCCGGTCCCTTCCCCTCTCCCGACGTTCGGCCATGACGCCGTGTACGATCTGCCGTGGGGCGTCACGCTGATCGGCTCCTACCATCCGAGCCAGCAGAACACCTTTACCGGGAAACTCACCAGACCGATGTTCCATGCGGTCTTTCGCAGGGCCAGGACCGTCGTCGAAGACCGCTGAAGCGCTCGCGGGCTCAGCCGGCCGCCCGGGAGGGGGCTTCGCCTACTTCTTCTGCAGCGATTCCCAATCCGCGAGGAACTTCTTCAGGCCGATATCGGTGAGCGGATGTTTCACCATCTGCTGGAAGATCGCAAACGGCATCGTGCAGATATGCCCGCCCGCCAGGGCCGCCTCGACCACGTGCTGGGGGTGCCGCACGCTGGCGACGAGGACGTAGGTCTTGAAGTCGTAATTCTTGTAGATCGTGATGATCTGCCGGATCAGCTCCATGCCGTTCGAACTGATGTCGTCCAGCCGCCCGATGAAGGGAGACACGCACCAGGCGCCGGCTTTCGCGGCCAGCAGGGCCTGCGTGGGCGAAAAACAGAGCGTGACGTTGACCTTGATGCCCTCCGCCGCCAGACGTTTGGTGGCCTTGAGCCCTTCGGCGATCAACGGCACTTTGACGACGATGTTCTTGTGGATGTTCGCGAGTTCGCGCCCCTCCTTGACCATCGCGTCGGCCTCGAGACTCACCACTTCGGCGCTGATGGGACCGTCGACGATGTTGCAGATCTCCGCCAACACCTCCCGGAAAACCCGTCCTTCTTTGGCGACCAGGGAGGGATTCGTCGTCACGCCGTCCAGCAGTCCGAGGCTTGCCGCTTCCTGAATTTCCTTCACGCTGGCTGTATCAAGATAGAACTTCATGGCGGTATCCTTTCATCAACTCGACATCGTCACGTGATCCATGCGCATGACGACGTTATTGTAGGAAGAACGGAGCGACGATGCAATCGAATCTGCTCGCGGCTCTCTGTTTGACACATGTGCACCCGGCGGTTAGAATCCGTCCGTCACCGCAGCGGAGGCTCGCGCGTTGACACCCTTGTCACCGCAGTGATGCAGGAGATCCACCATGCGACGAGCGTTATGGCTGTTTGTCGGTTGCCTCGCCTTGAGCGGCTGCGGGGGCAGCAATCCCTATCTCGAACAATCCCTCAAGCCGGCGGAACTGCAAGGCAAGGACAAGGCCTGGTTTGAGAAGAACTGGGGCGCCCCGAGCGGCAAGGCTCCCAGATTTTTCGGCGGCGAAACCTGGACCTACTACCGCATTGCCGGAGGAAAATCCGGTCCTCCCCTCTTCAACTTCACGCCGAATCAGTGCGAGATCACGCTGAAGTTCGACAAGGAGGAGAAGTTGTCCGACTACAGCTACTCCGGCTGCTAACCAGTCATCCGTTTCTGAAACGTGGCCGCACAGCCGCGACTGCAGAAACAATACGTCTGCCCGCCGATGACCTCCGTGACGGCCGTGCCCCGCGGCACGAACACATGGCAAACAGGGTCTTGCACCATCTGATCCTTGTCCACCGGCAGCCGACCGGACGCCCCCCTCCCCTTGAATTCCCTGATTGCGCTGCGAAGGAGAAAATAGAGAACCGTCAGCAGGATAAGAATGAAGATGATTCTATACATAGTGGGGTGGCAGCTTCGGTGCCACAATCCTATGGGAGTGGCCGGCTCCTGTCAAGAATGAGCCGCCCGGTTTCGGCTGAAAATCCAACGAGTTTGTTGCGTTTTTCCATAGATCGAACGGCCTAGGGGAGTTCGGTCTTCCAGGCCTTAATTTCTCCCTGAGTCCAGTACTTCTGATGGATATGCACGCATTTGAGAGGATGCTAGAGTGACGCCATGAAGACTTGTGACAAGTGCCGCGGAACAATGTTACCGGAACGGGCAGTGGATTTGGATGCCGGGCTTGCGATCATGGTGTTTGCCTGCTTGAATTGTGGTCGCCGGAAAGCTGCGGATCAGGAACCTCGTCCTCTTACGGCCAGACATTGACGCGATGACAGAACTCAAGCCGCTCACGTACGACGAGCATAAGGCTGCCGAAGCGGCCCGGCCTCTCTACGCGAAGCTCTCGGCAGCGGCCGTTCGACGCGCCGCTACGACTCCGCCTGCAACCGTCTTCCCCTTCACCGGCGACCGGTAAGCCGCGCTCTCGTCCCCGGAACGACCTCCGTCCCGGTTCTTTTCGACTGTTTATCGGCGCGAGCCTGCCCCGCTGCAGCCCCGCTCGGGCGACGACGAGACATCCTCGCCCGTCATCCCGTGGCGCCGGACCGCAAGAATCCCTGTTGAGAAGTGAGCGACGGCGGGAGGCGGGCAATGGCCGGCTACTTGAGGCCCAACACGTCCATCATGTCGTAGAGTCCGGGAGGCTGCCTGACGACCCATCGTGCCGCCCGCAAGGCCCCGCGCGCGAAGGTATCGCGGCTGCTGGCCCGGTGAGTCACTTCGATCCGTTCCCCCATGCCCCCGAAGAGGATCGTATGGTCGCCGACGATATCGCCGGCTCGAATCGTCTGAATCCCGATCTCCTGTTTCGTGCGCTCCCCGATCAGACCCTTGCGCGCGTACACTCCGACTTGACCGAGATCGCGATTCACGGCCCTGGCGAGCACTTCCGCGATCTTGAGCGCGGTCCCGCTCGGCGCGTCCTTCTTCAGCCGGTGATGGGCTTCGATGACCTCGATGTCGTACTCGTCCCCCAGAGTCTTCGCCATCTCGCTGATGACCTTGTAAATCAGATTGACGCCCACGCTCATGTTGGGAGAAAACACGCAGGGCACCTGGCGGGCCAGCCCTTTCAGTTCTTCGAGCTGCGGCGCGGTCAACCCGGTCGTCCCGATGACCATCGCGCGCCGATGCTGGGCCACCACGCGCAGATGATCGAGCGTCGCCTCCGGCGCCGAGAAATCGATGACGACCTCCCCCCGCTCGAGCAGCGCCGAGAGATCCTCCGTCATCGGCACCCCGACCCTGCCGCAGCCGGCGGTTTCCCCGGCATCCTCGCCCAGGGCATGGTGCCCCTTCCCTTCGATCGCGCCGACGAGCGTGAGCGCCGCGGAATCCTTGATGAGGGCGACCAACCGGCCTCCCATTCGGCCTGCGGCACCGGCGACAATGACTTTGATCATGGCGTTCGACTCACGTGTGAAGGGTGGCTAGATCAGCTTCATTTCTTTGAGCACGCGGGTCAACTGGTTGCGGGGCTCGGCTCCCATTTCGCAGAGGGGCAGCCGCAGCTCCGGATCGATCCTGCCCATCAGCCCCAGCGCGGTCTTCACCGGAATCGGGTTCGTCTCGTAGAACAGCGCGGCGAAGAGGGGGGACAACCGGAAATGGAGCTGGCGGGCCTCGTCGATCCGGCCGGCCAGGAACGAGGCGACCAGTTGCGCCATCTCCTTCGGCATCACGTTCGCCGCCACCGTAATGACGCCTTTGCCCCCGACCGCCATCATCGGCAGCGTCAGCGCATCGTCGCCGGCCAATACGGTCATCCGGTCGCCGCAGGCCTGGACGATCTCGGAAGCCTGCTGGACCGAGCCGCTTCCCTCCTTGATCCCCACGACGTTCTTCATCCCGCATAAACGGGCCACGGTCGCCGGCAGCATGTTCACGCCGGTACGCCCCGGAATGTTGTAGAGGATCTGGGGGATCTCGACGGCCTCGGCCACCGCCTTGTAATGCCGGTACAACCCTTCCTGCGTCGGCTTGTTGTAGTAGGGCGTGATCAGCAGCGCCCCGTCGGCGCCCGCTTCCTTGGCGTGCCTGGTCAGCGAGATCGCTTCGTCGGTGCTGTTGGAGCCGGTTCCCGCGATCACCGGGACGCGCCGCTTCGCGACCTCGACGGCGAGCTTCACCACGCGGTGATGCTCCTCGTGCGTCAGGGTCGCCGATTCGCCTGTGGTGCCGCAGGGCACGATCCCGTTCGTTCCGTTCGCGATCTGCCATTCGATCAAATCGCCGAACGCGCGTTCGTCCAGCTTCCCCTTCCGGAACGGCGTGACGATCGCGATCAGTGAACCAGTGAACATATCGACTCCTTGTCGGCTTACCCGAGGAACGCGGGAACGGTTTCGCCCTTCACCAGATCCTCATAGGTTTCCCGCGCCCTGATGACGTGCACTTCTCCCTCCTTGACCAGCACCTCGGGCACCCGCGGACGCGAGTTGTAGTTCGAGGCCATGACGAACCCGTAGGCGCCCGCGCTCATCACCGCCAGCAGATCGCCGGGCTTGACCTCCGGGAGCGTGCGATCCTTGGCGAGAAAGTCGCCCGACTCGCAGACGGGACCGACCACGTCCACCACGTGCTTCGGCCGTTGCAGCAGGGATTCGGACACGGGACGGATCTCATGATACGCGCTGTACAGACTCGGCCGGATCAAGTCGTTCATCGCCGCATCGACGATGATGAACCGTTTCGCCTCGCCGACCTTTTCATAGAGGGCTTTGGTCACCAGAATGCCCGCGTTCCCGACGATCACGCGGCCCGGCTCCATGACGAGCGTGAGATTCAGCCCCTGCACCAGCGGCGAGACGGCGTCCGCCAGGTCCTGCGGCAGCGGCGGCTTTTCGTCGGAATAGGTGATGCCGAGCCCGCCGCCGATGTTCAGATAGCGGATGTTGATGCCCTGGGCCTTGAGGGCTTCGACGAGTTTCAGCACCTTCTTCAACGATTCGACGAACGGCGTGACCTCGGTCAGCTGGGAGCCGATATGCGCGTGCACGCCGACCACCTCGATATGCCCGAGCGAGGAGGCCAATGTGAACTCTTCCAGCGCGCGGTCCGCGGCGATCCCGAACTTGCTCTTCTTCAACCCCGTCGAAATGTACGGGTGCGTCTTGGGATCGATGTCGGGATTGATCCGCAACGCGACGCGCGCCTTCTTCCCAGCGGCCGCCGCCACGTCGTTGATGGCGCGGATCTCCGCCGACGATTCGACGTTGAACATGAGGATGTCCGCGTTCAACGCATCGCGGATCTCCTCGGCGTTCTTGCCGACGCCGGCAAACACGATCTTCGACGGCGGCACGCCCGCCTTCAGGGCCCGGAACAACTCGCCGCCGGACACGATGTCGACGCCGCTGCCTTCCTTCGCCATAAGACGCAGGATCGCCAGGTTCGAATTGGCCTTCATCGCGAACGCGATGACGTGCGGGATGTTCTTGAAGGCGCTGTCGTAGGCCCGGAAATGCCGGATCAACGTCGCGTGACTGTAGATGTAGCAGGGCGTCCCGACTTCCTTGGCGATGCGGCTGACCGGCACCTGCTCGCAATAGAGCTCGCCCTCGCGGTATTCGAAATTATGCATCCTGAAAATCCTCGCTCAGCATCTCGAGCCCGGCAAGCGACAGGCCCTGCAACGAGTTCTCGAACGCGTCCTTGAACTTGCGATAGCGCACCTTCACGTTCGGCACGGCAGCCTTGATCGCCTCCGAATCGACCAGCGCCTTCAATGCGTCCGGCGCCGCCAGCTTGAGATGCTCGAAATTGATGATGATGTCCATCTTGGCCTTCTCGGCCGCCTCCTTCATCCGCTTGATCAGCTCCTGCGCATTGAGCCGGTCCAGCGAGCCCTCGAGATCCACGAACAGCGCGGCGAATTTGTCGTGCCGCTTCACCTTGATGTTCAGGGTCAGAGTCTGGGCGGACAGGGCCGCCGGATCGAACCGTTGCTTCAAGGCATGCAGCGCGCTGGGGATGAGATGATCCTTATCCAGCACCGGCAGCTTCGCCTGCAGATTCTTCAACACCGACGCCAGGGGCGACAACGTCCCCTTCGGACAGCTTCGCTTCACGAGCTTGCGGAACTCCCGGTTCATCTCCCAGCGGGCGACCAGCCGTTGCTGCGTCCCGGCGAGACGATACCAGATGTTCGGCAGGGAATAGAATTGATGGTTGGCCCAGTGGAACCCTTCCTGCAGCTGTTCCGGCGTCATCCGGCTGGGCTGGAAGACCACGTGCTTGCCGTCGTACTTCGACCAGTCCCAGTCGAAAATCCGGCCGGCCTTCTTGTACCGATCGAAGAGCGCGGTCCCCGGCAGCGGCGTCAGCACGTTGAAATAGGCCAGCTCGACCCGATTCTTCGTCAGGAAGTCGACGGCCCGCTCGAACACCGCCTCGTCGTCGTTGTCGAATCCGAAGACGATGCCCGGATTGACCATGATCCCGTAGTCGTGAAACATCTTGATCTCTTGCGAGAACTTCTGCACGCGATTGAACGGCTTGTTCGTCTCGTCGAGGCAGTCTTCGTCGAGCGATTCCATCCCGACGAACACGGACACGCAGCCGCTCTCCGCCGCCAGCTTTACCATTTCCTCGTCGTCGGCCAGGAACAGCGTGGATTGGCATCCCCACTTGATCTTGAGCGGTTTCAACGCCGTCCACAGTTCCCGGCAGTAGGCGCGGTTGCTGTTGTGGAGGTCGTCCACGAAGGCCACGATGCTGCCGTCTTCGATGCCGACGCGGATGCGCAGGCTGAGGATGAAGGCCTTCCACAGCGGTTCGTCCCGGATCCGCTCGACCAGCTCGCTGCGGATCCAGCGCTGCACGTTCTGGAGTTCCGCGACTACTTCGTCCACCGGCCGGCGCCGGGTCGTCTTGCCGTTGAAGGGGGAGACGCTGCAGAACTCGCAATCGAAATGGCATCCTCTGGTGGTGAAACTGCACTGCCGCGTCATATAGGCGTCGGGGCTCAGGAGTTCCACGCGCGGACTCTTGTACCCCTCCAGCGCGGGAAACGCCGTCATCTTGTACATGCGCTGCATCCGGCCGGCCTCGTAATCGGCGACGAGTTGCGGCCAGAGATCTTCGGCCTCGCCGCAGACGATCGCATCCGCGTGCTCCAGGGCCTCGTCCGGACAATAGGTGGGGTGCACGCCTCCCATGACCACGGTCTTCCCCCGTTTGCGGAACTCTTTCGCGATTTCATAGGCGCGCGGCGCGTAGCAGGTCATGATCGAGAGCCCGACCATGTCGCAGGGGGCGTCGAAATCGATATCCTCCACCGCCTCATCGACCAGATCGACGTCCCAATGCTCCGGCGTGTAGGCCGCGATCGTCGGCAGGCTCAACTTGGGAAACCAGACGGCCCGCCGTTCGGACGCCGTGAGATGGTATTGACTGTTGCGAGGATAGGGATCCACCAACAACAACCGTTTGCCCGCCGCCTGCCGGGGCAGGTGGCCCTGTCGCATGGGTTGGATCAGTTGCATCAGTCCCTCCTCCGGTTCAACATGCATGCAAGATGAACATTCCGCATGATTCCTCTTCGACTCTCAGCGCGTGCCGACCGGCCGCAGCGCCGGCAGATTGACATCCTGCCCTTCTGGCTCGGCCGCAGCCTGCGATTCCGCCGCTTCGCGCTGTTGCGCCTCAAGGGCGTCGCGCTTCTTCTGCTGCTCGATCGTAAACGACACCCCGACGTTCTCGGGGGGAATCGGCGATCCGACGACGCCGCAGCCCGCCCACAGCCAGACGGCCAGCGCGATCCCTGCGCGTCTCATGACAACATCCGCTCCAGTTCCTTGATCCGCTGCTCGACCCGCCCGCGGGCCGTGCCCCCGATCTGGGCTTTGCGGTCGATCGCCGCCTGGACCGTCAGGCGCGCGAATACGCCTTTCTCGATCCGGTCCGAAAACTGCCGGAGTTCGTCGAGCGACAGCGACGTCATCTCCCGCCCCTGGTCCAGGGCGGCCCGCACCACCCGGCCGGTGATCGCGTGGGCCTCGCGGAACGGCACGCCCCGCCCGACCAGATAATCGGCCAATTCGGTCGCGAGAAGCCCCCCGCCTTCCAGGGCCTGCTTCAGCGCCTCTTTGTTTACTTTGAGCCGACGCATCAGCTCAGTCAAGACTTGAAGGGAGGCCAGCACGGTATCCAGCGCATCGAAGAGCGCCGGCTTATCCTCCTGCAAATCCCGATTATAACTTAACGGAAGGGCCTTGAGCGTGGTCAGCAGGTTGATCAGATGGCCGTAGACGCGGCCCGTCTTGCCGCGGACCAGTTCGGGCACGTCCGGGTTCTTCTTCTGCGGCATCATGCTGCTGCCCGTACAGAAGCCGTCGGGCAGCTCCACGAACCGGAATTCCTGCGACGACCAGACGATGAGTTCTTCGCTGAGCCGCGAGAGATGCATCATGGCGATCGACAGCGCCGCGGCGATTTCGATCATGAAGTCGCGGTCGGACACCGCGTCGAGGCTGTTCGTCGTGACCGTCGGGAACCCCAGCAGGCCCGCCGTGTACCGGCGGTCCACGGGATAATTGGTGCCGGCCAGCGCCCCGGATCCGAGCGGCATCACGTTCAATCTCGTTTGCGCATCGCGCAGCCGGCCCTTGTCCCGCTCGATCATATCCACATAGGCCAGCAGGTGGTGGGCGAACAGCACCGGCTGGGCCCGCTGCAGATGCGTGTAGCCCGGCATCGCCGCCGCCCGATTCGCCTTCGCCTTGGCGACGAGCACCAGCTGAAACTCCTCCATCTGGCCGAGCAGGCGGTTCAATTGATCGCGGAGATACAGGCGGACGTCCAACGCGACCTGATCGTTCCGGCTGCGGCCGGTGTGCAGCTTCCCGCCCAGGGGTCCGATCAGTTCCGTGAGCCGCCGTTCGATCGCCATGTGAATGTCTTCGTCGTTCGGCGCGAACCGAAACCGCCCGCGATCAAATTCCGCTTTCACCGATTCGAGCCCGCGCACGATGGTTTTCGTTTCACCCGGCGTCAACACGCGGGCCTTCCCCAGCGTCTTGCAATGGGCGATGCTCCCTTGAATGTCATGGGCGTACAGCCGCCGGTCGACCGCCACCGAGACGGTGAACGCTTCGACCAGACGGTTCGTCCTTTCCCGGAAGCGTCCGTCCCAGGCCTTGCCGCTCGCGGACGCCGGACGGATGCGCCTTGTACCTTTCGCCATCAGGACGACGCTCTCTTCCGTTGGGCGCGGATTTTCAACCGCAGCGCGTTCAACCGGATGAAGCCCTCCGCGTCCTTCTGGTTGTACACCTCGTCTTCTTCGAACGTGGCGATATCCAGACGATAGAGGGAGTTCTTGGACTTGCGCCCGGCCAGCGTGCAGCTGCCTTTATAGAGCTTCACCCGGGCGGTTCCGGTCACGTCCTTCTGCGCCTCGTCGATGGCCGCCTGCATCATTTCACGTTCCGGGCTGAACCAGTACCCGTTGTAGATCAGGTCGGCGAAGCGCGGGATCAGACTGTCCCTGAAATGGAGCACTTCGCGATCCATCGTGAGCGATTCGAGCCCGCGGTGAGCGACATGCAGGATCGTGCCGCCCGGCGTCTCGTAGACGCCGCGGGACTTCATCCCGACGTACCGGTTCTCGACCAGGTCCACGCGGCCGATTCCGTGCGCCCCCCCCAGCTTATTGAGGTGCGCGAGGAGCGTCGCCGGGCTCATTTTCTTCCCGTCGACCGCGACCGGATTCCCGGCTTCGTAGTCGATCTCGATTTCCAGCGGCTTGTTCGGCGCCTTCTCCGGCGACACGGTCATCTGGAAGATTTCCTCCGGCGGCGATTCCCAGGGATCTTCCAGGATGCCCCCTTCGTAGCTGACGTGGAACAGATTGAGATCCATGCTGTAGGGTTTGGCCTTGGTCGCCGTCACCGGAATGCCGTGGCGCTCCGCGTATTCGATACATTCCCGCCGCGACCGAAGGTTCCATTCGCGCCAGGGGGCGATGATTTTCAGCCCCGGCGCCAGCGCCGTGTAGGTCAGTTCGAAGCGCACCTGATCGTTCCCCTTCCCGGTCGCCCCGTGCGAGACCGCCTCGGCGCCCTCCTTCAGGGCGATCTCCGCCTGGCGGCGCGCGATGAGCGGGCGCGCGATGGACGTGCCGAGCAGATAGCAGCCCTCGTACATGGCGTTGCCCCGCAACATGGGGAACACGTAGTCCTTGACGAAGATCTCCCGCAGGTCTTCGACATACACCTTCCTGACGCCGAGGGCCTGGGCCTTGGCCTTGATCGCCTTCAGATCCTCCCCCTGTCCCAGGTCCGCGCAAAAGGCGATGACCTCGGCCCGGTACGTTTCCTGGAGCCACTTCAGAATGACGGAGGTATCGAGCCCTCCGGAATAGGCCAGCACCACTTTCTTGATCGCACGACTCATCTTGTGCCTGTTCTCCTTTTGCCCAGCAGTTTCGTTAAGATGGCCTTCTGCATGTGGAGCCGGTTCTCCGCCTGGTCGAGAATGACCGACTGAGGCCCGTCCAACACGTCGGCCGTAATTTCTTCACCGCGATGCGCCGGCAGGCAATGCATGACGATCGCATCGGACTTGGCCCGGCTCACGAGACGGTGGTTGACCTGATAGGGAGCCAGGACTTTCAGCCGCCGCGCCTGCTCGCGTTCGCGCCCCATGCTGATCCAGACGTCGGTATAGATCACGTCCGCTTCTTTGGCCGCAATGAGGGGATCGTGGCCGAGTTCGATCACCGCGCCGGTTTTCTCCGCTTCGAGCCTGGCCAGATCGACCACGTGCTGGTCCGGCTGATAGCCGGCCGGACAGCCCAGAGCGATCGTCATGCCCATCTTGGCCGCCGCTTCGATGAGCGAATTCGCCACGTTGTTTCCGTCGCCGATATAGGCGATCTTGAGGCCTTTCAACCGTCCCTTCTTCTCTTGAATCGTCAGCAGATCGGAGAGGGCCTGGCAGGGATGGCTCAAATCGGTCAGTCCGTTGATGACGGACATCGTCGCTTCTCTCGCCCACTCCTGGACCGTGGCGTGGTCGTAGGTGCGAATGACGAGCCCGTCGAGATAGCGCGACAGCACCCGGGCGGTGTCGGGCACGCTCTCGCCGCGCGAGAGCTGAATGTCGCCGATCGGCAGCACCAGCGCATGGCCGCCGAGCTGGTTCATTCCGGCTTCAAAGGAAACCCGCGTCCGGGTGGACGGTTTCTCGAACAACAGCCCCAGCGTCTTCCCCTGGAGCAGGGGGTGCGGAATCCCCCGCCGCTGCTTCTCCTTGAGCCGCGCCGCGAGCGTCAGCAGGCTTGCCACCTCCGTCCGGGAGATGGCCGCAACATCCAGCAGATCCTTCTTCAACCCGGAGTTTCGCTGCGCCGGTGTTTTCATGGCGATGAGGATGCGATCAGTGCGCCGGTCCCTCGACCGCGTGTCGGTTGAATATCTGCGACAGCACGTCCAGAAGACGATCGATTTCCCGTTGCGTAATGATCAGCGGCGGCACGAACCGGAGCACATGCTCTCCCGTCGCGTTGACCAGGAGACCGCGTCGGAGACAGTCGCCGACCACCGTTCTTGCGTCCATTTCCACTTCGATGCCTTGGAGCAGGCCGAGCCCGCGCACGTCCCGCACCACGCGGTGGCGGTCCTTGCAGTCCGCCAATCCCTTGCCCAGATAGTCGCCCATGTGGCGGGCCTGCTCCAGCAGGCGGCCTTCGAGGAGCACGCGCAGGACGGCCAGCGCCGCAGCGCAAGCCAGCGGATTGCCCCCGAACGTCGAGGCATGCGATCCGGGCCCGAACGCCTTGGCCACGGCATCCGTCGCCAGACAGGCGCCGATCGGAACGCCGCCGCCGAGCCCCTTCGCCAGCGTCATGATGTCCGGTTGCACGCCCAACTGCTCGTAGGCGAAGAGGGTTCCCGTCCGGCCCATTCCCGTCTGCACCTCGTCGAAAATCAGCAGGACGTCTTTCTGCGTACAGAGCTCGCGCACCGCCTTGAGATAGTCGCGATCCGCAACGTGCACGCCGCCTTCACCCTGGATCGGTTCCAGCATGACGGCGGCAGTCTTGTCGGTGACCGCCTCTTCCAGCGCGGCAAGGTGGTTGAACGGCACATAGGAAAATCCGGGAACGAGCGGCTCATAGCCCTTCTGCACCTTGTCCTGACCGGTAGCGGTCAGTGTCGCCATGGTGCGGCCATGGAACGAGTTTTTCATCGTGACGATCTCGAACCGTCCGGCCCCGTACGTGTCATGGGAATAACGGCGCGCCAGCTTGATCGCCGCCTCATTCGCCTCCGCGCCGCTGTTGCAGAAGAACGCTTTGTCGGCGAAGGAATGCTCCACGAGCACTTGCGCCAGCTTCACCTGGGGCTCGGTGTAGTAGAGATTCGACGTGTGAATGAGCTGCGCGGCCTGCCGCTGGATGGCCAACACCAGATCCGGATGCCCGTGTCCGAGAAGATTGACGGCAATCCCGCCGACAAAATCGATATATTCCCGTCCTTCCAGATCGTAGACCTTGCTTCCGCGCCCGCGGACAATCGAGATCGGCTGACGGGCGTAGGTGCCCATCAAGTACTGTTCAGCGTCTTGTTTCAGTTCTTCGGTCGGCATGGCAGGCGTATCCCCTTGTAAAGTAAGGGAAGCTAGCACAGGCACCGCGGTGAAAGCAACTTGATAAGGGCGAAGGACGGCGGCGGCGATTCCCGCCGTCTTCCACCGCCCGTTCAACCCCGGCAATGTGATACTCTCTCCGGAATGAAATCCTGCGCGCAGTGCCAGCAACAAAATCAGGACGACGCCAGATTCTGCTACCAATGCGGGACCGATCTGGCGGCCCCGGCGGAGTCGCCGGCGGTCACTTCCTTCGCCGGAGCAAGCCAAACGGACAACGAACTCTGGCGCGCCTTTATCGGCCCGAATGCGGACCGCTACCTGGAACAATTCACGAAATTCGGCACCGACCAATCCCCGAAATTCGCGCTGACCTGGAACTGGCCGGCCTTCCTCTTCATTTCCTTTCTCTGGTTCCTGTATCGGAAGATGTACCTCTATGCGGCCGTCTATGCGATCGGACCGATGATCTCCACGTACCTCACCGGCGACATGTCGAGCGGCATCGTCTGGAGCGTCGTGGCCGGCGCAACGGCCAACTACGTTTACTACTGGCACTGTCGGGAACAGATCGGCGCCATCAAGCAGCAGACGTGGAACGACCGGGCGAAACAGGATGCCACGATCAAAGAGGCCGGCGGAGTCCAGCCCTATGTCATTTGGGTGGGCGTGGTCTTCTACGTTCTGTTTTCGATTACGATGTTCAAGATGATTCAGGAAGGAGCGCTCGATCCGGAGAACTTGCCGAAGAAACCGGCCAAGCCCGCCGCCACGACGACGTAACCGACGAATTTATCTGGTCCGCTGCCAGTTGATCCAGCCCTGAAACCAGGCGAAATCCTGTTCGTACGCCGCGCCGCCTGAATCGGCCGTCTCCTGCTTCTGCTCGAGCTGCGTATAGGTCCGCGGCCAGTTTTTCTGCCACCAGGACTTGAGCTCGTCCGGACTGAAGGCCTGCCCGTTCTGGCTGAGAATGCCCGCGGCCATGCAGATGGGCGCGACCAGCGGCCAGTAGCGGTCCTTGCCCAGTCCCAAACTCCGGAAATGTTCGCGCAGGAGAAACACCACCCAGAGTTCGGCGCTGTGCTTCTTGTTGTGCTTGAACGGCTGCGTCTGCCTGAGCGGGACGGGATCGAAGGCCTTCACGATCGAGGTGTAGTCGGGCCCGCCGTAGGTGCCGGCGGCTTCCGCGATGCCTTCGACGATGCTGGACAGTTCGAGCTCGGCGACCGGCGAGGGAGTGCTGCTCCTGCCCGGCGGGGCGTCGGAGAGGGGCCCGGGCGTCGTGAGCAGTTCGATCAACGGTTTCAGCTCGCGCAGACGCGCAGCCGCCGCTTTCAGTATCTGCTCCGATTCGAGCCAGTAATCCGGATCGTTCTTCGTGAGCCGCTCGCGGCCCGGAGGCGGCAACACGGTCGGGACCCAGTAGCGCATCAGCACGAACAGGATGTAATCGACCTGTCCGCCGACCTGGGCGATCCGCTCGAGCTGCCCGTCGTTGCGCACCAGCTTGAAAAACGCCTGCGCGCGGTCGGCCACATGCAGACGGTCGCCCATCCCGACCCACCAGGCTTCCAGTGCCGGCCAATTGATCTCGGGCGGGAACGACGTCGTCATACCGGCGCAGGGTCCTTCGTTGGGCCAAATCGAGCGGCATGGTACTTCCGCAAGCCGGCGAAAGCAACGCTTGACTTGGAGGGGCGATCGAGTATCCTTGGACCTGGCTTCGGGCCGACCAACGAGCGAGAGGAGCGATCCATGGGGCGATTGGTGCTGCTGCGTCACGGCGAGTCGCAATGGAACCTGGAGAACCGGTTTACCGGCTGGGTGGACGTCCCGCTGTCGCCGCGCGGAATTCAAGAGGCGAAGAATGCCGGCGAGAAGCTCCGCGGCTTCGCCTTCGATCGCGCCTTCACGTCCGTGTTGACCAGGGCGAACGAGACGCTGCGACTGGCCCTGGAAACCATCGGCCAATCGGGCATCCCCGTCGAAAAAGACAAAGCGCTCAACGAACGCATGTACGGAGAGCTGCAGGGTCTGAACAAGGCGGAAACGGCCAAGAAGTACGGCGACGACCAGGTGAAGATCTGGAGGCGGAGTTACGACGTCCGGCCCCCGGGCGGAGAAAGCCTGAAGGACACGGCGGAACGCGTGTTGCCCTACTACGAACGGAAGATCAAGCCCTACGTCCTGAACGGCGAAACGATCCTGATCGCCGCGCACGGCAACAGTTTGCGCGCCCTGGTGATGGAGTTGGAACAGTTGTCGAAGGAGCAGGTGCTCGAACTGAACATACCGACCGGCGCGCCGCTGCTCTATGAGCTGGATCAGACCGGAAAGGTCTTACGCCACCGGTACCTGTAGAGGCCGGTCCGCCTCAGCCGACATCCTCGAGTAGTTGCCCGTACGTGTCGACCGGCACGGAATCGATCAACAGCGTCAGGACCTGTCGCCGGTCCTCCTCGCCGACGGCGCGTTGCTCTTCCAGCCCGAGCCCGACTTCCGCGCTGAGCGCCAACGAGCTGACCCCTTCCTTCACCAGTCGTTCATAGCGCTGCCGGCGCTCGTTCCATTCCGTGAGAAAGGCCGTCCAGGCCGCCGGACCGACGGGATAGGTTGTTCCCCATCCCGTTTCCACCGCATGCAGGACCAGTTCGGATATCAGAGGGCGATACTTCGAGGGAATATGGGCTTCGATCGCGGCAAAGATCCAAAAGAGGTTGAGAAAGAGCAACTCCCGCGTGAAGACCTGCGCCCGTTCGGCGGTCGCGTCGATTCCGTACTCCTCCAAGTGGGACTCCGACACGCCCGTGGGCATTGCGGCGATCAACGCCTCCGCCGCTTCTTTTGGCGTCATTCCTTTTCCCGGCATCTT
This sequence comes from Nitrospira sp. UBA5699, assembly GCA_002420105.1. Taxonomy (GTDB): domain Bacteria; phylum Nitrospirota; class Nitrospiria; order Nitrospirales; family Nitrospiraceae; genus Nitrospira_C. The sequence goes on from DIHJ01000039.1 coordinate 37,170, forward strand.
CCCCTCGTTTCTGTTGACGACGCGTGAGGATACCCCACGGCAGGCGGACGCTCAAGCGGCTTGTCCATGCCGGTCTCATGTGCTAGCATCCGGCCATGAGTTTTCCCCGGGTCTTCGCGAGCTCCCTCCGAACCGTCTTCGCCGGTGTCGTCATCCTGCTGGCTGGTCTCCTGGCGAATGTCCCGTCGGTCGAGGCCGATGAGAACCGCTGGGGATTCGGCAGCGACCTGGGCCTGACGACCGGCACCGTCAACGATACGGTGTTCACCCTGGGACTGAATCTCGATTATTATCTGGACCGGAATTTCTCCCTCGGCCCGATGATGCAGATCAGTCCGATGGGCGACCTGTTTCAGTTCTCCTTCGCCGGCGTGGGCCGCTATCACTTCCGCTTGAATAACGGGATCAACCTCGTGCCCTATACGGGGTTCGGCCTGACCCACGCGGATCTCGACCGGGGAACCGGTCCCGCCCGCATCGATCGCAACGACACGAGTTGGTTCATTCCGATCGGCCTCGCGCTCGAATATCAGGTCGTGCACAACATGGCCCTGTCTTCGACGCTGCAGGTGAATCTGCACGATATCAATCTCTCCCCCTCGCTTCGGGAAAACGACCATACCAGCGTGACCCTGCTCTTCGGTTTTCGCTGGGGACCGTAGCGGCTGAAGAGCGGCTCGCCCGCCTCGATCCCCGTCGGTTCAGACCATCAAGGCACAGGGCATGATTCATCCAGAGGGCGGGCTCCTCCGTCGTGGCTTCGTTCCGAAATCCGGGACTGGCTGCGCGAATGCGCGCTCGCGATTCCCCGCCAGAATTCAGGCGGTCAGGCGTTCCGCGTGTTGAGCTTCCCAATGCGGGTTGGAAATTAGGGGCGGAGGGAATAGGGCCTTACGCCGCCTTCGCCGGACGCCAGCGGAGACCCACGTTCAACAATTCCTGCAGCAGATCCTTGTAGGGATAATCGGCCTTCTCGGCGGAGTCGGCAAAGTCTTCGTTGTGGGCGATTTGCGGATTGGGATTGGCTTCGAGCACGTAGAGCTGCCCGCGCTCGTCCATGCGCAGGTCGATGCGCGCGTACCCGCTGAGTCCGAGGGCGCGGTACACCCGTTTCGCCAGATGCTGGATCTCGCCGGCCTTCCCCTCGGGAAGGTTCTTCGCTTCCTTGGAGGTAATGCCGTACTTGTCCTGATACTTGCGGCTCCATTTCACCCGCTCGGTGGCGATCCTCCGGGCATCGTCCGGGAGCTTGTCCATTTTGAGCTCCCACACGGGGAGCACCTGCAGGTGGCCGTTGCCCAGGATCCCGACGTAGAGCTCGCGCCCTTCGATATACCGCTCGACGAGCGCCCCGGTCCCGACGCTCTGGTGGATGAAGGCCACGCGCTCCTTCAATTTCTCGTCGTCCTCCACGATCGAAGCCTGCGAGATGCCGAGCGACGCTTCTTCCGACACGGATTTCACGATCAACGGGAACGCGAGCCGCCTGGGTCGCTTCACCGCCCGCCCTTGCGGCACCACCATGAACTCCGGGAACGGGATACGGTGAAAGGAGAAGAGTTTCTTCGACAACACCTTGTCGCGCGCCAGCATCAGCCCGCGGGGATTGCAGCCGGTGTAGGGCATGCGCAGCAGCTCGAGATAGGACACGACGTTCTGATCGTAGACGGCGACGCCGTCGAACTCCTCGAGCAGATTGAACGCGATATGCGGCTTCCACTCCTCGACCGCGGCCCTGATCACGCCGAGATCGCTCTTGACGCCGAGCGGCTTTACCTCGTGCCCGAGCTTCCGGAGCGTCGTCACCACGTCGTATTCGGTCTTCCATTCGGCCCGCGACGGATCATGGCCGTTCAACGGCTCCGGCGGCACCAGGTCTTCGTGCATGAGGACGAGGACGCGCATTCGTCTCATACGGCCACCTTGTGACGCCCGCTGCGCAAATAGTTCATCGTATGAACCGTCAGGAGAATCGTGAAGTCCAGCTTCGCCTGCTCCTCCGGAATCGGCAGGCGCAGCTCCAATTCGCGACAACGCCGGATCATGTCTTCGAGAACCTGGTCGATCGTGTACTGGTATTCGCCGGTCCAACTGGCCACCTTGCGGCGCACTTCGCGGCGAAACCGGTTGAGGAACGTCGCGGCGTTCATCTTGTCGGCGTGCGCCGGCGCATCCGAAAACAGACGCTTCAAGTCCGGATCGTAGAACGACGATCGGGCGATACCGTAATGGCTCCGTTTCCGTTCATAGTGTTCACGCAGGGTTCTCTTCAGCGAAGGCAACGGATCGACCTGTTCGCCCGTCGTGACCGCCGGAGTCGCGCCGGCCAAACTTCGCATGAGGCCGTCCATGTATTGGAGTTTTCTGAGGACCGGCCAGCCTTTATAGCGATCGGCCCACATCGAATCGGGCGTCAGCCAGACGGCGAAGGTTTCGGCAAAGTCTTCATCGGGATGGCTCTGCGCGTACCAGACGTCGAGATGGCGGACGAAGCTCCGGCTGTAGGGCCTGGGCGTGTAATACTTCGGGTAGGGATCCGACGACCGGCCGAAAATGTGTCGCCGGCTCCGCAGGCGGCGAATGCGATAGGCGTTCTCGATCGCGTGCCCCGCTTCATGGCGGAGAATTCGCATGCACCACTCCGCGGTTCCGCCTTCGACTTCCAACATCTGGGCGAGTTCGAGCTTCACGAGACGCGGATGGGCGAGATAGAACGGAATCGCGATCCCCGGCACGCCGTCGGGGGTGAACCATTCGTTGGAGAGCCAGAAGTGCGGACGAAACCGTAAATTCTTCGCCTCGAGTTCGCGATACAACTGCTCGATATGTCCGGACAAGAAGGGGTTGTCGAGCGAGACGTTGAGCCGGCACATCGGAAGGTCCAACAGCTTCTCATCGGGCCACGTCACCCAGGCCGGTTCCGGACGGCTGGCTTCAGACGATATGCTCCCGCGCAGACTCGCTCGTGACATGGGACCTTCCGACTCATTGCTATCCCATAGAAAAATATAGCAGGTCCCGGCGGCTCGTCCTGTCGGATACGGTATCGACGGCAGCCCGGGCCGAAAAGTCGGAGAAAAATTGTCCGTCCCGTCCAAGAATGAACCGGCTGACCGCTTGCTGACCGTTTTCGGGGGGATGTCCTAGCGGAGCAACGGCAGACGCGCGATCAGCAGGGGCGTCGCGTCCCAGATTCTGTCGATCACGGACCAGACGTAGTCGCGCGCTTTATCGAGGTCCTGCTCCCAATCCGGCATCACTTCGTGCACGTCCTGGATGGGTTCGTCCCGGTCGAAACACGCCTGATTGAACAGGGGGACGTCGCGCCCGAACCGTTCGCGGATGAACTCCTGGTGGTTGCGCCCCATGGCGATCACGAGATCCGCCGCCTCGATGATGTCGTGAGTCAACTGCCGTTGGACGTGGGCTGAGGGGTCCGCACCCTTCATACACAGTCGGGTCCGTACCCAGCTGTGAACGGACTGGGGCTTGGCATCAATGCCGGCAGAGCCGACGATGCCGGGAGATTGGGCGCCGAGCATCGCTTTGAGGGCATGCTCCGCCGCCAGGCTCCTGAAGACATTCCCCGTGCAGACGAAGAGGATCGATTGAATCGGCTCGCGAGAGGACTTCACGGTCCCACCTGATGCTCGTTGCGCTGAGGATCGACAGCCGATCGAGTCAGCAAGTACAATACCGGCCTATGTCGCGGACGACCAGTCAACGCCCTCCGCTCCCAAAACTTGACGAAGCGACGGAACAGTTGCAGACGCGACTGCTGCGTCAGGTCGGGCAAACGATCGGCGACTACAACCTGATCGAACCGGGCGACAAAGTCATGGTCTGCCTCTCCGGCGGAAAGGACAGTTACGGACTGCTCGACTTGTTGCTCGTCTTGCAGCGCCGCGCGCCGATTCACTTCGATCTGGTGGCGGTCAATCTCGACCAGAAACAGCCCGGCTTCCCGGCCCACGTCCTGCCCGAGTATCTCACCTCGGTCGGCATTCCCTACCACATCGAAGAACGGGATACCTATTCGATCGTCAAGCGACTGATTCCCGACGGACAGACGACCTGCTCCCTCTGTTCCCGGCTTAGGCGCGGACACCTCTATCGCGTCGCCGCGGAGCTCGGCGCGACAAAAATCGCGCTCGGCCACCACCGGGACGATATCATCGAAACACTCCTCCTGAATCTCTTGTTTACCGGAAAACTCAAAACCATGCCGCCGAAACTGCGGTCGAAGAACGGCCGGCATCTGGTCATCCGCCCCCTGGCGGCCGTGCGCGAAGCCGACTTAGCCCGCTATGCGGATCGGCGCGCCTTTCCCATCATCCCCTGCGACCTCTGCGGTTCACAAGAGGATCTCAAACGGAAACAGGCCAAGGAATTCCTGCGCGAGTGGGAACGTCGCGCCCCTGGTTGCGCCGACAGCATGTTTGCGGCGCTCTCCAATGTGGCGCCTTCACTTCTCCTGGACAAACGGCTGTTCGATTTTTCGTCCTTGCGGTCCGCCGACGGGGCCGAAGGCGAAGAGGATGCCTGGCTCGACCAGCACGATACGGGGCCGGCGTAGCGACTCATCCATGTCTTCGATTCAGGAAGATCGTCCGGATACGGGGCCGCCGCTCTGGTCAATCGGCTTTGCGGCGGCCTTCATGCTGCTTGTGCCGGCGATTCTCTATTCCATCGCGCCTCCCGGTCCCATCAGAGAGGGGGATACGGTGTTCGCGCAGGGAGCCGCGAAAGTCCCGCTGGCTCATCCGCTCCTCTACGAGAGCGCCGGGTTTGAAGGCACCTGCCTGCTCGACCCCCATGACCCGTTGATGGTTATGCAGCGACCGGCGGACAGGGCGGACGGATTAATCTTTGCGAAAGTCCAGGGTAAGACGACCCTGGAATGGCCCTTCTGCCCTCCCCAGGCAGAGGTGCTTCTTGCACAACATCAAATCGCACAGAAGATAGACATCGTGTCCGAAGCCAGGAAGAACCTGTCGGAATGGTGGAGTAGGTAGAGCCTCTAGCCTTTGAGCTTGGCGCCAAAGAGTTTCCGGAATTTCATCACTTTCGGCCCGACCACAGCCGTGCAGTAGCCTTGGTAGGGATTTCGAGCGAAGTACTGCTGGTGGTACGGCTCTGCTTCAAACCATGTCCCAGCCGGCACAACCTCGGTCACAATGGGATTCTGATAGATCCCTTCCTTGGTCAACGACGAGATGACGGCTTCCGCGACTTGCTTCTGCCCGGGATTGTGATAAAAGATCGCGGACCGATATTGAGTCCCCACGTCATGGCCCTGCCGGTTCAGCGTCGTCGGGTCGTGAATCACGAACAGCACTTCGAGTAACTCCCGATAACTCACGACATCGGGGTCGAACGTGACCCGCACCGCTTCGGCATGACCGGTCTCCCCGCTGCAGACCGCTTCATACGTCGGCCGGTCCACATGTCCGCCGATGTAGCCGGACTCGACGGCAATGACACCCTTCAGCTGATCGTACACCGCCTCAAGGCACCAGAAACAGCCTCCGGCGAGTGTCGCGACTTCTTCTTTCATAGTCCCAGCACCCGGTCGATTCCGGCATCCCGGATAGGTCTTCATCGGGAGAGCTCCCCGCGCATCTCTCCCATTCAAGACCATTTATATCACAGGGCAAACGATGGCAGCGAGAGGGGTTCTCGAAGGAGGGAGGGATCTTCGACGGCGCGAGAGCGCAGAGAACTACAATTCCGCGTTGAGGCTGGCAATCACCTGCTTCAGCTTTGCGAGTTCATCCGGTTGAATGGCAATAAACTTGAGGCCGAACGTCTTTCCCCTGACCCATCGCACCTGGGCTTCCTCAATACGCAGCGGCCAGTTGAGACCGTGCGCATAGATCCGGCATTCAAACGAGGCTCCGACGACGACAGGCTGATCCGCCACTATGCGGCAGCCGCCGTCGGAAAGGTCCAGAGTTTTCCCGTGTCCTTCGCGCTGTCCACCTGAAAACGTGCTGCGGAACTGCGCGGTAAATCGCGGCTGCAACCGTTGTTCGATACAACGCTCCTGCTTGAGCGCCTGGGGTCTTGAGGACATGCTTGCTGCCCCTCCTTGAGACGGTACTGAGCGCCCTATCGCAATGGACGCCCCTCCGGCTCTACCGCGAGCGGAGACTCCACCTCTGAAGACGCAACACCCCGACGCCTCTTCACAGAATGCGCCGGGGTGCCGCTCACACTGTCGACGGAATTCTACTTTTTCTTCACGGTCAGCAACATATGTCCGCGACGATTCTTCTGATAGCAGGACTCGTCGTGGTCCAGACAGAAAGGACGTTCCTTGCCGTAGGAAATAACCGCCACCTGCTTCGGACTGACGCCTAGCTCGATGAGATAACTCCGTGCGCTCTTGGACCGTTTCTCACCCAGCACGACATTGTAGTCAGTCGTCCCACGTTCATCGCAGTGACCTTCAACCTTCATGACAGCACCGGGGTGATCCTTCAACCACTTCGCGTCATGACTGAGCGCTTCCATCCCCGCGTCCGAGAGCGTCCACTGATCGTACCCGAAAAAGACGTCCTGGAGTCCCGCTTCGATCGCCGCCTTTTCTTCTTTGGTCAATTCCGCATGGTGGCGTGAGTTCGCCCCTGCGGAAGATAGCGAGGCCACTCCACCCCCCTGGGCCAGATATTCTTCAGAAGGATTCTGCGAGAAGCCGCTCAGTTCCCTCTGCGAACCGCTTTGGGCCATTCCGGGGAAAGAGGGATTGATGCCTTGACCGTTCCATTCAGAACCGGCGGCTCCGGAGTTGGCGCTATCTCCGGCACGACCGTTTCCAGCCTGCTCGCCATTTTTTGCCGCCCCGCCGACCTGATCCCCGTCGGACTGCAACCACTTCGTGCCGCACCCCTGTCCGGCCAGCAGAACCATGCCCAAAGCCGCAACCAGACTGGATTTCCCCAGACTCGCCTTCATGGTATCCCCCATTCAATTTGTTGAGAGTGCAAACCTGCTAGGACAACTATAGCACCGCATTTCGGGGGTGCCGCAGGGGGAAAATCGAAGAGAGATAGCGCTGAATTATCAGAAGGTTGGGCTACTGGACGGGGATGTAACCGTGAAACGGGAACGGTACAATTCGGTTATGACGAGCACAACCGGCGCGTTCATCCAACGCGCAACTAGAACTGAGCCGACCGTCTGTCGGCCCAACGAACAGGGCGCATCACCGTACTCAGCGCCGCAACGGCACAGATGAATGCCAGCATCGCAAACCCCACCATCAAGAAGAACCCGGCGCGGACATCATGGAGGACAACGTGGTTCATGGATTCCCTCCCTTTGGAGCGACCTTACAACTACCCACTCTGCCAACCGCATGAGCAAACCCAGGGGGCCATCGGGTCCTGCTTCATCAACCAGCGCCCGCAGCAGGGGCAGTGCCTCGTCCAAGCCTGCCTTCCCCCGTACGTAGTGCGTCTCCCTTCAGGAGACCTCACGATGCGCTGATTACAGAATAGCACTCCCAAGCCCCTCCCGTCTGCTACCTGGTTTCATACATCAACTTACAACCGGTTAACGGGAAATTCTATGCAGCTTTGGTGGGGGAGGTGACCTTCCCGTCATCGGCGGGCGGGACTAAGTCCTTGATGAAATAGGGGGGTCTTCACCGGCTGGTGCGCCCGGCAGGAATGAAGCTCCCCGCAGCAA